>PHCA01000262.1:1242-6776 GCA_002842085.1 Chloroflexi bacterium HGW-Chloroflexi-1
GACAGATCCACGACCGCCGCGGGGCCGACCAGGAAGTCCATCTCCAGGCTGGCGATGTCCTTGCCGGGGGTGTAAAAGTGGATCTCGCCATCCAGGTGCGTGCCCAGGTGGTTGGAGTGGGTGAGCAGTTGGCCGTTGGCTCCGTTGGGTGCCAGCCGCTTGAAATACTTGATCTGCAGTGGCTCATACGTGGGCCACGGCGGCGTGGCGATGCCCAGGGGGATGGTGAGATCGATGATCTTCATCGGTTGAATGCCTCCTTGCATAATGATATAGCGCGGGCTGGCCCGCGACCGAAGGGAAAACTCAGGGAACTCGGAGGAACTCAGGGAAACTGCGGCAGGTTGGCGGCTGCGGGTGCGTTTCAGTTTGGGCGCGCGTCATTGCGAGGAGCGGGGTTTGCGACGAAGCAATCCTTGACATCGCAGGAGATTGCTTCGCAAAAAACGCTCGCAATGACGGTTGCCCCAGGATTGAAATGCACCCGGCGGCTGCGGTTCCCTAGCCGGACACGTTCCTTTGTGCTATACTTGCCTCAAACGGTTCATGGAGAGCGAGCTTATGGACACGATCACTGTCGAATTAGAACTGTCGTCCGAGCAATACGGCCAACTGAGCGCGTTGGCCCAGGCCCGCCAGCGGCTGGAAAAGGAAGTTGCGACCATCGCCCTTGCCGAATGGCTGGAAAGCCAGGCCAGGCTAGAGCAGGCTCGCAATCTGATGCGGGAGCTTGGCAAGGGCTTGGGCAAGGGTGACGGTAAACGCCGCGACGTTGCGCGCAACCACGATCGTTATCTTCTCAACCCAGTCACCGAGCCAACACCCGTTCACGGCGCTGCTTGAGTTTATAGAAGGCGGCCCACTCGGTGAAATCTTCCAGGTTCTGTCGCAGTCTGTTTGTGCCCCTCAAATATAGAGCAATTGGCCCTCGATTTCGTCAGCCATCAAGGTGTCGAGTAAAATTGCCGCCCGGTTGGCAATCTCGTAGGGGCCGCACGCACATAAGGATGGACCAGATGCTCCGGTACACGATTGCGCTCGATGTAGGCGTTGATTTCGGGTTGATGCTCCTCATAGAAGCTGAGCGCGTCGAAGACTTGGGCTAAGGTCAAATGTGGCAGGTGCAAAGGAATGACTTCGGGCGGCGTCCCCAAGCGCCACAACTCCACAATCGCGCGCACCGGGGTCTTGGTGCCACGGATGATCGGTTCCCCGTGTAGCAACGCGGGATCGCTCGTGATGTAATGTGACGCAGTCATTGTGCCGGTTGTCAAGGTTTCCATAGTTGCTCACCTTCCACGCAGCAGGATGTCCCAAGTCTACCACAACTCATCCAATCTGTCATACCCGCGCTAGTCTGTTTCGAGACACGCTCATGCGTACAGCCCGCGCAGCGCCTCCCGCCAGCTCGGATCCGACAGCAGATCGGTGCTGTCGCTGAGCTGGTCAATGCCACCGATCAGGCTCCGGCTGGCGATGCGCTGCACCACGGGGTCGCTGATCTGGCCGGCCAGCGCCTCCGCGAATCGCTCGCCGCCGATGACCTGGAACGGCCGGCCCCAAAAGGGCCTGACCGTTGGGGCCAGCGGCTCGGTGAGGCCCAGGCTGTTGTGCAGCGCGGCCACGCGCTCGTAGGCCGCGCAGAGATGCTGTTCCCGCTCCTGCCAGGTCTCCGCCAGTTGGGCGCGACGCAGGATCGGCGCCAGCTCCGGGCCGCAGGCCAACTGCATGAACGCCGTCCCGAACCACTTCGGGTAGGGCGCGTACTGCTGCTCCATCAGGAAGCAGAGCCGCATCAGATCGCGCACGAGCCGCGACCCGATCAGCGCGGCGCCGATTTCGTCGCCGCCGAAACCCGCCCGCCCCATCAGGTGCTCCGCCTGGCCGATGCGTGTCCAACTGGCCGCCAGCAGATAGAGCCACACGTCGTGTCGAAGCCGAGGATCTCCGATCCCGATCCGACGAGCGCGGCGCTGTGGCGCAGGCCAGGGTATTCGGCGTCGAGGATCGGCCGGACGGCATCCTGGTAGAAGCGTTTCCCCAGCTCGAGGCCGGGGATGAAATGAGGGTGTGGGGTCATTGCGTTGACAAGTATGCTCTTGCGGTATATACTTCAACTACATCTTTACAGGAGGTGCTGCCGATATGTCTACTGTTACCACCATGCAACGAGTCATCGTCACCATCCCGCCCGGCTTGCTGTCACAGGCCGAAGAAGTGGCGGCCAAACTGAACTTCAGCCGCAGCCGGCTGGTCCGTGAGGCGCTGGAACAATACGTCGAAGCTCAGCGCCGACAGGAGCTTCGCGAGCTGCTGAAGGAAGGCTATCTGTATCGGGCTGAGGAGAGCCGTCAACTGGCTCAGGAATTCTTCGTCGCCGAACAAGAGGCCTGGGATCGTTACGCGCCGTGGGAGGTATAAAGATGGCTAGAGAGTATCGCCGTGGTCAGGTCTACTATGCCAATCTCGATCCCATCGTTGGACATGAGCAGGCAGGCTATCGCCCCGTGTTGATCATTCAGAACGACACGGGCAATACGTTTTCCCCCACGGTCATCGTAGCGGCGCTCACCACCACCCTGCCTCCCAGGCCCTACCCGACAGAAGTTCGGATTTCTGCAGGCACGGCCGGTCTCGAGCAGAACTCCTCGATCAGGCTAGACCAAATCCGGACTATGGACAAGCGTCGCCTGGAACGCTATGTTGGTCAGTTGGACGCGGCGATCATGCGCCAGGTGGACGAAGCGATCAAGATCAGCCTGGGGTTGCTTCCCCTATAGCCCGTCCAGCAGCTTCTGCGCTTGCTCCTCGGTCGGGCCGATGACGGCCGTGACCGCCTTACCTTCCAGTCGAATGGTCCAGAAGGCGTCGGCGCCCTGCCAGGCGCGTGTGCGAGCCTCGCCGGTCAGGTCTTTCACCACCTCGTTGTAGCCGGGCCGCAGATCCAGCCCCTTGCGCAGCAGCGCCCAGAACTGTTCGGCCTCGGTCTCCTTGTCCCACACGGTGCGCATCACCGCCGCAGAAGACGAACCCTGTTGCAACAGGACATAACTGTCCCCACCCCAGCCGTCGGCCGCGACGGCGGCCGGGCCTGGCCCGATGTGCCTGGTCAGGATGAGCCGCCAGCCGAATTCGCCCAGCGTGTCGCTGTCGAGTTGTTTCCAACCCTCACCCATTACCGCAGCCAGGTCTGGTAGTTGCACCGCGACCGGCGCGTCGCCGGCGCGATAGCGTTCGGGGTGCAGGATCTGCTCGCTGGAGACCGGCGGCTTGCTGTATAGATCGTTGACAGCCGCCCAGTCGCCCGTCGCCTGCACCGCGGCCACGAATTCCAGCCCCTGCTGGTAGGGGAAGTTGAAGCTCTCCCGCAGGAAAGCGGGGACGTCCTCCAGCTCTTCCTCATCCGCCCCGCCGCGCGCCAGGGTGAAGGTCTGGATCATCTCCAGCGTCGGCAGGTATTCGTCGCCGTAGGTTAGCTCGGTCAGCCCCGCGTCGCCTTCGACCAGCGCCAGGTAGGCCAGTTGGCGGTCGCTGTTCTTTTCCTCCGCCCGCGTGCGGCCGATGTCGAAGTGCTGATCTTGCAGAGCGTGAGTGTACTCGTGGGCGATGGTCAGCCGATCCATCAGGCCCGGCGCCTTGCCCTCGGCGAAGTAGAAGCTCTTTTCCTTCGAGTCGTAGAAGCCCAGGATTTCGGATCGGGCCAGCTTCGTCTCGGCCTGCGCCAGCGTCGTGGCCGGCTCGATCAGCCCGACCAGGGTGAAGAGCAGCTCGTCGGGCCGGGTCGCCTCGCTCACCTGCGTATCCATGCTGTGGCCGACGCGATCTTCTAACTCGGCCGGCTTGAGCCGCTGGAAGGGGATGGCGGTCTTGGCCTCCAGCCCGCGCAGCCTGGCGACATCTTCGCCAGTGGTCTTCACCAGCTTGTCGGTCAGCTCCGGGGTTTCCGCCTTGCCTCCCTCTTGCACGAACCGGAGACGGCTGCGGAACTTGTCCAGCGAGTCCAGCAAAATCAAGCAGTCCCTGAGTTGTTGCGCGTCGGCGTGCAGGCTGAACCACTGGCCGCCCTGCGCGTCTTTTACTTGCATCGTCGCGCCCCCGTTGAGCGCGGGCGTGATCCGGGGGCCGAACGCCGCGGCGATGTCCATCAATTGGGCGGCTCTTTCGTAGGCAGCCTTCGGCTGTTGATCGGCCGTGGCCCGGATTGACAGAATGAGGGTGCGCGTGGTCGTGCCGCTCGCATCCACTTGGAACGTGATCGGCTGGTCGGTCTGGCTGCTCCCCCACTGCGCCAGATCGGCCAGCGTTTTCTCCTCGCGCAGCTCATAACCCTGCTTGAGGGCATCAATCAACATGCCCAGCCAGGCGTCGTCTGACTGCCGGAGTTTCTTGTACGTCTCCAATTCCTTCAAGGCGCTGGCATAGTCCTTCAGTAGCAGGTAAGCCTGGCCGAGGTAGAGGCGGCTCCCGCGCTGCATCAGGCGCATCCGCGCCAGACCCAGCAACGCCACCGGGTAGTCGGGGATGATCTTCTGGGCTTCCTCGAACTGCTTCTGGCCCTGCTCGTAGAGCTGAAGTTGAACGAGCATCATGCCCAGAGCTGCCTGACCCGGCGCGAAGCGCGGCCAGAGGGAGACGGCGCGTTCCATGGCCGCGCGGGCGCGGGCGAAGTCGGCCCTGGCCCAATGCACATCGGACAACACGAAATGTGCGTTGGCGGACTGGGGCGCCAGCTTGACGGCCTGCACAGCCGCTTTGTAGGCCGGATCGTATTGGCGATCCATGAGATAGGCCTGCGCCAGGGCCGCCTGGACGTCGGCGTTGTCGGGCGCGAGTTTGGCGGCCTTTTCGGCCGCCTGGACCGCTTCGACTGGATTGCTGCGACCGACGTAAACTTCAGCCAGCGCGGCCCAGGCCGCCGCGTTCTCGGGGGCCAACTCAACGGCCTTCTGTGCGGGGGTAAGCGCTTCGTCTTGCCGCCCGATCTGCCAGCCGTAGACCCGGCTGAGGGCGATGTATGCGGGCGCGTACTTGGGATCGGCGTCTATGGCCCGCTTGTAGGCGGCTTCGGCGCCGGCGAAATCGCTCCGCTGGCTGGCGGCATCCCCTTCGGCAACCCATTCGGCCAGCGGGATCGGCGTGGCCGTGGGGGTGGCCGTCGGTTCGGGAGTAGCCGTCGGCATGGGCGTAGGGGTCGGTTTCGAGCATCCGCCGACCAGCGCCAGGACGACGAGCCACGCGGCGAGCATTCCGGCCGTCAGGGTCATGCGCTTCATAAGTTGCCTCCTCTGGTGTGCTGCGCAACCGGGTTGACCAATGCAAGCGATTCTGAAACGTGGGGGGAGATACGTCACAGTAGTTTATCACACGTCAATCCCCGCTACAAATCCCATCAGCATCGCCGCGCCGGACGTCGCACCGTGCGCGAGAATGACGCGCGTTGATTCGCTGATTCGTTGATTCGCCGATTCGCTTGCGAGAGCGTTCAATAGGTCGTGCCAGCTTTCATCCGCTTCGCCCGCGGCCGCGCACGCCAG
>PHCA01000263.1 GCA_002842085.1 Chloroflexi bacterium HGW-Chloroflexi-1
ACCAATTTACCAATTTACCAATTTACCAATTTATCAATTTACCAATTTACCAATTTACCCCGTCACCGTGTCACCGTGTCACGCCTCAATCCACCCACAACGGCACGATCTTGAACTGATCGACGTCCACCAGCCCCTGGTCGGTGAGCTTCAGGTGGGGGATCACCTCCAGCGCCAGGAAGCTGAGCGCCATGAACGGGTCGTGCAGCTCCGAGCCCAGGTTCCTGGCCGCACCGATGACCTCATCCAGGGTTTGGCGCACCTCTGTGATCGGCCGGTTGGACATCAGGCCGGCGACCGGCAATGGCAGTTGCGCCAGGATATGGATGCCGTCCGCCACGGTCAGCCCGCCGCCCATGTCGCCGACAGCCGCGGCCGCGGTGGTCATGGATACGTTGTCGGCGCCGGCGATGATCAGGTTGTGGTGGTCGTGGGCGATGGTGGAGGCGATCGCGCCCCGGCGCAGCCCCAGCCCCTGCACAAACCCCTTGCCGATCCGGCCACTGGCCATGTGCCGCTCGATGACGGCTATCTTGATGATGTCCTGTTCGATATCGGGCGCGGTAACGCCCGACGCCGCCGGGATCTCGAGGATGCGATCCTCGGTGCTCAATTGATCGGGGATGACGCCGATCACGTGGGCGCACCGGCCCTCCGCGGGGATGGTGAAGTTCACCGAGTGCCAGTTGACGTTCATGGAACCGCGCAGGTAGGACAGCCGGTCCGGCAGGTTGTAGGGCAGCATCACCCCGTCCTCGGCGACGATCTGCCCCCCGCGCAGCACCAGGCGCACGTCGAGCGCCTGGGGATCGTCGAACACGATCAGGTCGGCGCGGTTGCCGGGGCGGATGCCGCCGCGGTCGTAGAGGCGGAACCATTCGGCGGTGTTGAGCGTGGCCATGCGGATGGCAGTCACCAGGTCCACGCCCGAGCGCAGCGCGCTGCGCACCAGAAAATCCACCCCACCCTGGTCCAGCAGATCGGCCGGGTGGCGGTCATCGGTGCAGAAGCAGAGTCGCCGGGCATTATCCGGGCTGATCAGTGGCAGTAACGTGCCCAGGTTGTGCGCGTTCGTCGCCTCGCGGACCAGGATGTACATGCCGAGCCGCAACCTCTCCAGCGCCTCTTCCACGGTGGTGCATTCGTGATCGGAACCGATGCCAGCCGCCAGGTAGGCGTTCAGGGCTTTGCCAGTCATCCCGGGCGCGTGGCCGTCCAGGACGCGGGTCTTGAACGCCGCGATCTTGTCGAGCACGCCCTGATCCCCGTGGACCACGCCGGGGTAGTTCATCATCTCCCCTAGCCCTAGCACCCACGGGTCGTTCTGAAGCGCGGCGATGTCCTTGGCTTCGAGATAGGCGCCGGAGGTAGCCATGTGGGTAGCCGGCACGCAGGACGGCACCATCACGAACATGCTGAGCTGGCCGTATTTGGCCTGGTCGAACATGTAGCGGATGCCATCCAGGCCGAGGACGTTGGCAATCTCGTGGGGGTCGGCGATCACGGCTGTCACACCGCGCGGGACGACCACTTCGGCAAACTGGCGCACACCGACCATCGAGCTCTCGATGTGGACGTGCCCATCGATCAGCCCCGGGGCCAGATAGCTGCCTTTCAGATCGATCTCCTGGTGGGCTTCGTAGCCCGGGCCAATCCCCACCACGTGCGAGCCGAGGATCGCCACGTCGGTGGGATAGATTTCGCCGGAGTAGACGTTGACCAGCCTGGCGTTACGCAACACCAGGTCAGCCGGCGCAGCCCCGCGCGCCACGCGTACCATGTCGTTGAGTTCCATGTGTCCTCCTGGAGGTAAAATTGGAATCGTCCGAATTCATCAGTCCGACAGGATTGTCAGTGCAGTGACCGAAGATGCCTTCACTTTTCAGCTTGGGCCAAGAGACCGCATCCGCTACCGGAAGAATTGGTTGCGTTATCGCGAGCAATACGAACGGGAGTTGAGCCGATGGAAGAGAAAACGATGGTCTCGAAAAATCTCGTGCTTGACGAGGAGTTCGTGAGGTATTTGGTTGAGCAGCCCGGGCTTGTAGAGCCGATCCCGGCTGGGGCAACCGTCATCGTCCTGCCTGAAGATGATCCCGAACTCCATCAGGCCAATCTTGAACTGATCGAGCAGCTCCGGTGTGATGGCGCGCCGGTCGTCTCGATTCACACCAGCAGGCTTGCGCCGGAAGTCGGATCACGCCCGATGCAGCCGCGTCTGGAACCTGTGTCTGTTTGAAAAAACAGTGCGACTCAAATCGCGCAATGAAGATAGAGAGGAGGTGCCCTGCACACCACTTAACCGATCGCACATCGCAGTGTTCTCGCGTTTTCCCAATCCATTCTTCAACAGGAGGAGGCAAACATGTCTCGCAAATTCTGGGGCGTGATCGCCCTGCTGATCGTCCTCTCGATGGTCGTGGGCGCGTGCGCGCCCGCGGCCGCGCCCACGGCTGTACCGACCAAGGCGCCGGCTGCCCCGGCCACCAAGGTCGAGCCGACTAAGCCGGCAGCCGGCGGCGAATTCACCTTTGGCGTCATTTTGGTTGGCCCCTACAACGACCACGGCTGGAGCGAAGCCCACTACGCGGCCGGCAAGTACGCTGAGGCCAAGATCCCCGGCGCCAAGATGATCTACGTGGACAACCTGAACCCCGGCGCCAAACCCGGCGTCACCGTGCCGCAGGTGGTGGATGACCTGATCTCGAAGGGCGCCAGGCTGATCTTGACCACCTCCGATGACTTCAAAGACGGCACCCTCGAAGCCGCTCAGAAGTACCCCGCAGTGCCGATCATCAACGTCTCCGGCGATCAAGCCTGGAAGGACGGCAAGGATTTCAAGGCCCCGAAGAACGAAAGTAACTTCATGGGCCGCATGGAGTACGGCAAGATGATCGCCGGCTGCGCCGCTGCGCTGACCACCCAAACCGGCAAGATCGGCTATCTCGGCCCGCTGATCAACGACGAAACTCGCCGCCTTTCCGCTTCGGCTTTCCTGGGCGCGAAGTATTGCTGGACGAACGTCCTCAAGAAGGATGCCCAGGACCTCAAGTTCAAGGTCACCTGGATCGGCTTCTGGTTCAACATCCCCGGCCAGACCCTCGATCCCACGAAGGTGGCCGACGACTTCTACAACAGCGGCTACGATGTGGTGATCTCCGGCATTGACACCACCGAAGCGCTGGTGGAAGCCGGCAAGCTGGCGAAGGCCGGCAAGCAGGTCTGGGCGGTGCAGTACGACTACAAAGAGGGCTGCAAGGAGGCCCCCGAGGTTTGCCTGGGCGTGCCGTATTTCAACTGGGGCCCGGCCTACGTGAAGGCAATCAAGATGATCCAGGACGGCAAGTGGGCCCAGTACTGGGACTGGAACGGGCCGGACTGGAAGGATATTGACAACCCCGACACGAGCGCCGTGGGCTTCGTGAAAGGCCCTGCGCTGAGCCCGGATAACGCCGCCAAGGTCGACCAGTTCATCAAGGGGCTGGGCGACGGCTCCATCGTCTTGTTCAAAGGACCGTTGAATTTTCAGGATGGCTCGGTCTACCTGAAAGATGGCGAAGTCGCCACCGACTTGCAAATCTGGTACATGCCGCAACTTCTGGAAGGCATGGAAGGCCCCAGCAAGTCGTAAAAAGCCTCTCCACACTTCGGCGGGGGGCGGCTATGACCGCCCCTCGCCGCCATAGAACGCCCTCCAACCACCCATGAAAGTCCAACTCAAAGACATCCACAAACACTTCGGAACGGTGCATGCCAACGACGGTGTTACGTTACACATCGAGCCGGGTACCATTCACGGGCTGCTGGGTGAAAACGGTGCTGGCAAGAGCACGTCGATGAAGATCCTCAACGGGTTCATTGCAGCCGACAGCGGCGAAATCCTGCTCGACGGCAAGTTGGTGACCATGACCTCTCCCGCCCAGGCAGTGGCACGCGGCGTAGGCATGTTGTATCAAGACCCGCTCGACTTCCCGGCGTTGACCGTGCTGGACAACTTCGTGTTGGGCAGCCCTGGCGGCCTGGCGCCTGATCGCGACCGCGCGCGACGCGAGCTACATGATCTGTCAGGCCGGTTCGACTTCACCCTCGACCCGGACGCCCGCGTCTCAGAGCTGAGCATCGGCGAGCGGCAGCAACTGGAGATCACTCGCCTGCTGTGGCTCGGCGCACGCACCCTGGTGTTGGACGAGCCGACCACGGCCATTTCAGCCCAACAACGAGACAAGCTGTTCGCCACCTTGCGCAAGCTGGCCCAGGAGGGCATGTCCGTCATCTTTGTCTCGCATAAACTGAAGGAGGTCGAGGCGCTGTGCGACGAGGTGACGGTCCTCAACCGCGGTCGGGTGGCCGGCCATGCGCAAAGGCCCTACGCCACCGATAAGCTCGTGCAAATGATGTTCGGCCAGGACATCCCGCGGATCAAACGGCAGCCGCAGCCTGTGCGAACCGAAGGCCCGCTGATGCAATTGGATCGCGTGACCGTCAGCGATGGGCGGCTCGAGCTGAAGATTCTGGGCTTAGATATCATGCCCGGCGAGGTGATCGGCCTGGCGGGGTGGGTTACGAGCGCCTTCATCTGGCCGTGTGCGTCTGGCCGGCGCGGACATGACCGGCCAATCCTATCATCGGTTTCAGGGTGCTGGAGTGGCCTACATGCCCGCAGGCCGGCTGGAAGAAGGTCTGATTGCTGGCATGACGCTGACCGAGCACATGGCGTTGGCCGAGCATAGGAGGGGCTTCTTTGTGAACTGGCCCGGCGCGGCCATCTCGGCAGCTAAGAGCATCGAGCAGTATCGCATCAAGGGCCGGCCCACGTCCTGGATTGAGGAACTTTCGGGCGGCAACCAGCAGCGCACCTTACTGGCATTGCTACCGCCGCAACTCAAGCTGCTGCTGATGGAACACCCCACGCACGGATTGGACGTCGAGTCAACCGAGTACATTTGGAGGTTACTGCTGGAGCGCACGAAGCCAGGCACGGCCATCATCTTCCTCTCGTCCGACCTGGAGGAGTTGCTCGATTGCAGCGACCGCATCCTGGTCTTTTTTGGCGGCCAGGTATCGGCTCCGCTGGATGCTCGACGGGTCAACGTGGAGCAGTTGGGGGAGTTGATTGGAGGTAAGGGGTTCACTGAGGGAGGTGCGCATGAGTCGCGCGCCTGATTGGACTCCGGCTCATCTGGGATGGGGCTGTCGGCTCACCCGCGAAGGTAGGCTATGTGCTGACGGCCTGGGTACCCGTGTTGCTGTGCTGTGCCGGCCTGCTCATCACTTTCACGGCCGGACTGTGGAACATCGGCATCGAGGGTCAGATTATCATGGGCGCCATTTTCGCCACCGGCGTCATGCGGGCGGCGCAGAATTCACTGCCGCCGGTCCCGATGCTGATCCTGGCCTTGTTGGCTGCGGTTGTGGGAGGCGGCCTCTGGGCGCTGTCGACCGGTGTGCTCAAGCTCTATGGCCAGGTGAACGAAATCTTCGGCGGGCTGGGATTGAACTTCATCGCCGGTAGTCTGACCGTCTACCTGGTACTGGGGCCGTGGAAGCGACCGGGCATCGGCTCCACCAGCGGCACGCAACCGTTTTCACCATCGTTGTGGCTGCCGCCCGCCATCCAGGGCGTCAACGTCAGCCTGGTCGAACTCCTCTTGGGCCTGGCCGCGATCATCTTAGTTTACATCGCGCTGCGCGGCACCTATTTCGGGTTGCGGCTGAAGGCCATCGGCAAGAACTTGCGCTCGGCCTTCCTGCTGGGTGTGCCCACCGACCGCTATATGCTGGCTGCCTTCGTGCTGTGCGGCGCGCTGGCAGGGATGGCCGGCTGGACGTTGGTCGCTGGTACCAGCTCGCGTCACCAACTCTTCCCGCTGATCTCCGGTGGCTATGGCTTCCTGGCGATCCTGGTCGTGCTGCTGGCCAATCTTAACGCGCTCTGGAGTATCCCGATTTCGCTCTTCTTCGCCGCAATCAGCATGGGCAGCCTCCAGTTGGCGCTGCAGGCCCAACTGGACTCCTCATTGGGCGGTGTGATTCAGGGCATGCTGGTGTTGGCCGTCCTGATAGTAGGCGGCCTGCGGGCTCGCCTGGTGGCGCGGAGAAGGTGAAATGGACATCGTCACTCTGATTGCCGCCGTCTTGGCCGCGTCGCCGCCCATCATCTTCGCTGTGATGGGCGAGACGATCACCGAGAAGGCCGGCGTGATCAACCTGTCGTTGGATGGCTCGATCCTGCTCTCTGCGATGGCGGGTTTCGTCGTCGCCCTGAAAACCGGCAGCGTGGCTTTAGGTTTCGGTGCAGGCATGGCCGTGGGCGCCGCGGTCGCCCTGCTCATCGCCTTCACCAGCCTGACGCTGAAGCAGCCGCAGGTGGCGACCGGCTTCGTGCTCACGCTGCTTTGCCGCGACCTGGCCTATGTGCTGGGCAACCCGTATGCCCACGTCCCCGGCCCGCAAGTGCCCCACACGCCCATCCCCGGGCTGGTGAGCCTGCCGGTGGTTGGGCCGATCCTGTTCAACCAGAACCCGGTGGTTTACCTGAGTATCCTGGCGATCGTCCTGACCTGGGCCTACGTGTACAAGACGCAGCCCGGTCTCAAGCTGCAAGGGTTGGGCGAAAAGCCCGCGGCGACCTTCGTGCGTGGAGTGAACGTGACCCGGATGCGCTACGTCTACACAGCGATCGGCGGCGCGCTGGTGGGCGGCGGCGGCGCGGCGTTCTCGCTGCTGGTCAAGCCGGGCTGGGCGCGGCCCTATGGCATCGAAGGCACCGGCTGGATCGCCCTGGCCATCGTGATCTTTGGCAACTGGCAACCCGTTCGGGCAGCCGTCGGCGCCTACCTCTTCGTCCTATTGCAGATGCTGGCCAACACGCTGCAGAGCGCGCTGCCCAACGTGCCGACCCAGGTTTTCCCCACCCTGCCTTTCCCATTGATGATCCTGACCCTGGTGCTGGTGACGCTGGGCAATGCCGAATGGGTCAACCGGGCGCTCAACCGGCTGCCCGAAGGCGCGCGCCGCGCCGTGACGCGAACGATCAAAGCCTTGCAAACCTCGCCTCCGGCCGCGCTCGGAACGCCGTGGGAGAGGGGCGGGTGATTTGCCGCTGATCCTGGACCTGCAGGGGCCGCAGACGCTGCCAGGATTCCGCAATCCGTTCTTCTATACTCCGAACGGGTAGGTTTTGGACTTTTTCAGATTCGGCGAGAACCCCCATATGGGGCAGTTCGAGGCGATTTGCCGGCTTCATCCCCACATAT
>PHCA01000264.1:0-3328 GCA_002842085.1 Chloroflexi bacterium HGW-Chloroflexi-1
GGGGATTGCGGCAATCCCGATTGCTTCGCAAAAAACGCTCGCAATGACAGCTTGCGGTTCTGGCTTCTAATGCACTCGTTTGATTTCCGACCAGTATATCTGCCATTTGCAGTTTGCAGTTTGCCATTTGCAGTTTGCAGTTTGCAGTTTGCCATTTGCAGTTTGCAGTTTGCCATTCGTCGTTTGCCCACGGAGCCACCATGGATTATCATAGCGCCATGCCTGAACTAACTGAGTCTCGTCAACGCATCGACCCAATGCGCCTCAGCGCCTACATCGTCGTTGCTGCGGTGACGGTGATGGGGCTGTGGGACTTTCTGGGCGAGGATCACCCCCACGGCTGGGCCGGCGTGGCCCTGCTGGCCGCGTTCGACCTGCTCGTCCTCCTGCCCGACAACGCGCTGGGCGGCCTCAAGGACCGCTGGCCGCATCTCTACACCGGGCTGGCAGCCGCGCTGATCGTGGCCTTGACCCTGCTGCCGCCGGCCAGCCCGTGGTTTGTGGTGATGTTCTTCGTCCTCAGCCCCGAGGTGATGCTGCGTTTTTCTCGCCAGACCGGTTACGCCTGGATCGGCGCCTTCTCGGCGCTGACCGGCGTCATCTTCGTGGTGGCCGGCCGCGGCGCGCTGGGCCTGTTGTTGCAGACGCCGCTCTACATCGCCGGCTATTTCTTCTTCGCCGCCTTCGCCACCCAGACCGCGTTTGCCAACGCGGCCCAGGCCGAGAGCCAACGCCTGCTCGCCGAGCTGCGGGACGCGCACGACCGCCTGCAAGTCTATGCCGCGCAGGCCGAAGAGCTGGCGGTGGCCGAGGAGCGCAACCGGCTGGCGCGCGAAATGCACGACACCCTGGGCCACCGGCTGACCGTTTCCGCGGTGCAGCTCCAGGCCGTGGAGCGGCTGATCCGCGCCGACCCCGAGCGCGCGGCCCAGATGGCCGGCGCCGCGCGCGAAGAGGTGCGCGCGGCCCTGGCAGAGCTGCGGCAGACGGTGGCCGCGCTGCGGGCGCCGCTGGAGGCCGATCTGCCGCTGGATCAGGCGCTGCGCCACCTGGCGGCCGAGTTCGGGGCCGCCACCGGCCTGCGCGTGCACCTGGCGCTGCCCGAGCCGCTGCCCTCGATCCCCGCCACGCATCGGCTGGCGCTCTACCGCGGCGCGCAGGAAGGGCTGACCAACGTGCAGCGGCACGCGGCGGCCAGCCAGGCCTGGCTGGCGTTGGCGCAGGAGGACCGCACGCTCGTGCTGACCGTCGCCGACGACGGGCACGGCCGCGCGCCGGAGGCGGACGCGGAGGCGGCCGGCCGCGGCTTCGGGCTGCGCGGTCTGCAGGAGCGCGCCGGCTACCTGGGCGGCACGGCCGCCCTGTCCCCGCGGCCGGGCGGCGGATCCGAGTTGACCCTGACCCTGCCGCTAGCGGCCGGAGGCGACCATGAACCCTGCTGTTAGCATCCTGTTGGTAGACGACCAGCGCCTGATGCGCGAGGGGTTGCGCACCCTGCTGGAGTTGGAGCCGGGGCTGACCGTCGCCGGCGAGGTGAGCAACGGCCAGGAGGCGCTGGACGCCTACGCCAGCCAGCATCCCGACGTGGTGCTGATGGACGTGCGCATGCCGGTGATGGACGGCGTCGAGGCCACCCGGCGCCTGGTGGCGCGCGATCCCCAGGCCCGCGTCATCATCCTCACCACCTTCGACGACGATGAATACGTGTTCGAAGGGCTGCGCGCGGGCGCGCTGGGCTATCTGCTGAAGGACGTCAGCATCAGTGAACTCGCCGAGGCGATCCGCACCGTTGTGGCCGGCGGCGTCCTCATCCAGCCTTCGGTGGCCCGCAAGGTCGTCGCCGAGTTTGCCCGCCTGCGCTCGGCCCCTCCACCGCTCGGCCCCGCGGCCGCGCTGCCCGAACCCCTTTCCGAGCGCGAGATCGAGATCCTCAAGCTGCTGGCCGCGGGCCTGACCAACCGCGACATCGCCGGCCGCCTCTTCCTGGCCGAGGGTACCGTCAAAAACTACGTCACCAACATCCTCGGCAAGATCGGCGCCCGCGATCGCACCCAGGCCGCCCTGGCCGCGCGCGAGCTGGGACTGCTGTGACAAACCGCATCTTGCGGATCGCCTTTTATCCCACCGTCTGGGTACCCAGCTCCTGGCCGCCGCTTAACTCCTTCTCGTAGAGGGCGGATTGCCGCGGCATGCGCATGCCCGCCGTCTCGTAAAGCCGCGTGACGCCGGTGAGGCTCTGCGCATCCACCCCCAGGCCGGCCCAGCGCTTCCCGCGCTCGTAGTATGAAGGTAACCGTTCAGCCCATGCCGAAATGCCAGCATCCTGAGCGGAGCGTCCTGAGCGAAGGCCACGTCGTTTGTGGCCGTAGTCGAAGGATGCGGAGCGCAGTCGAAGGATGCTCCTAAGCAAAAACGCAGTCTGTTCCCGCTCGCAGTATAGTTGACGTAAGAATTCGGGTACTGGGCGCACTGAACCAGGTCGCGGCCGCCCAAGAAGCGCTGCGAGGCAGATAAATGGCTGAACAGTCACAACGAACGATGATCATGGATGGAGTATAACCGAAAGGGCGCGAGGCTGTAAACTCTATTGCGCGGCGCGACGGTCTGTGCTAGAATCCGGTCATGTTATCGTCGCCCATTCCTGTCACTATCACCCGTTTGCGCGCCGCGCTGTGCAGACCCTTGCCCGGCCTGCCCGGCCAGATGTGCATGGCGCCGCAACCGCGCCCGGGGACGAAACGCATTCCCAATCCGAACCTGGATTGCCGCAACCACCGCGGCCAGATCTCGCTGCCCGGTGGCAGCATGGAGCCGGGCGAGACCGCCGCGGCGACCGCATTGCGCGAGGCGCAGGAGGAGCTGGGGATCGACCCGGCGAGCCTGGAGCTGCTCGGCGCGCTGTCACCGCTGTACATCCCGCCCAGCGATTTCTACATCTATCCGGTGGTGGCTTACGCGGCAGAGCGGCCGGGCTTCACGCCCAACCCGGAAGAGGTGGCCGAGGTGATCGAGGCGCCGCTGGCGCACCTGTTGGCGGCCGACACGTGTCAGGTGGAGACGTGGGAGGTGCGCGGCCAGCCGGTGCGCGTGCCGTTCTACGCCGTCGGGCCGCACAAGGTGTGGGGCGCGACCGCGATGGTGCTGAGTGAGTTGGTGACGTTGTTATCAGCAAGGGAGGGGTCCCCCGCATGGAGCGCTTGATCCAGGAAGCCGGCCGGCGGTTGTCGGCGGCCCGCCGCGTCGTGGCGTTCACCGGCTCGGGGGTGTCGCGGGAATCGGGCATTCAAACGTTCCGTGATCCGCAAGAGGGGGTGTGGGCGCGCTACGA
>PHCA01000264.1:3500-4274 GCA_002842085.1 Chloroflexi bacterium HGW-Chloroflexi-1
CGTCGTGGGCACGACCGGCGAAGTGCAGCCCGCGGCTATGCTGCCGCATCTCGCGTCCCGGGCCGGCGCGTTGATCATCGACGTCAACCCCAACCGGGATCTGATCACCCCGCTCGCGGACTTTTTCCTCCAGGGGCCGGGCGGCGAAGTGCTGCCGCGATTGGCCGCGGCGTTGCAGAGAGCGATGTCGAGTTGAGTTATGGTAGAATAGAGCAGTCATCACAGTGAAGGGGTGCAGGCGGCATCATGGCTACAGACACAACGCTGATCCGCGACGGCACGTTGATCACGCCCGACGGCGAAATTCGGGGGGATCTGTTGTTCGCCAGCGGGCAGATCGCGGCAATCCATCCACAGATATCCACAGGGGATGTGGATAGCTTTGTGGACGCGACCGGGTGCATCGTGCTGCCCGGGCTGATCGACCCGCACACCCACATCCAGCTCGACACCGGCATCTACAAGACCCCGGACGACTGGGAGATCGGCACGCGCACGGCCGCCTGCGGGGGCGTGACCACGGTCATCGATTTTGCGACGCAGTTTCCCGGGCAAAATGTGCGGGAGGCGCTGGCGGCCCGCCTCGCCGAGATCAACGGCGCTGCCGCGGGGCCCAGCCCGGGCCTGGCCCAGATCGACTACGGCCTGCACATGATGCTGACCCAACTGCCGCCCACCGACGCGGAGCTGGATCGCTGGATGGCCGATCTGCTGGCCGACGGCGTGACTTCGGTCAAGGTCTACACCACCTACCGGCCCAACTACTACCAGGAT
>PHCA01000265.1 GCA_002842085.1 Chloroflexi bacterium HGW-Chloroflexi-1
ACATCAGCCAGGTACCCATGGCTGCCCTCTGCGCCGGCTGGAGCCCGGCCTGGCCCCTGGAGGTGGCTCAAAACCATGTCCCCAACTCGTGACGGTCGCATTTGCCCGTTGCCAGTGGGCAAAAGAGATGGTATAATCCGATCCAGGACTACCGGGTGTGGTTTGCCAACCCGAACTCTGGGAAGACATCGCGGCTTGGCTGCGAACTTGAGCCGATCTACCCTTGAACGCGAGCGATAGCTATGAAAGACCCACCTTCGATGATCTGTGTGGGGTGTAAAATGAAACTCTACCTCGTCCAACACGCCGACGCGCTGCCGGAGAGCGTGGATCCAGCCCGGCCGCTGAGCGAGCAGGGCCGCGCGGATGCCGGTCGGATGGCCGCGCTGGCCGCCCGGCTGGGGCTGGAGGTCGCGCAAATCCGGCACAGCGGCAAAACCCGCGCCGAGCAGACGGCGGCCATCTTCGGCCAGGCGCTGAAGCCGGCGGGCGGGGTAGTGGCCGTGGCCGGCCTGGGGCCGAAGGACGACGTGCGACCCGTGGCGAAGGCGCTGGAGCGCGAGGCGCAGCCGGTGATGCTCGTCAGCCACCTGCCGTTCCTGGAGCGGCTGGCCGGCCTGCTGCTGGCCGGCGACCCCGACCGGCCCGCGGTGCAGTTTTGCAAGGCCGGCATCGTCTGCCTGGTCCGCGAGGCGGACCGCTGGCGGGTGGCGTGGGCCATCACGCCGGAGCTGACCCAAGGGTGGGCCCCGTGAACTCCCGCGACCGGGTCCGCCTGGCGCTCACCTGTCAGCGCCCCGACCGCATCCCGAAGACGCTGGCCTTCTGGGAGGAGTCGCTGCCGGCCATCGCGCCGGTCATGCCCGCCGACTACTTCGGGCTGGACGTGCGCTTCGCCGAGTTCGAGCCGCCGCCCGGCCAGGACGACTTCCTGCGCTACCTGGAACAGTTGCCGCCGGACGTTTACGTGGGCAACCTGGCGCAGCTCAAGACGTACCACGCGTGGGACTACCACCCGGAGACGGGGCCGCTCCAAAGGCTGAGCGCCGCCCGGACCCTGGCCGAGCTCGCGGGGGCCGCCTTCCCCCGGCCGGCCGATCCCGACCGCTACGCCGGCCTGGCCGCGCAGGTGGAAGCGTGGCACAGGCAGGGGCGGGCAGTGGCCGGCGGCCCGCCGCACCTGGGCGGCGAGCTGTTCGAGACCGCCTATCGGCTGCGCGGCTTCGAGGAGTTCGTGCTCGACCTGGCGGCGCGCCACTCCATCGCCTACTACCTGTTGGATCAACTGACGGCGGCGCTGATCCAGAACGCCGTGATCCTGGCGCAGGCGGGTGTGGACGTCCTGCTGTTGGACGACGACGTGGCCATGCCGACGGGGCTGATCGTCGGTCCGGCCACCTGGCGCGAGTTCTTCAAGCCGCGCCTGGCGAAGATCATCCGCCTGGCCCGCGAGGCCGCCCCCGACCTCATTGTGTTTTATCACAGCGACGGCGACTTCACCCGCCTGATCTCCGACCTGCTCGAGATCGGCGTGAACGTCATCAACCCGCTGCAGCCCGACTGCATGGACGCGGCCGCCATCAAGCGGGAGTTCGGGGATCGGCTGGCGCTGTGGGGCACGGTGGGCACGGCCGCCCTGTGGGACCACGGCACGCCGGACCAAATCCGGGCCGAGGTGAAGCGCCGGATCGAGTCGCTGGGGCCGGAGGGTCTGCTCCTTGCGCCGGCCTACGACCTGGATTTCGCGCCGTTCGCGAACGTGGTGGCGTTCTGCGAGGCGGTAGATGAGTACGGGCGGTTGTGATAGACGAACGACCAGTGACGAACGACCAACGACGAACTACGCATAATACTTGCGCAAAGAGGGGGTAAGACGTGCTACCAGTTGCCGGAATCGGCGAGAAGATCATGTGGGGTGTGGTGGTCCTGCTGGTGATCGGCTACCTGGCCGGCACCTGGCTCAACCGCCAGCGCAGCAAGGCGCTCGGGCAATGGCTGCAAGAGGGGTTGAAGGCGCTGGGAGGCAAGCCGACCTGGAAGTGGATCGGCACGATGAGCTCAGGCGCGCAAGCCACGGTCAGCGGCGCGGCGAAACCGTTCAGCCAGGCAGAGATCACCTATTTCCTGTTGACGCGCGAGCTGCTGCCACTGTGGGGAGTCGAGCTGTTGCGTGGCAAACGCGACATGCTGGTGATCCGGGCGGATTTGCGCGGCACGCCCGCGCACGAAATCGAGGTGGTGCCACTGCGCGGTGCGCTTCGTCGCACACTGGACAAGCAGGCGGGGGATCAGCCGTGGGAGTGGCAAGAGGGGCCGGCCGGCCTGGGCCTGGCCACGCGCGGCTCGGGTCACGAGCGGATCATTGCAGCCACCCGCGCTTTTCTGGACCGCTACGGCCAGCACGTCCAACGCATGTCGTTGCGCCAGCGCAAGCCGCATCTGATCCTGTTCGCCCGGCTGGCCGGGCTGGAGCAGGCCCCGGCTGGCGATTTTCTGCGGGCCGTGGGCGACGTGGTCGGCGCGGGTCAGCCTCAGAATTAAAGTCACCCTGAGCGGGTTAGCCTCAAGCGTTGTAACTGCTCAGCCCTGACAGAATAGAACGCAGATGACGCAGATGTGCGTAGATTCACGCAGATGTGCGTAGATTCACGCAGATGTGCGTAGATTCACGCAGACACGTCCCAATAACAATCGACAAAAGTGCTCCATTGACCCTTAACAACCGAATTTTGCTTCCTGAAAGCTGTAGCGGACGGCGGCGAAAAGC
>PHCA01000266.1 GCA_002842085.1 Chloroflexi bacterium HGW-Chloroflexi-1
CCGCTGTCCTGTGACGCCGCATCGACTCAAATGGGGTCGCGCGGTCGTGGCGGGGCGCTCCGGGCCTCTGGCGCAGTCTATGCCGGCGCCCAACGGCCTCTTTGCACTACCAATTGTCCCTCTGTTCGCAGATCGATTTTTGCGCCCAAACAGGGCGCTTTTGCGTGCCATTTTGCCCTCCTTTTGCCTGCTACAGATAGTCTCCGCTGAAAAATCGCCCGATTGAGGGCCATCCGCGTGATCATTTGCGAAAACGCCCGCCACGAGGCGTTTAGGGCTAAGGACTTAATAACTTACCCAATCGCTCCGGCAAATGAAGGAGGGACTTGCGCAAGTTATTTACTTCTCAGTCCTTAGCGGCCCCGGCCGGGCTCGACGCGCACGCGGTTCTGCGCTTCCACACCGGGCACGGCCGGGCAAGTCAGCGTTCGTCCTCAAGCTGCTGCGTCACCTTGTCACCCCGTCACCAATTTACCAATTTACCCCGTTACCAATTTACCCTGTCACCGTCCGATGCGCAGCATCGGCGTCATCTTGTCAAGTATATGCGGTTGTTAAAGTGCCAGGCCAGGCGCCAACAACCTGCTCGGCCTACAGCCGCGCTTACAACTCAGACTCCAAGCCCGATTATAACACATCGTTGCAAAACCGTCTAAACTCGCAGTCGATGCACCGGGCGCGCCGCGCGGTGGCCGCGGGCATCCCTTCGATTGCCACGATCGTGCGGATTTCGGCCAGGGTGGCCAGCGCCTTGCGTTTGGCCGGCGCGGACAACGGCACGCGCTCGGGCCGGCGCAACGGGATCAGGTAGATGAAGCCATACGGCGCGGGCAGGCCCATCTCCTCTTCCAGGAGCAGGGCATAGCACGCCAGTTGCAGCTTGAAGTGCTCGCCGACCGTCCGGCTGAGCTTGTAATCCACCGGCACGACGATCTCCGTGCCGTCGGGCCGCAGGATTGCCAGGTCCACTTGCGCCGTCAGGCCGAGGGCCGCGGAATAGAGCGACACGCCGAAGTGCCGGTCACCGGTCGTGAAGCCGTAGCTGCGCAGTTGCCGACGCTGCTCGCGGGTCTCCTCCTCCTGCCCGGCCGCAATCCCCTCCTCCATCTTGGCCGTCACCGGCCGCACGTCGGGCAGGCAGCGGGCAAAGTAGGCGATGCGCGGGCAGTAGGTGTACTGCTTGAGATCGGTGACGGTGAGGGTCCACGCCATGGCGCCACGCTCCTTATACGACCGCCCCTCTACTTGACAAGGTGACAAGAGCCTGCCCTGAGCTTGCCGAAGGGTGAAGGGGTGACAAGGTGAGGAAATCTCACCTTATGACCGTGGCGAGTATAACGCCAGTCCTAACCAGGCTCAGCCCTGACCTCAGCCTTGACCTCAGCCTTGACCTTAGCCTTGACCTCTTCCTGTTCCAGCACGACCCGCCGCGCCCAGTCGTCGGCCGAGATCGGCACCATGTAGACCTTGGCCGCGCGTTTGCTGACCCGGCGTTTGATGCGCAAGGCCAGCTCCTCCTGATGCGTCCGGCTCAACTGGCCGGTGAACGCGCTGTACTGGATGCGGTCCAGGCCGTAGTCCAGGCAGCAGTCGGCCACCTTGGTGCGCGTGCCGTCGTGGGAGATGTCGTAGATCACCAGGACCTGAATCGGCACGCCGCGACGCTGGGTCATGGCGCGCTCACCAATTCGCCACGAATGGTTGATACGCTGCCTGTTCGCCGCGCAGGAAAACGGCCAGGCGCCGCGCCTGCTGCTGCATGATGCTGCGCAGCGTCTGTTGTTTGCCGGCGTGCCGCACGGGACTGTCCAGCCGCTCCAGGACTTTGCTCACCAACAGTTTGCGCGTGGCCTCATCCAGCCGGCCCTTGTCATCCACGACCAACGCGCCGCCCTTGTTGATCAGGCTCAGCAGCGCGCGATCGACGACCGGGGCGCGGAACTCCTCGATCAGATCGAGCACCAGGCTGGGCTTGCCGGAACGGTCAGCATGCAAAAAACCCGCGTAGGGGTCGAGCCCGGCCAGCACGATCACCCGCTCCACCTGGCCATAGAGGATGCCATAGCCGTAGTTGAGCGCACAGTTGACCGGGTCGGTGGCGCCGCGGGTCTGGCGGCCTGGCCAATCGTAGTCGTCACGCAGCAGCAGCCGGATGCCGGCCCAATAGCGTTGCGCGCCGCGGCCCTCGGCCGAAAGCAGCTCGAAGCGCACCGCGTCCGCCGTGTCCCCAGCCAGCCGCTCGATCTCGGTCACGTGATCCAACACCTCGTCGGCGAGCAGCCGCAGCTCGTCGAAGGTCTCCGGCGCGGCCGTCTTGCGATACTTGGCCATGTAGCGCAGCAGGTTGCACTGGTTGCGCAGCTTGCCGATGCAGAACGCGGCGGCCGCATCCCGGCCGCGGCGGTCGTCGTACGCCTGCAACTGCGCGCGGCGGGTCAGCACGGTGCCGGTCAGGCCGGCGCTGTACAGCGCGGCAAACGGATTGCCGCGGCTGTCCAGGAAGTTGACCGGAATGCCGCGCTCGGTGCACGCCGCGATGGCGTCGGCCGAGATACTCACACCGCGGCTGGCGATCACCACCGACTCCAGGTGCAGCAACGGCGCCTCGACCAGCTTATCGCCGGTCTTTAAATCGGTAACGCGCAGCCGCTCCTGGTGTTTGCCGATGTGCCGGCCGAACTCCTCGACCACGAGATGTTGGATGATGGACATGTGGACCTCCGCAGAATAGGCAAAGGGCAAGGGGCAAGGGGCAA
>PHCA01000267.1 GCA_002842085.1 Chloroflexi bacterium HGW-Chloroflexi-1
ACCAATCTACCAATCTACCAATCTACCAATCTACCACCGGAGCACCACATGGATCACGTAACCTCCCTCAAATGCCTCATCTGCGGCCGCGAATACCGGCCGGATGAGATCGAGTACGTCTGCCCCAAGCACGGCGACGAGGGGATCGTGGACGTCCAGTACGACTACGACCTGATCGGCCGGCGGATCAGCCCGGCGACGCTGGCGGCGAACCCCAATCCGACGATTTGGCGTTACCGGCCGCTGCTGCCGATCGAGCCCGACAGCCTCGTGCCGCCGCTGACGGTCGGTGGCACGCCGCTTTACCGGGCGGACCGCCTGGCCGCGGGGTTGGGTCTCCAACACGTCTGGGTCAAGGACGAAGGCCGCGAGCCGAGTGCATCTTTCAAGGATCGGGCCAGCGCGATCGCGGTGGTCAAGGCGCAGGAACGGGGCGCGGAGATCATCACCACCTCCAGCACGGGCAACGCGGGGGCCGCGCTGTCGGCGCTGTGCGCCAGCGTGGGGCAGAAGAACGTCATCTTCGTGCCCGAGTCCGCCCCGCCGGCCAAGATCACGCAACTGCTGGTCTATGGCAGCACGGTGATCCTGGTGCGCGGCGCCTACGACGACGCGTTCGAGCTGTGCGCGCAGGCGGCCAAGGAGTTCGGCTGGTACAACCGCAACACCGGCTACAACCCCTACATGACCGAGGGCAAGAAGACCGCGGCGTATGAGATTTGCGAACAATTGACCTTCACCCCCGGCCCCTCTCCCTTCGAGGGAGAGGGGGGCATGTGGAACGCGCCCGACCGCATCTTCGTCCCCGTGGGCGACGGCTGCATCATCGGCGGCATCCACAAGGGGCTGAAGGACCTGCTGGCGCTGGGCTGGATCACGGAGATGCCCAAACTGATGGGGGTGCAGGCCGCGGGATCGGCCGCGCTGTACGAAGCGTGGCGAACGGGCATGGCTGCCATGCAGATGACCCCGATCGACGCGCAGACCATCGCGGACAGCATCTCGGCTGGCCTGCCGGCCGACCGTATCAAGGGCCTGGCCGCGGTGCGTGAGACCGGCGGCGTCTACATCAAGGTCACAGACGACGAAATTCTGGCTGCCATCCCTGCGCTGGCTCGCGGCAGCGGCGTATTTGCCGAACCGGCCGCGGCAGCCGCCTATGCCGGCCTGGTGAAAGCTGTCGAGCAAGGCCTGGTACATCCCGACGAGCGCATCATCGTCCTCTCCACCGGCAACGGCCTGAAGGACATCGCCTCCGCGCGCAAGTCGGTGGGCGAGCCGATGGTGGTGGATAAAGACTTGGCTGCTGTGAAGCGGGCGTTATCGAAGTAGACAAGTAGACAAGTAGACAAGTAGACAAGGAAACAAGCAGACAAGGAAACAAGTAGACAAGGTAGCCCGAGCGTAAAGAAAGCGGTTGACAACCGACCGGGAGACGGCTAAAATGGCGATCAGGAGGGTCGCGTGGCACAAGTTCAAACCATTCTGGCAGTCCTGAAACGCGAGCTGGCGCTCCTCTTGGGCGATCGGCTCGACCGTATCATGCTTTACGGCTCGCACGCGCGCGGCGCGGCGCGGCCGGGATCCGACATAGACGTGCTGATCGTCCTGCGGGGAGATTTCGACTATGACGATCTGATTCGACTGACTTCGTCCGCCGTTTCCCGTCTCTCGCTGGAACACGACGTCGTGATTTCTCGCGCGTTCATGACGCCAGAGCGCTACGAGAAGGAACAGAGCCCCTTTCTGCTTAACGTCCGGCGCGAAGGGGTTTTGCTATGAAACCTGAGGTTCAAGCCCTGCTACAGAAGGCGCGCGCCAGCCGCAGGGCCGCCGTCCTGTTGGCCGGGCAAGACTACCTGGACTTTGCCGCCTCCCGCGTTTACTACGCGCTGTTCTACATCGCCGAGGCGTTGCTGCTGTCGCAAGGTCTTGCCTTCTCCAGCTACGCCGCCGTGATCGCGGCTTTCGGCAAGGAGTTCGCCAGGTCGCGCCGCCTGGACCCGCGCTTTCACCGCTATCTCATCGACGCACAGGACGTCCGCAACGTAGGCGACTACGGGATCGGCCCAAGCGTGAGCCGGGCACAACTCGCTGAATTGCTTGCCTGGACAGACGAGTTCCTGGCCGCAGCCGAGGCATTCCTGACAGACAGCGACGCGAAAAGCGGAACGGTAGACAAGCCCGCCCCGGCACAGCCGTGCGGGCTGAAGTAGACAAAAGAGTAGATAAGGCTTTGCTAAAACGCCTGGCCTGGTTCGCCGCCGCGTTGATCGCGGCCTGGCTGCTGTGGATGACTCTGCGGCCCAATCACGAAGTAGCGGCCGAGTTGGTCCCGCTGACTGCTTCGGCCACAGCGCGCGGGATCTCCAGCCACCTGCTGATTGACTTGGCCGGCAACATCGTCGTTTTCGTGCCCCTTGGCGCAGCGCTGGCAGTGGCGACCTGGCCGCCTCGCTCCCGGCCCGCGGGGCGGCGCAGGTTCGATCCGCGCTGGTGGTTGACCGTCGCCGCTGCCGGTTTTGTGCTCAGCCTGGGCATCGAAGTGGCACAGTTCTTCATTCCGACGCGAGTCACCGATGTAGATGATGTGATTCTGAATACGCTGGGGACATTGGCCGGAGCTGCCGTAGTGTCCCTCGCGGCGCAGTGGTATACTGAGCGGAAATGAATTCAGTGCATTGGGTCATTGCGAGGGCCTCGCTGTGGCGAGGGCCTCGCTGTGGCGAGGAGCGTTCTTTGCGGTTGCGAGTCCGACCAGTATAGACCGGGAGCCTGGACCATGTGGTCCAGCCGCGCAACCAATCTACCAATCTACCCTTAACAACCACTGATACCGAGGTAAACAATCCATGATAGACCTGACCATCCATCCCGACCGCCTCGCACGCGCGGTCAAACGCGCACGCGAGCGCAACATCATCGTCCCCACCTTCAAGCAGATGCAGAATCCAGCTCTGATCCCCGACAAGATCAAGGCCGGGCTGAAGAACGTCGGCTTGTGGGACGTCAACCCGCTCAACCTGTTCCGCATCACCTGGCACAACGAGCCGGTGGCGAAGGGCGGCGGGTTCGGCGGCGTGAATTATATCGAGCTGCCCAAGGCGCTGACCGGCGTGGACGCCCGTATCATCGTCATGGTGGGCAAGTGGTTCCCCACCGGCGCGCACAAGGTCGGCGCGGCGTTCGGCTGTCTGGTCCCGCGGCTGGTCACCGGCCAGTTCGACCCCACCACGCAGAAGGCCGTCTGGCCCTCCACCGGCAACTACTGCCGCGGCGGCGCGTACGACTCGGCGCTGCTGGCGTGTCAGTCCATTGCCATTTTGCCCGAAGGCATGAGCCGCGAGCGCTTCGAGTGGCTGTCCAAGGTCGCCGGCGAAGTGATCGCCACCCCCGGCACCGAGAGCAACGTCAAGGAAATCTTCGACAAGTGCTGGGAGCTGCGCCGCTCGGGCCAGGATCTGATGATCTTCAACCAGTTCGAGGAATTCGGCAACGTCCTGTGGCACTATGCCGTCACGGGCAACGCGTTCGCCGAAGTTCTGGAAAAGACGTTGCGCCCTGGCGAGACCCTACGCGGCTCGGTCTTCACCACCGGCTCCGCCGGAACCATCAACGCGGGCGACCGGCTGAAGGAGCTGTTCCCGCAGAGCAAACTGGCGGCCAGCGAGGCGCTTCAATGCCCCACGCTGCTGCTCAACGGTTTTGGATCGCACCGGATCGAGGGCATCGGCGACAAGCACGTGCCGTGGATTCACAACGTCAAGAACACCGACATGGTGATGGCCGTGGACGACGAGGCGCCGATGCAGATGATCCGGCTGTTCAATGAGCCGGAGGGGAAGAAATACCTGGCGCAGATGGGCGTGCCCGCGGGGCTGATCGAGGTGCTGCCCTGGATCGGCATTTCCGGCGCGGCGAACATCGCGTCCGCGATCAAGATGGCGAAGTGGTACGAATTGGGCGAGGGGGACGTGGTCGTCACCCTGCTGACCGACTCGATGGAGCTGTACGGCTCCCGCCTGGCTGAGCTGACCGCCGAGCGCGGCGCGTACACCGCCCGCGACGCGGCCGTGGGCTACCATCAGTACATCATGGGCCTCAGCACCGACTACGTCGAAGAGCTGACCTACCCGGCCCGCAAGCGCGTCCACAACCTGAAGTACTACACCTGGGTCGAGCAGCAGGGCAAGACCTACGAGGAAATCCAGGCACAGTGGTACCAGGGGGACTACTGGACCAACGTCCACGGCCAGGTGGACGAGATCGATGCGCTGATCGAGGAGTTCAACGCACGGGTGGGGTTGCTGTAACGGGAAGCTGGAAACTCGGAGGCTGTGGTTTCAGCAACTATCTTCCGGACTCGATGCTTTAGCCGGTTGCTCTCGTTGACCAGAAAACCGGCTGAAGCCTCCATTCCAGATCGAGAAGCCCAGATCTTTATCTGACATAGCAAGGGTGGCGCACAAGGGCGTGTGCCACCCTTTGTGTTTTGGTAGGGCCACGTGATTCCCAAAAAGCGCGAGACGTGATAGAATAAGAATGAACACATCGGCACAGCGCAGCCAGAACAGGAGTGACTTCCGTGAAAATGACCGGCATCATCTGGCTCGAGGATATCGTTGACAAACTGGAGCGGGAACACGCTGTCTGGAAACATGAGGTCAAAGAGGTCTTCACAGATCGAGTCTGGTTTCGTTTCGTGGAGAAGGGACATCGGCCTGGCGAAAATCTCTACTCAGCGTTCGGCCAAACCGAAGCAGGACGCTATGTGATCGTGTTTTTCGTGCATAAAAGAGATGGGCAGGCCTTGGTGATTTCTGCGCGAGAGATGACCGAGACCGAAAGGAAAACCTATGAGCGCCAGTAGAAGCTCGATTTCGCAAGCCCAATCGTACCAGGAAATGGGCAAGTTCTGGGACACACATGATCTGACGCAGTTTTGGGATCAGACCGCACCGGCCGAGATCGAGGTAGACATCCAGTCCGAAGTCACGTACTACCCGGTGGATGTCACCCTATCAACGCGGCTGGCCGAAGCAGCGCGGCGACGAGGTATTTCCGCGGAGACCCTGCTCAATCTTTGGGTACAAGAACGGTTGGTGACTGCGACATCTTGATGTGATCCGGACTTGCTATAGAAGTTCAGATAATGTTTCGTGGTAGGGGCAGTTGGTGTATCATAGCGATCAGCATCCCTGAACGTTGCGGTCAGCTCGCCGTCCTGCCCGTCACGGCCAGGCTCGTGCTCGACAATAGGAATAGCCACCGACGGCGCGTTGTTTCCATTCAAGTCCAAGGAGGATTGACCTATGAACGCGCAACTTCGACTTCGCATGGCTTCTCTGGTGGTCTGCACGCTTCTTCTCACCCTGGTTGTTCCCCCCCCCGTATTAACGCGCAGCCTTTATCGGGCGTGAATGCCGCACCTGGCGTGTGGCAGTGTTGGGATGACGGCAGCCTCGACCCTTGCCACCGAGGCCTATATTCTGTGGCGGTTGTCTCTTCCACAGATGCTTGGGCGGTAGGTGGAGCCGGTGTGATCTGGCACTACAGTGGCGGTGCCTGGACACAAGTGACAAGCCCAACCACGCAGCATCTTTCATCCGTCGCGATGGTGTCTGCCAAAGATGGATGGGCAGTTGGTGGCTGGGTCGGCACCATCCTGCACTGGAATGGCAGCAGTTGGACCAAGGTAGACAGCCCAACTACCAAGTACTTATCTTCAGTGACACTGACCTCATCAACTGACGGTTGGGTCGTAGGTGAGAGCGGCACCATCTTGCACTGGGATGGTCATACTTGGACGCCAGTCGCCAGCCCTACTATTCGGTGGCTTTATTCCGTGGCGATGGTCTCCTCCACAGACGGTTGGATTGTCGGTGATGGCGGTACAATACTGCATTGGGATGGTAACGCTTGGATGACGGTCGCCAGTCCGACTACTAGCGGCCTGTCTTCGGTGGCAGTTGTCTCGGCTAGCGATGCCTGGATCGTGGGAAGCAGGGGGTCTGGCACGATCTTGCGTTGGAACGGCAGTGCGTGGATAGCGGTGAGTACGGGTGATATCTGGCTATCGTCTGTAAGGATGGTCTCCGCAACCGATGGTTGGGCAGTGGGCGCCAGCGGTATCTACCATTGGAATGGCAGCACTTGGTCAGCCGTTACCCGCCCCACCGCCAGCTCCCTGTCTTCTGTGGCGATGGCTTCCTCGACAGATGGTTGGGCTGTGGGAGACAGTGGTACGGTTCTCCACTGGGATGGCAGCGCCTGGACAACGATGAGCAACCCCTTTGCCAGCCACCTGTTCGCAGTTGCAATGGTTTCAGCCACGGATGGCTGGGCGGCGGGGATGTGGGGCAGCATTCTGCACTGGAATGGTAGCATATGGACGCAGGTGACCAGTCCTACGGGGAGTCATCTAAATGCTGTGAGGATGATTTCGGCTATTGACGGATGGGCGGTGGGGAATGGTGGCACGATCTTGCATTGGAATGGCAGCGCCTGGATGACAGTGACCAGCCCCACGAGCAACCGGCTGTATTCTGTGGCGATGGTTTCCGCTTCCGATGGTTGGGCGGTGGGGGATGGTGGCACGATCTTGCGTTGGGATGGGAGCAGTTGGACGTTAGCATCTAGCCCCACGACCAAATGGCTTCTCTCTGTAGCGATGGTTTCTTCCACCGACGGCTGGATCGTAGGGGATGGGGGCACTATTTTGCATTGGGATGGGAGTACTTGGACAACGGCAAGCAGCCCAACAACCAACAGATTGAACTGCGTAATCATGAATTCAGCCACTGACGGCTGGGCAGTAGGGTTCAATAGCACTATCTTACATTGGGATGGCAGCGCCTGGACGAAAGCGACTAGCCCTTGGGGACATCTGACCTCCGCGGCGATGGCCTCTCCAACGAATGGTTGGGCAATGGGCTACTATGGTGCAATCCTGTCCTGGGATGGCGTCGCCTGGACAACGGCAGGCAGCCCTGTTACCTCAGACCTGATGTCCGTAGCAATGGTTTCACCTACCGACGGCTGGGCAGTGGGCTATGACGGTGTTATCCTGCGCTACGCACCTTTCAAGTCTCACGTTTACCTGCCCATGAGCTTGAAGTAGTGCAACACAGGTTCGGCTCATGAGGGGTGGCACACAAGAACGTGTGTCACCCTTTGTGTTTTGGTGGGGGAGCGCCATTCCCAAAAAGCGCGGAGGGTGGTAGAATAGGGGCCAGTGGATCTTCTGCCGGATGTGGTGTATTGCATGTCCCTAAAACGCCTTTTGCGCTCGTTGCTGATAATTCTTTTCTGGCTGAGCGCCCTGCTGCCGCTGCCGGCCGGCCGTGCGCTAACCCTCTCCAATCTCCAATCTCCAATCTCCTCTCTCCCGCCCCAAGGCCGCGCCTTCGCTTCCCCGGCCGGCGATGCCACTATTTGGCTGACCCCCGGTCCGCAGCCGGAGTTGTGGCTGGCCGCGCCCGGCGAAGCGCCGCGCCTGCTCTTGCGCGACGAGCTTGAGCACTTCAGCACCCCGCGCTGGTCCCCCGACGGCCGCCGCGTCGCCGTGCTTGCCGTACCCACTGGCACGGAGACCGCCGCCCGGGTCGCTGACGCGGTTCCCAAAACGGCCAGGTGGTGGTAGAATATGGGTGACGGAAGCTCGATTGGCAGGCGTCGGCGTTGGGATTCGGCTGCATGCGCTTCCCGACGCTCAATGATGATTATGCGAAAATCGACGAGCCAGAAGCCACTCGCATGCTCCATTACGCTATCGATCACGGCCTGAACTACCTCGACACGGCGTATCCCTATCATGGCGGGAACAGCGAGTTGTTTGTGGGCCGGGCGCTCAAGAATGGCTACAGGAAGCGGGTCCGGTTGGCCACCAAAATGCCCTGCTGGTTGGTGGAAACCACGGCCGACTTCGACAAATACCTGAACGAACAACTCGGCAAACTGCAGACAGACCCGATCGACTTCTACCTCCTGCACACGCTGAACGAGAAGCGTTGGACCCAGGTGCGCGATCTGGGCGTGCTTGACTGGGCCGAGCGGGCCATCACCGACGGCCGCATCGGGCACATCGGATTCTCTTTTCACGACAAGTACGAGGTGTTCCAGGGGATCGTGGACGCGTACGACGGCTGGACCTTCTGCCAGATCCAGTACAACTACATGGACGTCGAAGAACAGGCCGGCACAAAGGGTTTGCGCTACGCGGCCGCCAGGGGACTGGCCGTGGTCATCATGGAGCCGTTGTTGGGCGGCCGGCTTGCCAACCCGCCTGCGGTAGTGCAGGAAATCTGGGACGACGCACCGGCGAAACGCGCTCCCGCCGATTGGGCGTTGCAGTGGCTCTGGAACCAGCCAGAAGTATCGGTCGTGCTGAGCGGCATGAGCGCCATGCAACACGTGACCGAAAACATCGCCAGTGCGGAGACAGCCACGGTCAACGCGCTGACTGAAGCCGAACTGGCAATTGTCGACCGTGTGCGGGCGAAATACCAGGAGATCTGCCCGGTTCCATGCACCAGGTGCGAGTATTGTCTGCCGTGCCCGAACGGCATCCGGATCCCGCGGCTGTTCGCTCTGCTGAACGACGGCGTCATGCACAACCGGATCGAGGATGCACGCCGGCAGTACGAGCAGCTTTCCGCCGAAGAGAAAGCCGACGTTTGCGTACAATGCCGGCAATGCGAGCCGTTGTGTCCACAACGCATCCCGATCAGTGATTGGCTGATCCGCGTCGATGCGATCCTGGGGCAAGGTCAGCCTTACAGACCGATTTCAATATAGGGAGGCACTCTTGCAACACGTTGATTTCCACTGGCAATCCCCTGATGGCTTGCGCCTCTATGGCCAGGCTTGGGAGCCCGAGACCGCACCGGCGGCTGTGGTCTGCCTGGTGCACGGCCTGGGTGAGCACAGCGGCCGCTACGCCCACGTCGCCGCGGCGCTGAACGCGGCCGGCTACGCGCTGCTGGGGTTTGATCTGCGCGGGCATGGGAAGTCGGGTGGGCCGCGCGGCCACACGCCCTCCTACGACATCCTCATGGACGACATCAGCCACCTGCTGGATGAGGCGCGCACGCGCTATCCTGACAGACCGCTTTTTCTGTACGGCCACAGTCTGGGCGGCAACCTGGCGCTCAATTATGCTCTGCGCCGCAAACCCCAACTTGCCGGCGTGATCTCCACCAGCCCCGCCCTCCGCACGGCCACACCGCCTCCGGCCTGGAAAATCACCTTGGGGAAATTGATGTACAAAATCCAGCCGGGGATGCAGATGGCCAACGGGTTGGATCGCGATGGGCTGGCGCGCGACCCGGAAGTCGTGCGCGCTTACGCCAGCGATCCGCTGGTGCACGATCGCATCTCGGCCCGCCTGGCGCTGGACATG
>PHCA01000268.1:0-4085 GCA_002842085.1 Chloroflexi bacterium HGW-Chloroflexi-1
GTCAAGTCCAAGGAGCAGTTCTATCGGCCGCTGGAGGATGCGCATCCTGATCCCAAGATCGCCGCGTTGGAGCAGCGACTGATCGAGGAAGCCAACGAGCTGGGCGTCGGGCCGATGGGCTTTGGCGGCAAGACGACGGTGCTGTCCGTGAAGATCGACTCGTTGGAGCGGTTGCCCGCCTGCTACTTCGTCACCGCGTCCTACATGTGTTGGGCCGATCGGCGACGGACGATGATCTATCGGGACGGGCAGGCGACGATCGAATGACATCGACTGCGTATTGCGTACTGCGTATTCCGGTTGCGTGCATCCTCGCAATACGAGTTGGGTGCATTTCAAATGAGTTGGGTGCGTCCTCCTCGATGTACGTGGTGCGTGGTCGGCTACGCAACACGCAATGCATCGCAATGCGCCGCAATACGCAACACGTGATGAGGCGAGCATCCCGAGCACAATACCAACCGACCTGGAATACATCCATACGAATTACGCCAAACGTCGAGGAGGGCGGACATGGCAAACATAGAGCTGCACACCCCCATCAGCGAGGCGGCGATCCGGGGCGAGTGAGCAGGCGCTCCATGCCGAGTTGCAGCGGCTCTGGCGCGGCGGTGTGCTGTACCACTGCGGCCCGGTGGTGCGCCAGGACGACGCGGGGCGTTGGCACTTCGTCTCGGCCGGGCCGACCACGAGCATCCGCGAGGAGCCGTATGAGGCGGACGTGATCGCGCATTTTGGGCTGCGCGCGGTGATCGGGAAGGGCGGCATGGGGCCAAAGACGTTGGCCGCGTGTCGAGAGCACGGCGCAGTCTATCTGCACGCGGTGGGTGGGGCAGCGACCTTGATCGCGAGTTCGGTGCAAGAGGTGCCGGCCGTCTATCAGAAGGAAGCGTTGGGCGTGCCCGAGGCGTTCTGGGTGATCCGGGTGGCGGGGTTCCCCGCGGTGGTCACGATGGACGCGCACGGCCAAAGCCTGCACGAGCGGATCGCCGAAGGTTCGGCCCAGCAGCTCGCCGCGTTGATGGCCCGTTGAGGGATTCTGCCCCAGACGGGATGGGCTGTCATGCTGAGCGCAACGGAGTGGAGCGAAGCATCGGTGACTTCGTACAAGTCACCGATTCCCTTCGGTCCAACTCAGGGCATGCTTCGGTCGCACAAAACGCTCCCTCAGAATGACACTGATGGGATGTCATGCAGAGCGCAACAGAGTGGAGCGAAGCATCGGTGACTTCGTACAAGTTACCGATTCCCTTCGGTCCAACTCAGGGCATGCTTCGGTCGCACAAAACGCTCCCTCAGAATGACACTGATGGGATGTCATGCTGAGCGCAACAGAGTGGAGCGAAGCATCGGTGACTTCGTACAAGTCACCGATTCCCTTCGGTCCAACTCAGGGCATGCTTCGGTCGCACACAACGCTCCCTCAGAATGACACGCCGAGATAGTCATGCTGAGCGCAACGGAGTGGAGCGAAGCATCGGTGACTTCGTACAAGTTACTGATTCCTTTCGGTCCAACTCAGGGCATGCTTCGGTCGCACACACCGCTCCCTCAGAATGACACTTATGGGATGTCATGCTGAGTGGCTTCGGTCGCACACACCGCTCCCTCAGAATGACATCGATGGAAGTCGTTCTTTTACAGACCCTCACAGCCCCGGCAGGCGATCCGGGTCGCCACAGTGACGCTTCTCGATCTCGGTGACCTTGCGCTGCAACCGGCGTAGATAGGCCAATGCCTCGGCCTCGTCTTCATCCTGAACGATCATTTTGAGCTCGACGACCTCCTGGGGGGAGAGCGCGATCGCGATTTTCTGCGGCTTGGCGAGATTGAGATTCATCCACGGCTCCTGCTGGCGTCATGTCTGGATTTGACAGGTGATACGAAATGCATATACTATACCCCAGTATAGTTTGTGCGATGCGACTTGTCAAATCGGATGCGAGAAAGGTCATGGATGCGAGAACCCCTGAGCTGAGGGCGGACCTGGCCATCCGCCTGCGGCGGATCGAGGGCCAGGTGCGGGGTGTGCAGCGGATGATCGACGAGGACCGCACGTGCCCCGACATCCTCCAGCAGATGGCCGCGATCCGTTCAGCCACGTATCAGGCCAGCCTGATTCTGGCGCGGGCTTACCTGGCGGGCTATCTGGCGGCGCCGGCCCAGGACGATCCGGATGCCGTCCTGGACAAGCTGGTCACCCTGTTGGGCAAGTTAGATTGAGGTGTGATTATGACGTTGGCTGATCTGTTGTTGGGCTTGCTGGTGTTGGGGTTGCTGCTGAGCATGTTCGGGCGCGGCGGCTGAGCGCGGCAAGGCAGTTGTCGCCCCCGTGAGGGGCGCATGGTAGAGAAACCGCCAGCGACTGACCGAGAGGCAGTGGACTGAGGTAGCATCTCGATAATCCGGGGATGCTGATTGCGAAGATACAGTGAGTGTCTATTCGAAATGTAGATCGACCAAGGAGTTATGAGATGGGGCTATTCGAACGTTTCATGGGTGGCGGACAAGATGAGTCGGAGGAGCGCGCCGGAGGTGTGGAGCCGCGTCACGTGACCGGTGCTGAGTTCGATACAGAGATCCTCGGGTCGGAACTGCCGACCGTGGTGGATTTCTGGGCCGAGTGGTGTGGCCCATGCCACGCGATCGCGCCGGCCGTGAAGGAGTTGGCGAACGAATTCGACGGCCGGGCAGTAGTAGCTAAATTGAACGCCGACGATTATCCCGACATTCTGTCCCGCTATGGGATCATGGGCATCCCAACACTGATCTACTTCAAGAATGGCCAAGAGGTGGATCGCGTCACCGGCATGACCCGCTATGGGGTCCTGAAGGACAAGCTCGAAAGACTGTTATACTAAAGCGTTCAAAAATAACTCGTATCTTCTCAATGTTTTGGGGAATCGCTGGCTGTGGCCGGTCTCCTGACCGAGCCACCGTGGCTCGGTCAGGAGACCGGCCACAGCCAGGAGAAACAAGTCCTGCGCACAAGCGGGCTCGGTCAGGAGACCGGCCCGAGCAAAGTGCGGAGTTATTTTTGAACAGAAGGTGCAGATATAACATACAAGCCGCTGGCGCGGGCCACCGGTCGTACAAGCCTAAGCAATCCGGTGACTCCGCATCTTCTGTATCTTGTGGCAAATGCACTTTGGACAGTAAATAGCCCCGAGCCTCATGCTGGCGTTCGTGGGTCGTTCTCGGGGTCTGTATGTTATATCTGCACCCACTGATTTTTGAACGCGGCCTTTAGTATACTCAGAGACGTAACTTGGCAGGGCCAACCGTCATCGAAGGAGCTAAGCACGAATACCTCTCACCTCAACGAGGCCCTCAGCGAGGCAGAACTGGTCGCCGCACTGAAGGCCGGGGACGCGGATGCCTTCACCGAAATGGTGGAGCGCCACTCCGGAACTGTATACAACCTGGCTTTGCGCCTGATGAACAATCCACAGGAGGCCGAAGAGGTGCTTCAGGAGACCTTCATCAGCGCGTATCGGGCGTTGGACCGGTTCGAGGGGCGCAGCAAATTGGGGACCTGGCTGTATCGGATTGCCTACAACGCGGCGTCGATGCGGTTGCGCAAGCGCCGGGCGCCGACTTCTTCGATCGATGAACCGCTGATGACCGAAGAGGGTGAGGCGATACCGCGCCAGTTGGGGGACTGGACTTCGCTGCCCGATGAGATCTTGCTGAGCGGGGAGTTGCGCAGTGTGTTGGATGAGGCAGTGTCAAAACTGTCCGAGACGCTGAGCGGCGTGTTTGTGCTCCGAGACATCGAAGGGCTCTCGACAGCCGAGACCGCGGCGATCCTGGATCTGACCGAGGCCAACGTCAAGGTCCGGCTGCATCGGGCCCGGCTGGCGCTGCGAGAGCAGCTCACGGCTTACTTCGCCCCTGCGATGCCTGCCGATCGGCCGAACGGTCATGGCCCTATGCGTGGGGAGGCTTACACCCGTGTTATGTAGCGACACCCTGGGGACGTTGTCGGAATATCTGGACGGCGAATTGGACGAGCAGTTCTGCGCCGAGATCGAGCGCCACATGGCCGAATGCGGCAACTGCCGCATCATGGTGGACACGCTGCG
>PHCA01000268.1:4141-5244 GCA_002842085.1 Chloroflexi bacterium HGW-Chloroflexi-1
GACTTCATCTCCGGCATCTACAACTACTGCGACCGGTGGTGCGAACGCTGTCCGTTCACGACGCGCTGCATGAATTTCGCGCTGGGGCGCGAGGAATTCCCCGACGACGCCAGCCGGGATGTCCGCAACGCCGAGTTCTGGGAAGGAATCTCGGGCATGCTCCAGGCAACCATCGAGTTGTTGTACGAAATGGCCGAGGAGCGGGGAATTGACCTCGACGCGGTGGATACAACCGCCATCATGGCCGAAGAGGAGCGGCAACGGGAGGTTGCGCAGGCTCACCCCTGCGCGGCCGCGTCGAAAGCCTACGCCGACAGCGTGGACAATTGGTTCGCTGCCGCGGGCGATCTGTTCCGGCAAAAGGGCGAGGCGCTGGCGACGGCGCTGCGGCTCAACCTCACCGACGTAGACCCGGGCGCGGAAACCAATCGTCTCAGCGACGCGGTGGCGGTCATCCGCTGGCACCAGTTCCAGATTCACGTCAGGCTGATGCGCGCTCTGCAGGGCCGCCACGATGAGGAGAATCTGGCCGATGTGCTTGAAGGGTTCCCGAAGGACTCGGACGGCTCGGCCAAGGTGGCGCTGATCGGCATTGACCGCTCGATCGCAGCCTGGGGTAAGCTGCTCCGGGACTTTCCGTCGCGGGAAACCGAAACGCTGGAGATTCTGGTGCACCTGGATCGGCTGCGCCGTGTCGTGGAGCGGGAGTTCCCCGAAGCGCGGGCGTTTGTACGACCCGGGTTCGATTTCCTCGATGCCTGGGGGTGGGCCCGCGGCCGGGGCGGTTCGGGAAGCGCAAACGGCTGCCCCTCCCCTCATTCCCCAACCGCCGATTTGCCAAAACCGGCGACTCGCGGTTATAATCCAACTTGTTCGGGCGGTTAGCTCAGTTGGCTAGAGCGCGGCGTTGACATCGCCGAGGTCCACAGGTTCGAGCCCTGTACCGCCCACCTGATAAAATCCAAAGCGTTGACCGGGACGAGTACGTGGTGCGGAAACGCCAGAGAGGACAGGCCATCGGCTGCAAGCCTGCCCCGTCGAAGCCCACCGAAAACCCCCCGGGAGTGGATGCCTCAAATCAGCGAATCAGCGAATCAGCGAAT
>PHCA01000269.1 GCA_002842085.1 Chloroflexi bacterium HGW-Chloroflexi-1
TAAGTGACTCAATCGAATATCTGACCACGAAAAGCTATGAAGAGGACGAGTAAACGCCAGGAGAATGGCCCAGAGAGCGGGGGAAAGGTGGGAGCCCCGTCCAAACGCCGGCGATGAATGGACCTCGGAGCTGCAGGGCGAACGGGACAGGGTTGCAGCCTGTCCATGGCAGGTCGAAGATCTGCCACACAAGTAGCCTGTGCCGGAGTTGCCACCGTTATCAGGGTAAAGAGTATAAGCGACGTCCATCGTCGGCGTTGCCGTACTCGAATCGAGTGAGGCTGGCTCTTGTCACCCGTCGTCATCACGACGGGTGCTTTGTTTTCCGGTTCCAACCGGAGGGCGTCAGCTTAATCAGGGTGGCACCGCGGGAGCCCTCTCCCGTCCCTGTGGACGGAGAGGGTTTTTGTTTGCCGATCACCGGCCATCAGGGCCGGGGACGGCCACACCGTGGAGGGTGCCATGCTAAGCTCAGCTTTGATCGCGACCGGGGCCATCCCCGACCGACCGCTGGCGCGCCGAAGTGGCGCGAACCGCGCCCGCGCCAACCGCGCCGGCCCGATCGGCGAGGACCTCGCGGCGCAAGCCCCGACCTCGGAGACCGGGCGCCCCAACCTGATCCCCGTCGTGCGCGAGCTGCCCGCCGACCTGGAAACGCCCGTCTCGGTCTACCTCAAACTGGCCGGGCAGGGACCCTGCTTCCTGTTGGAAAGCATCACCGGCGGCGAGCAGATCGCCCGCTACTCCTTCATCGGCGTCAACCCGAGCCAGGCGTTCGTGCTGCGCGGGCGCACCCTCGAACGACACACGGCGTCCGGGGTGATGGTCGAGCATCTGCCCGCCGGTCGCGACCCGCTGGACGCGCTGCGCGCGGAACTGGCGGCCTACACGCCGGCGCCGACACCCGGCCTGCCGCGCTTCGCGGGCGGGCTGGTCGGCTACCTGGGCTACGAGATGGCCCGCTTCTTCGAGCCCAGCCTGTCGTTGGCGCCGCACGCCGATCTGCCCGATGCCGTCTTCCTGCTGGCCGACACCGTGATCGCCTTCGACCATGCTTTTGGGCGTCTGTTGTTGATCGCCAACGCGCGCCTGAACGAAGACGCGGCCAAAGTCGAGGTCTCGGCCAAAGCCGAGAGAGCGGCCGAGGCTGCCGCTCGCGCTGATGCCCAGGCCCGCCTGGACGACCTCGAACACCGGCTGGCCCAGCCCCTGCCGCCGCGACCGACCTCCGGTGACGATATGGCCGCAGGCCCTTCCCAGGGGGGAAAGTCCGAACTCACGTCTAACCTGACGGCGGCCCAGTTCGCTGAAGCAGTGCTGCGGGCCAAGGAGTACATCGCCGCGGGCGACATCTTCCAGGTCGTGCTCTCGCAACGCTTCAGCCGCGAGACCACGGCCGGCGCGTTCGACATCTACCGGTCGTTGCGCCGGCTCAACCCTTCCCCGTACATGTTCTTCTTCGACTTTGCCGACCTGGTCGCCGGGCCGCCCCTGCGCCTGATCGGCGCGTCGCCGGAACTGCACGTGCGGCTGGAGGATGGGCGGGCCGCCCTGCGCCCCATCGCCGGCACCCGCCCGCGCGCCGCCGACCCCGCCGCCGACATCGCCCTGGAGCGCGACCTGCTGGCCGATCCCAAGGAGCGGGCCGAGCACGTCATGTTGGTGGATCTGGCGCGCAACGACCTGGGCCGGGTCTGTGAATACGGCACCGTGCGGACGCCGGAGCTGATGACGGTCGAGCGCTACTCGCACGTGATGCACATCGTGTCGCACGTCGAGGGGCGGCTGCGCCGCGAGCTGGACGGCTTCGACCTGGTGCGCGCCACCTTCCCGGCCGGCACCGTCAGCGGCGCGCCGAAGATCCGGGCGATGCAGATCATCGACGAGCTGGAGGCCGCGCCGCGCGGACCCTACGCGGGCGCGGTGGGTTACTTCTCCTACGACGGCTCCCTGGACACCTGCATCGCCATCCGCACGCTGGTCATGCGCGGCCAGACCGTGAACGTGCAGGCCGGCGCGGGCATCGTCGCCGACTCGGACCCCGCGCGCGAGTATCAGGAGACGGTCAACAAGGCGAAAGCACTGGCGACGGCCGTGGTGATGGCCGAGGGTGACAGGGTGACAGGGTGACAAGGTGACAAGGTGACAGGGTGACAAGGTGACAGGGTGACANCCCTGACCCCTGACCCCTGACTCCTGACAAAGGAGGTATCCGATGATCGCAGTAATCGACAATTACGACTCATTCACGTACAACCTGGTGCAATATCTGGGCGAGCTGGGCGCCGAGGTGCGGGTCTTCCGCAACGACGCCATCACGCCCGCTGAACTGGATGAACTGAACCCCACCCACATCGTGATCTCGCCCGGCCCCGGCGCCCCGGAGGACGCGGGGGTCTCCGGCCGGGTGATCCGCGAGTTGGGACCGCGGCGACCGATCCTGGGGGTCTGCCTGGGCCACCAGTGCATCGGCAGCGCCTTCGGCGGGAAGGTGGTGCGGGCGCCCCGCCTGGTGCACGGCAAGACTTCCCTGGTCTATCACTATGGCGACGACCTCTTCGTGGGGCTGCCCAGCCCGTTCGAAGCCACCCGCTACCACTCGCTGATCGTGGCGGAGCCGCTGCCTGCTGTGCTGGAGATCACGGCCTTTACCAACGACGGCGAAGTGATGGGCCTGCGCCATCGGACCTACCCGATCTTCGGCGTGCAGTTCCATCCTGAGTCGATCCTGACGACCGGGGGCAAGCAGATTCTGTGCAATTTCATGGCCCAGGCCCCGGCTCCCGCCGCGCCTCGCCCCCAGAGCCAACCGGTCAATCTCAGTAGATCACAGTTTCAAGCTCCGGGCGGGTCCGTGACCCGCCCGATCACGGATCGGGCGGAAGCAAATCAGTAGATCACAGTTTCAAGCTCCGGGCGTGACCCGCCCGATCACGGATCGGGCGGAAGCAAATCGGAATCTAAGGAGAAGATACAATGCTCGAGACATACATCGGCAAGATACTGCAACACCAGAACCTGACCGCCAGCGAGGCCGAGCACGCCATGAACATCATCATGACCGGCGGCGCCACCCCCGCGCAGATCGGCGGCTACCTTGTCGGCCTCCGCATGAAGGGCGAGACGGTCGAGGAGATCGTCGGGAGCGCCCGCGCCATGCGCGCCCAGGCCAGCCGGGTCACGATCCCGCCCAACGGTCCCCTGCTGGATACCGCGGGCACCGGTGGCGACGGCGCCCACACCTTCAACATCTCCACCGCGGCCGCGTTCGTGATCGCCGGGGCCGGACGCAAGGTCGCCAAACACGGCAACCGGGCCGCATCCTCGCGCTGCGGCAGCGCGGACGTGTTGAGCGCGCTGGGGGTCAACCTGGATCTGACCCCCGAGCAGGTCGGCGTCTGCATCCAACGGGTCGGCATCGGCTTCCTGTTTGCGCCCAAGTTCCACCCGGCCATGAAACACGCCATTGGCCCGCGCCGGGAGCTGGGCCAACGCACCATCTTCAACCTGCTGGGGCCGCTCACCAACCCGGCCGGCGCCACGCACCAACTGATCGGCGTCTACCAACCAGACTTGACCGAGCCGCTCGCCGAGGTGCTGGGTGCGCTGGGCGGCCAGGCTGCGCTGGTCGTCCACGGCTACGGCGGGCTGGATGAGTTGACCACCGGCGGCCCGAATCGGGTCAGCCACCTGCGGGACGGCCACGTCACCACCTACGAGCTGGACGCGCGCGACCTGGGGCTACGCCGCGCGACCACCGACGTGCTGCACGGCGGCGATCCGGTCGAAAACGCCCGGATGCTGCGCGATCTGCTGGCCGGGCACGACCGGAGCCCCCGGCGCGATGTGGTCCTGTTCAACGCCGCGGCCGCGCTGGGGGTGGAGAGCGGCGATCTGAAAGCGACGCTGGCCGAGGCCGAGACCGCGCTGGAAAGCGGCGCGGCCCTGGCAAAGCTGGACGCGCTGATCGCCTTGAGCCAGACGTTTTTTTCGGGACAGACTCCATGAGTATCCTGGACGAAATCTTCGCCCATAAGCGCGCTGAGGTGGCCGAGCGGCAGGTGACGCAGCCCCTGGCCCTCGTGCGCGGCGAGGCCGAAAGCGCCGCGCCGCCTCTCGACTTCATCGCCGCGCTGCGGGGCAGCCGCGTCCGCCCCGCCCTGATCGCGGAGATCAAGCGCGCCTCGCCCTCCCGCGGGCTCCTGCTGGCGAACTTCGACCCCAGCCGTCTGGCGCGCATCTACCGGGAAAACGGCGCGGCCGCCATCAGCGTGCTGACCGACGAGCGTTACTTCCAGGGTCACCTGGACCACCTGCGTTCCCTGGCGGAGGCGCGGCCGCGCCTGCCGCTGCTGCGCAAGGACTTCCTGTGCGAGCCCTACCAGGTCTACGAGGCGCGGACCGCGGGCGCCGATGCCGTCCTGCTGATCGTGGCTTCGCTGTCCCCGGCGCTGCTCGGCGAGCTACACGACCTGGCCCGAGGCCTGGGCATGGCCGCGCTGGTGGAGGCGCACACGGCCGCGGAGCTGGCGACCGCCCTGGACTGCGGCGCGAGCCTGATCGGGATCAACAACCGGAACCTCCACGATTTCACCGTGGACCTGGCGACGACCGAGGCGCTGTGCGGGGCGATCCCACCCGAGATCTGCGTTGTCGCCGAGAGCGGCATCCATACCGCTGCGGACGTCGATCGACTGGCCGCGATCCCGCGGCCCCGGGGCACGCAGGGCGTGGACGCGATCCTGGTGGGCGAGGCGCTCGTCACCGCGCCGGATGTTGCCGCGCAGGTGCGGAGCTTGACCCGGCGGCCGCCTTGCCACGTGCCAGGCACTTGCGAAGTGCCTGGCACGTCCGAGCTGCGCATCAAGATCTGCGGCATCACGACGCTGGCGGACGGCCTGGCGGCCGTCGAGGCCGGCGCGGATATGCTCGGATTCAACTTTTATCCAAAGAGCTCACGCGACATCGAGCAGCGGGCGTGTGCGCGGCTGGTGGCGGCGCTGCGGGATCGCGGCCTCCGGTTCACGGCCGTGGGCGTGTTCGTGAACACCCCGCCCCAGGCCGTCGCGGCGATCCTGGACGGTTGCGGCCTGGACCTGGCCCAACTCCACGGCGACGAGCCCCCCGCCGATCTCGCGTTCCTCGGCGCGCGGGCGTTCAAGGCGGTCCGCCCGGCCGACGCCGACGCAGCGCGGGAGGCCATGCGGCGCTATGGCCGGCAGGTCGCGCCGGGCCTGCTGATCGACGCCGCGGCCGGCGGTGCGTATGGCGGCGCCGGTCAGCTCGGCAACTGGGACCTGGCCCGAGAAGTGGCGCGCGACTGCCCGATCCTGCTCGCCGGCGGGCTCCGCCCCGAGAACGTAGCCGCGGCGGTCACCCAGGTGCGGCCCTGGGGCGTGGACGTGGCTTCGGGCGTGGAATCCAGCCCAGGGTGCAAGGATCATGCGAAAATGATCGCGTTCGTGAAGGCGGCGCGCGGAGTGAACAACGGGTACAACAACGAATGGGGAAAACAACGAATCTTTTGCTGTGGCCGGTCTGCGACCGAGCCACCATTTTCACCGGTCGTGGCGCCGCCCGCGGCATGAACAACTG
>PHCA01000270.1:0-2726 GCA_002842085.1 Chloroflexi bacterium HGW-Chloroflexi-1
GTATCCGCGGCCTATCCTCAGGGCAGGGACGCTACCGGCCGGTCAACCAATTGTGTTGCAAAAAGCCAAATAACTACAACGAAACGTGATTATCGGAAATTCATACCCTGTGCTATAATGGCGCGCGTGTCAAACCTATCACACGCTGCTCGCCGCATCGGCCTGAACGCGCATCTGCTCTCGCTCACCCAGACCTACCGCGGCGCCGGTATCAACGGCTATATCTACCAGCTACTGGATCATCTGCCGGCGGCAGACGGGGCGTTGCAGTACACGGCCTACCTGCACAATACCGCGTTTTCACCACCGCCAGAGATGTCGGTCTGCCGGTCGCGGTGGGACACGCGTAGCCCCTGGCGGCGGATCGTCTGGGAGCAAACGCGCCTGGCAGCCCATTCGCGCCACTTGGATCTGCTGCACGGCCTGGCATTTGCGACCCCGCTCGCGGCAGCCTGTCCGACTGTCGTCACCGTGCACGATCTGAGTTTTCTCCGCTACCCGGATGCATTTCGGCCGTTCAATCGTCTCTATCTGGGTTTCGTCACCAGGCTCTCGACCCGGCGTGCGGCCCGGGTGATCGCGGTCTCGGAAAGCACGCGGCAGGATGTGATCAGACTGTGCGGGGCGCCTGAGGAGCGCGTCATCGTCGTGCCCAACGGCGTGACCGGCGACTTCAGCCCGGCCGATCCTGCCGCGGTCGCCGATTTTCGCCGGCAGAAGGGGTTGCCGCCGCGGTTCATCCTGTTTCTGGGCACGTTGGAACCGCGCAAGAATCTGGTGCGGCTGATCGACGCGTACGCGCAGTGGCGTCGCGCTTCCAATGAAGCCATCAAATTGATGATCGCCGGTGGTAAAGGCTGGTTCTATGAAAGGGTTTTTGAGCGCGTGACCGAACTTGGCTTGGCGGACGACGTGATTTTCCCCGGCTTCGTGCCCGGGGAAGAACTGCCCTGGTTCTATCGAGCCGCGGAGCTGTTCGTCTACCCTTCACTGTTCGAAGGGTTCGGACTGCCGGTATTGGAGGCAATGGCCTGCGGCACACCGACCATCACGTCCACCGCATCAGCGCTGCCGGAGGTGGCCGGAGACGCCGCGCTGTTGGTGGATCCCGAAGACACCGACGGATTGGCCGAAGCCATCGGCCGCGTGCTGGCCGACCCCCTCCTGGCCGCCCGCTTGCGGGACGCCGGGCCACGGCGGGCCACCAGCTTCTCGTGGCCGCGCACAGCCGCCGCCACCGCCGATGTATACCGCGATGTGCTGAGCAGGCAGGGAGGTCTGGCGTGAAGCGAGACGTCCGGCAATGGATGCCCTGGGTGACGCTGGTCAGCGACGCGCTGCTGATCAACCTGGCCTTCCGCATCGCCTATTGGCTACGCTACGATCTGCAACTCTTCCGCTCGGTGGACCCGGCCAACAACGTGCCGTACAGCGTCTATCTGCCGCTGGCGGCGCTGTTGACCCTCCTCCTGCTCGTGGCCAGCCGGCGCGAGGGGGCCTACAACCTGAAACGGACCCGGACCATTTTCGATGACTTCTACGGCGTCGTCGATGCGACGACCACCGCCATCATGCTCATGGTGGTATTGGTCTTCTTCTACCGGCGCCTCTTCTACTCCCGCGTCATCTTCATCTACGCCGGCATCATGATCATCATCCTGCTGTGGCTGGCCCGATCGGTGCGCGCGGTGATCCTGGCGCGCCTGCGGCAGGCCGGTCAGGGGGTCGATCGCGTCCTGATCGTCGGCGCGGGCGAAACGGGCCGCGCGGTCATGCGCAACATGGTGGCCCAACCGGAGCTGGGCTACCAGGTGGCGGGTTTTCTGGACGACGACCCCGTCAAGGGCAGCACCGACATGGGGCCGTTCAAGGCGTGGGGAGCGTTGGAAAACCTGCCCGAGATCCTTACGTCACAGGCCATCGACCAGGTGATCATCACCCTGCCCTGGCAGTACCACCGCAAGATCGTGCGCCTGGTGCTGGAGTCTGAGCGGGCCGGCGTGCGAGCGCGCGTTGTGCCCGACCTGTTCCAGCTCAGCCTGGGCGGGGTGGACGCCGAGTCGCTCAACGGCATCCCGCTCATCAGCATCAAACAGACCAGCCTGACCGGGCTTAACCTCGCAGTTAAGCGCACGTTCGACCTGGTGCTGTCCGGCTTGGGAATCGCCCTGGCCGCGCCAATTTGGCTGTTGATTGCCCTGGCAATCCGGCTCGACTCTCCCGGACCGGTGCTCTTTCAGCAACCGCGCGCCGGCCGTCACGGCAAACCGTTCACCGTCTACAAATTCCGTTCCATGTACCAGGACGCCGAGATGGAGCTGGAAAAACTGCGCGAGTGCAACGAGGCCATCGGGCCGATGTTCAAGATCAAAGATGACCCGCGTCGGACGCGCGTGGGGCGCTTCATCCGGGAAACCAGCCTGGACGAACTGCCGCAGATCATCAACGTGCTGCGCGGCGAGATGAGCCTGATCGGCCCGCGGCCGGCGCTCTTGAACGAGGTCGCGCAATACCAGGACTGGCATCGCAAGCGTTTGGACGTATTGCCCGGGCTCACCGGGCTGTGGCAAGTCAGCGGGCGCAGCGACCTCAGCTTCGACGAGATGGTGATGCTGGACATCTACTACGCCGAGAACTGGTCGATGGCGTTGGATTTGCGCATCCTGTTGCGCACTGTGCCCCAGTTGATCTTCGGCGACGGCGCCTATTAGCAAAGCTGTGCTGGG
>PHCA01000270.1:2789-6271 GCA_002842085.1 Chloroflexi bacterium HGW-Chloroflexi-1
GAAGCTGTGCTGGGGCCGGTCTCCTGACCGTGCCCCCTTGTGGAAGCTGTGCTGGGGCCGGTCTCCTGACCGTGCCCCCCTGTGTCCCAGCAGTTATTCGCACTAACCGTCTTTCACCTTCGGCCCAGGTGAAGACCGTTACGCCCACGCCGCAGATGAACAGATCCGGCTGGCCGATGTGGCGGCCGCGGCGCGGGCCTACGCGCAATTGGCCGTGGAGATACTGACATAGCCGTGGCACAGGATTCACTTTCAAACAGGTTGCCGCGCGTCGCCATCCTCATGGCAGACAGCGGTGGGGGTCATCGCAGTGCGGCGGTCAGCCTGGCAGAGGCATTGGAGGGCCGGGCGCGCGGGGTCTTCGTCAATCTCCTGGACGAGCACGCGCCCTTCCCGCTCAACCACCTTTCGGCCCTCTATGGCCCGCTGGTCAATCGCGCGCCGTGGCTCTATCACGCGATCTATCAGGCCTCGGCCTCGCGGCGGCGCCTGGCGCTGCTGGAAGACGCCGCATATCCGTGGGTCCAGGGCCGGATCACCGCGGCCCTGGTCGCGGAGCAGCCCGATCTGGTGATCAACGTCCACCCCATGCAAAACGCCCTCCCCCTACGCAGTCTGCGCGGCGCCGGCAATCGCGCCCCATTCGTGACGGTGGTGACCGACCCGGTCTCGCCGTCGATGGCCTGGTTCTACCCCGCCGTTGACCTGTGTGTGGTCGCCACGGACGCGGCGCGGCGGGTCGCGCTGACCGCCGGCATGGACCCGTCCCGCGTGGTGGTGATCGGGCTGCCGGTGCGCCGGGCCTTTGCGGCCGCCCGGGGCAGGCTCAAACCGGCCGGCCGCGCCTCCCTGGGCCTCCCCCCCGAACGGCCCCTGGTGCTGCTGACGGGCGGCGGCGCCGGCATCGGCCGGTTGCCGGTCCTGGCTCGCGCGATCGCCCGGCGACTGGCCCAGGCGCACATCCCCACGCAAATGGCCATCATCGCCGGGCACAACCAACCGTTGCAGCAGCACCTGCAGGCTGAACCCTGGCCGCTGCCGGTCACCGTGCTGGGATTCGTGGACGCGATGGCGGATTGGCTGGCCGCCGCGGACCTGCTGATCACCAAAGCGGGGCCGGGCACCCTGGCGGAGGCCGCCTGCGTCGGCGTGCCAGTCCTCGTCACCGGGTTCATTCCGGGGCAGGAAGCCGGCAACGTGACCTGGGTCGAGAGCAGTGGGATGGGTATCTTCGCCGACCAACCGGACCGGGCCGCCGCGCTGGTGGCCGAATGGTTCGCCCCCGGCGATCCGACCCTGGCCCGCATGGCGGCACACGCCGCGGCGGCCGCTCAGCCCGACGCCGCCGAGCGCATCGTGTGCGCCGCGCTCGCGCTACTACCAGACCGGTCGGACACTGTAACCTGCACGGCGCATCCGGCGCCTACTTGCCAGGATCAGGTCCTGACCAGTTGAACCCGGCACAACCGGCAGGGATTTTCTGATTTGATGTTTGGTATTTGCTCGAAGGAGAAAGCCATGACCAGCGCCACACTCACCTGGATCGAGGACATGCAATTCGTGGCCCAGGGCGACTCCGGCCACGCCATCGTGATGGACGCGGCCGAATCCGCCGGCGGCCACGACACCGCAGCTCGGCCCATGGAAGTGCTGTTGATGGGGCTGTCAGGCTGCACCGCGCTGGATGTCATCAGCATCCTCCGGAAGAAGCGCCAGCCGGTCCAAGGCTTCAAGATCTTTGCCACCGGTGAACGGGCGGAGGAACGCCCCCACGCCTACACCAAGATCCACCTGGAGTATGTCGCTTTCGGCGATGTGGACCCCGAAGCGCTGGCCCGCTCCATCCAGCTCTCGGAAGAGAAGTATTGCGGGGCGATCGCGACGGTGCGCGGCGTCGCGGAGATCACCAGCAGCTACCGCGTCGAGAAAACCGCTTGACATGGGCAAGGGGAAGACGCTTCAGACATTGCCCAACTTCGTTTTTTGGCAATCGCGCAAAACTGTCACTACTCAGCTTGTCATTGCGAGGAGGCGTTTTTTGCCGACGAAGCAATCGGGATTGCGGCAATCCGAGATTGCTTCCTTATGGTTCGGGCGGCAGATAGTCCAGGGGATTCTGCGGCACGCCCCCGATGCGGATCTCGAAGTGGACGTGCGGGCCGGTCGAATTGCCGGTGCTGCCCACCTCGCCGACCAGATCGCCGCGGGCGACCGACTGGCCGGGACCGACCCATGCGCCTTTGAGGTGGCTGTAGCAGGTCCGACTGCCGTCATCGTGCTTCAGGATAACCAGGTAGCCATAACCAGCTTGCGACCACGCCGCAGAGATGCAGACCCCCGCCCGGCTGGCGTAGACCTTTGCCCCGTACGGCGCGCCCAAATCGATCGCGCGATGGCGAGACGAATAGTACTGCGTGACGTAGCCGCGAATGGGCCAGGCATAGGCGTAACCCTGGGCACGACCGGGCGGAGCCAGCGTCACATCCCGCCGGCCGTGGGGAATCACCAGTTTGGCCCCTGGCGTGGGCTCTTCGCCCAGGCGCAAGTTGTTGAGGGAGCAGTTGCTGATATCTTCAGGCGCCACACCCCAGCGGGCGGCCAGCCGTTCCAGGGTGTCCCCGGGCTCCACGGTCACGTAGGCCCCGCGCACCGGCAGGATCACCACTTCCTGGTTCACGGACAACAGATCGGGGTTGCGGACCAATGCGGGGTTGGACCAGCGCAACGTCTCCACGTCGAGATCGAACTGGGCGGCAATGCTCCACAGCGTCTCGCCCGGCTGGACCACGTAGGTGAAGATCTGGGTGCGAGTTGAGGCGGCGTAGATTTCTCCCCCTTCTTCGCTGTCCAGCCAGGCATCATGTTCTGCCGGCCCGATGGGTGAGGCCAGCGCAGTCGGCGTCAGCACGCAGGTCAGGAGCAAGGCCAGGGCACACAAGCCAGCCACGCGCGCCGGCTGCCATGGGGCCAGACGCTGGCCTACCCGCCGAATATGTGCCATCGAGCGCTCTCCTGAATCTGATTCTTGCTCCACCCGAAACAAACGGCTTAATCGAAGCATGGACACATACTAGCACAGCCCGGAAAAATGGGCAAGCGGCCTTTGACCGGGGTGGCCGCGTCAGATGCTTGACTTGCCCGGCATACTTGTGCTAGAATCGTGTTTGTTGGTTCAGCAGGCCAGACTGCGGTCAACGCCCCCTGTTGACATCGCCACACGGGCGTGCCGCCACAGTCCGCCGGGATGGAGAGGAGGTGGTGTTACAAACAACTACTCGTCAATCGAGAACCTTGTGTCCAGCAAACCCGTTCGTTTCACCTGTCACTCTCAAGGAGGAGACTCGATGTTTCGCAAAACACGCGCGCTCACCGTCGTGGTGAGCCAGGGTGATCGCGTCTTATTTGAACAGCCCCGAAAGGACTTTCAACAAGTAGCTTTGATCCCAGGCGGCCTTGAGCCGCTTATTGTGGACGCCCAATTT
>PHCA01000271.1 GCA_002842085.1 Chloroflexi bacterium HGW-Chloroflexi-1
GGTTGAGTCGGCGCTTGGCTTGACACCCGGTCAAACCTACTCTTGGGGGGTGCGGCTGCGAAAAGCGTCCGGTCCTGTGCGGATGCTATCGGACGGTCGAGCTTTCACCTATGAGCGGGCGGGTGCTGGTGGGGGCGGGCGCGGCGGCGGGGGCGGCGGGGGCGGCACGCCTGATACTGGGTGCACCGGACCAGGCTGCAAATAACCATAGGAGGAATCTTGCTCACTGGTCCAATGTAAGGAGGCGAGCTGATGGATGGATGTGGCTCGGACGCGATGAAGATTCGGAATAGGAAAAGAGGGACATTCATAATGATCATCAGCACCAAGCAGGCCAAAGATTTCCGCCTGGGCTTGTGGGGTACACTCTGCCTCGGTGTAGTTGTTTTGTTACTTCTGGGCGCAGCAGTCTATGTGGTCCGGGCCGATGGGGTCAAGTTGTTGCCGGTAGCCGATACCTACGTGGCTTCGGGACGATCAACCCAGAACTTCGCGTCCGATCGTACCTTCTGGGTGGGATATGATCAGGCAGGGGGCTACCAGATCGAGCAATCCTTGCTGAAATTCGATGCTTCCGCGATACAAGCCGGCAGCAAGATTACATCTGCCAAACTCGGGCTGTACCTATCTGGAACGACAAAGAACGACACGTCGATGACCATTAAAGCGTACCGCATTCGTAGCGACTGGCCTGCGGGCATCACGTGGGATGGTCTCTCGAGCCTGGCAGTCGACCCCGAACCGGTCGCTAGTGCAGTCGTCCCAGCTACGTTGGGCTGGTACTCATGGGACTTGACCGCCGCGCTTCAAGCCTGGTCAGACAATCGTGACACAAGCAACTTCAGCCTGATGCTTCGCAGTGATGTGACCTCTGGTCAACACGAACGCGGTTTCTGGTCAAAGGATTGCAGCACAGGGGACTGCGGCGACCCACCCGGTAATCGGCCGTATCTGGAGATCGTGTATGCTTTGCCGACTCCGACCCCGACCGCTACAGCTACCTCGACACCCAGCCCTACGCACACCCCGACGCCAACCCCTGCTACACCACGCCTGAATGCGACACTCAGCCAGAAAAGGCAATCTGGCAACCGCCTACAGTATGAAATCTTGGTCCAAAACGTGTCTGGCAAGCCGGCCTATCAGGTAAACATCACGAATCTGACGCCCGGAGGGGTGGGCGTAAGCCAGGTGCTGGACGGCGGGCGGTGGTATGCAGGACCGCCATCCCAGGTCGTCTGGCAACCGGGCGCGCTGGCGTCCGGCGCCACGTTCTTGGCGCGTTATGTAGTTCAGTTGTCGGGCACGTCTGCCCTTGGTGAACAGGTTGGCGCCGCCATCCTTGCCGAGGAGATCGTGGCGACCGCACCGGGTCCGCCGATGGCCGAACAAGGGATGGTGTTCGGAGGCGTCGATCTGCCCGGCGCCATCGAAATGACGCCATCTGGTACGGAATACAGCTTCGACACGCCGACACCCACGCGCACCCCGACCCGCACGCCCTCGCCAACCAGCACACCGACACGAACGATGACGCCCACGCGCACCCCGACGCCCTCGCTGACCGCCCCCGACACGCGCGCGCCGGACGTCCTCATCTACAACCAGGGCGCCAACGTCACCTGGTTCGATGAGGATAGTATGGGCTACTCGACTCGCAGCAACGCCTTGTTCTGGACTAACGTGATGCAAGTGTGGTTGCCGGTAGTGATGCGGTCTGTACGGTAGGCGTCTGCATAGCGCCATATCGAGAGGATGGGCATGATGGCACGGTTGACCCTGCTTTTCTCTGACGCAAATGGGAGTTACGACCTGGATCCGCGCCAGACAACAGTAGCTGGCGTCTCCGCGACGTGCGACCTCGATCTAAAGGTCTACTTCCAGGGCGATCATCTCCGCACTATCTCGCGCCGCCATTTCAGGATCACCTTCATTGCCGATGAAGGCTATGCTATATGCGATCTCAACAGCCTCAACGGCACGCGGGTGAACGGCTGGCGTCTGCGCCCCGACGAGCCGCAGTTCTTGAAAAACGGCGACACGATCATGCTCGCAGAGAACCGCGCCTTCGTCATCCACGTAACCAGTGACGATTTCGGCCACACCAGGCTCCTGACGCCGCTGGTGGTCGAGCAGACGCCGTCCGCCCCGGCCCCTGCGGGCTTGCTCCACCTGGCCGCGGATGGGCAGTTCATCCTGGATGGGGTCCATATCGCCCACGCGTACCTGACCGTGCTGGAAGAGCGGTTGCTCTTGTATCTTTACGAGCGGTCTGGCCGGGTCTGCATTTACGACGATCTGATTCATGGGGTGTGGGGATATCCCAAGTATGAAGAGGTGCAGGACAACACGGTCGCCAAGCTGGTCAGCAATCTGCGCAAGAAGTTGGACGGTATCTCTCCCGGCGCGGGCCCGCGGCACATCCAAACCGTGCACGGCCGCGGGGTGAAATGCACACCTGTGTGACGCGATTCAGCAAATCTTCATAAACTTTTCAGGAAAACATCAAGCTTTTTCATCTCCGCTGTGCTATGATAAGGTAGCGATTGCCCGTAGGCGCATGGCCACCTGAGCGCTTGAGGTTCAGGAGGTGGGCCGATCGCGTGGCGGGCTGTGGCGCAGGTTGTGCGCTGGCAGCCCTTGAAGGGGGGTGATAGCCGTAGAAAATCCGGACGCCATCCTATGACAGGTTCAAACACACGTATCCACATGCGCGCGGCGCAGAAGGTGACGCTGCAGATCAGTCAGGTGCTCCGGGCGGCCGAGGAAGACGCGGCCCGGCCGTTCCGGCGTTGCGCCGGCCTTGCAGCACCCGGTTACGCGTCTCAACACACCGTCAGAAGCGCTCTTGACTTGATCCGTGAGCTCAGCACAGATATCAAGGTAACAGCAGAAAAGCACAACCTTGATCCGCTTTTGTTAGCGGGGGTTGTCTTTGCGGAGAACCGCAACGATCGCAACTGGATACGCGGCCAGGACTGGTCAAGCATCTTCGGTTTAGGTCTGGTGGGTGGGGCCGAAGTCAAAAATCTGGTCAGTCCATTGATGAAGTCTAACCCTGCTATCGGCGTTACGGAGGTATCGCTAGCTGTTGCCGCCATGATGGACGACTCTGGCCTGGTACCAGCAAACTACGGGGACCTATCGTGGGAAGAACGCATTAGAGTGCATGAGGAAATCGCAAAGGGTTTATCTGGCGATGAACGCAAACGTATACTCGGCAATCTATCCGACTCCAAGAGGTCTTTGGAATACGCTGCTAAGTATCTGAATTTCCTGGCAGACTACCGCGACTACGGCGACGACTATGCGCTCTGGCTGTCAGACTACAATCGTGGACTCAGCAATTGGGACACTACCACTGAATATGGGCGGCGAATTGACGTTTACCGAAAGAATATCGAGTATGTACTCAACTGGCGAGAATCACCAGCAACCCTCTGCATCGGGCAGATTGGATGCGCCCAGTTCTATGATTCCGCGTTTCATGGGGTGCTGCCATGAGCGCTCGTTTGAGGTGGTCGCCCGCATCATGGGGTATCCTGATTGTCTTGGCATGTATTTGGGTCGGTTATCTGATACTGGTGAGTGGTCTTCCCGACGAAGTTCTGATTGTCAGATATCGCGCAAAAACGCTACGAGAAATCGAAATCGCAGGTAACAGTGATCCACCCAACGTCGAGGTTCTTACAGCAGCACTAAGCGGACCGGACTGGTTTGCTTCCGCCGTAGCCGCACAACGTATCGGCGAACTCAGTCATTCGGAAAAGCTGAAAAGCAACCAGAGAGACATCGCCATCCGCTCTCTAGTGGCGGCATTGGCCTCTGGGGGGCATTGGTGGCGGTTTGGCTGGGATGAAGACGAGCCCGAGTTCGAACAATTCCGAGGCGAGGCAATTGAAGCAACATCAAGCTTTGGCCAAGAGGCGCTTGTAGTGGTCAACAGCGCTCTCAATGGCGCCAGTCCCCTTGGGCGAGAGGCTGCATGTTGGATAGCGCTCAGCATGTTGAAAAATGGCGCCGTGGATCAAGCCATTCTCACCAAGCAAGGTGTCTCGGAATCCATTAGGCAGGTCGCCCGGAACGATCCACATGAAGGAGCTAAGGCTGCCTGCAGATCTGTCCAAAATTACAGTGGTCAGCAGAAGTAGGACACGAAGCCAGGCACGATTGAGATTCGATGGCCGCCTAAAGAATAACGGACCTTCACCTACGACGCGCTGGACCGGCTGCGCCGCGGCCCAGGGGGCCGGCAAGGTGCGGGGATTGGCTCGGAATATGGCCCCCCGGCCCCCAATCCTGGGGGTGAGTGACGC
>PHCA01000272.1 GCA_002842085.1 Chloroflexi bacterium HGW-Chloroflexi-1
GAGGTACCGATGTGCCTGATGGAACTGAAGTGCGCGCTCAACCAGGACATCGCCGACGTCGGCGGCCAACTGGCGCGGTATTACGAAGCGGTCAAGCCGCTGGCCGCGAGCATCGCGGAGGAAGGGGAAACGATCTTCCGGCAGAAGCTGGAGCTGGGGTTATACAACCAGCGTCCAGAGCGGATCGAGGCGATGAAGACGCTGACCTTTGCCAGGGACATCGCCCGGTTCCAGTTCGTCCTCGTCCTGGTGGACTACAATCCCAACAGCTTGATGCTCAACCTGGCGAACCTGACGCAGTTGCCGTTCGCCGATCAAGTGAAGGTGTTCTTCGGCGGCTTCGCGATGTGGCAGCAGAACGTCAAGCCGCTGATCGCCGCGGCCAGTGGCAAATGAACGCCCTCAAGTGCCAGGCACTTGAGGGCGTTTTTCAAGACGAACGGGCTCGTCTTTGCCTCTGAACGCCTCTACCCTTGACGCGCCAATGGTTCTCCCCCCAGGCGCTGAACAAACGCGGCGTGCTCAGGAGTTTCCAGCCCCTTTTGCAGCTCGGCCAGGACGGATGCCAAATCGCCGTTCAGCAACGCCTCGACGGCCAGGCGCAGGCCGGGAAAAACCTGACTGTGGATCACGCCCGACGCGTCGGCCGGCAGGGACACGTATTCGTCCTCGCTCAAAATAAACCAATCCACGCGCCGGTCATAGACCTGCCACACCACGTACTCCTGAACCCGATTGCGGCGGTAGACTTTCAGCTTGTCGTGCAGGTCGTAGGAGGTGCTGCTCGATGCGATCTCCATGATGAGCTCCGGCGCGCCCTCCACGTAATCGTCAGCACTGATCCGCGAACGGCCGCCTACCGTCGGGTCTATCCGCAGCAGTACGTCGGGCTGAAACTCGTTGTCCAGGTCCAGCCGGATCGTCGTGTTGTCGCCCAACTCGACCGCCGGCGTGGCTGCGCAGTAGGTTCCCAGCCAGACGATCGCCTGCCCATGCGCCTTACCGTGGCTGGCACGTACTGGAGATGGCATGTGTACGACTCCTTCGATGAGTTCAGCGCGTTTGATGTGCGGCATGGCTTCGTAACGCCGCTCGAACTCGCGTCGCGTCAGCCAATCGCCATTCTCCAGCGGCGGGATTCTGACGACGGGGGGCTTTGGCACGCGCGTTGGCACGTACACGGGGCGGACAGGAATTTCAACGGTCATCACTTCGGCCAGAGTCATACGGCCTCCTTTCCCAGCTTCGTTCCTCCGAGTATGTTTGAACTGGCTCCGACTCGATTATAGCCCTGTTTGCCCTCGTTGTCCAGCGCGCCGAGTCCCGGCGACCAGCCCCATCACCTGCTCGAACAGCATCCCATTCGTCGCGATGGCCTCCCCGCCGTAAATCGTCGGCCTTCCCCGCCAATCGGTAAACGTCCCGCCGGCTTCTTCCAGGGTGACTGGCAGCGGGTCGCAGTCCCAAACCTCCGTGATCGGATCCACCATGATCTCAGCCCGGCCGGTGGCCACCAGGGCGTAGCCGTAGGCGTCGCCCCAGGTGCGCTGGATGCAGGTCGCGTCCACCAGCCGCTGCCACGCCTCCGCCCGGCCATAGTGGGCAAGGGTGTTGAGCTCGCTGGTCAGCAGCACAGCATCCTTCAGATCACTCACCGCCGAAACGTGGGCGCGCCGGCCCTCATCCACGCCGTCACGCGGTCGTCATCCCCCAACTCCACGCCGAAATGGCCGCCAACCTGCTCGCCGACACGCGCTGGCGGGGAAGGGTACGCGAGCTCGGTTGACGAAACCTGCCTCCCGCGTTATACTTGAACCGGCATGAGAAAAAAGAGGAAACGGAGGGAACCATGTTGAACAAGTACACGGCTGTGTTTGAACAGGACGACGATTGGTGGATCGGCTACGTTGAGGAACTCCCCGGTGCGAATACGCAGGGGGCAACGCTGGCAGAGGCACGCGTTAACCTCCAGGAGGCCATTCAGCTTGTCGTCGAAGCGAATCGCGAACTGGCACGACGTGAGTTTGCGGACCGTCCGGTCCTCCGTGAATCTCTACTTGTGGCGGTCTGAATGAAGCGTCATGCCTTGCTTGAGCATCTCCGCGCACACGGTTGTGAGTTTTTTCGGGAAGGCACTCGTCACTCGGTCTACTGGAATCCGGCAAACCAGAGAACGACCTCCGTGCCGCGCCACACAGAAATCTCCAATAAGCTGGCGCGCAAGATATCCAAAGATGTATTGGTCAAGAACATGGTGCACGAAGCCACCGGAGCAATAGGCCGCAGATGGCGCTGCGGCGGGCTTGGCGCTCGGCAGATGAACACGGATTTCCCTTCTGATCTGCGTGCATCCGCCGAGCGCCGCAGCGCCATCCGCGGCCCATCTTCTATGCAGGATCACGTTGACCACTACAATCATGCCATGATGGCGGCTGACTTACGGCAGGCCCATCCGGACACGGGCGCCGGCGACTTGACGTACTACGACTGCATCGAAGGACGTTTTGACCAGGATCCCACCTCTGGCGTGATCCACGGCCTGGTACACAGACAGTTATACAAGCGGAACTGCACGTGTCCGGCATGCATCACCAGGCGATAGGTTGATATACTGGTCGGAAATCAAACGAGTGCATTCGAAGCCAGAACCGCAAGCTGTCATTGCGAGCGTTTTTTGCGAGATTGCTTTGCTTCGTGCCTCGCAACCGCATCCTTCGACTTCGCTCGCCAAACGACGGCGGGCTCCGCTCAGGACGCTCCTCGCCACAGCGAGGCCCTCGCCACAGCGAGGCCCTCGCAATGACAGGCTGAGTAGTTACCAATCTGCCAGCCCGAACTTGCAATCATCCAGCTTCCCGCTTCCAGCTTCCAGCATCCAGCATCCAGCTTCCAACATCCAGCTTCCAGGAGCGACCATGAGCACACTCGCTGACCGCAAGGCCGCGTGGGAAACGGCCAATGTCGCCAAGACCCTGCGCCGCGCGCCGGAGCGCGCTGATAAATTCGAGACCAGCTCTGGCATCCCGGTGGAGCGGCTCTACACACCGGACGCCGGTTGCCCGGATCAAGAAGCGCGCTATCTGGATGACCTGGGGTTCCCAGGCGAATACCCGTTCACCCGCGGCGTCCAGCCGACGATGTACCGCGGCCGTTTCTGGACCATGCGCCAATACGCCGGCTTCGGCGCCGCGGCCGAGAGCAATCAGCGCTACAAATACCTGCTGGCGCAAGGCCAGACCGGCCTCAGCGTGGCGTTCGACCTGCCCACGCAGATCGGCTATGACGCGGACGATCCGCTGGCGTCAGGCGAGGTGGGCAAGGTCGGCGTGGCGATCTCGTCGCTGGCCGATATGGAGACGCTGCTCGACGGCATCCCGCTGGGGGAGGTCAGCATCAGCATGACCATCAACGCGCCGGCGTTCCGCTATTGCGCGGCCGAGGCGCCGCGCTGGAACACCATCAGCATCAGCGGCTATCACATCCGCGAGGCCGGCGCGACGGCCGTCCAGGAGGTCGCCTTCACCCTGGCCAACGCCATCGAATACGTGAAGGCGGCCATCGACGCCGGGCTGACCGTGGACGACTTCGCGCCGCAATTGGCCTTTTTCTTCAACGCCCACAACAACCTGCTGGAGGAGGTGGCCAAGTTCCGCGCCGCCCGCCGGCTGTGGGCCCGGATCATGCGGGAGCGTTTCGCCGCGCAAAACCCCAAGAGCTGGCAACTGCGCTTCCACACCCAGACTGCCGGCTCGACCCTGACCGCACAGCAGCCCGAGAACAACATCGCGCGCGTTACCCTCCAGGCGCTGGCCGCGGTGCTGGGCGGCACGCAGAGCCTCCACACCAACTCCAAGGACGAGGCGCTGGCGCTGCCCTCCGAGGCCGCGGTCGAGATCGCGCTGCGCACCCAACAGATCATCGCCTACGAGTCCGGCGTGGCCGACACGGTGGACCCGCTGGCCGGCTCCTACTACGTCGAGTACCTGACGGACGAGATCGAGCGGCGGGCGGTCGAGTACATCGAGCGGATCGACGCGCTGGGCGGGGCTCGAGCGGCCATCGAGGCCGGCTACATCCAGGGTGAGATCCAGGACGCCGCCTATGCGGCGCTGCGGGCCGTGGAAAGCGGCGAGCAGGTCGTGGTCGGGGTCAACCGATTTCAGTGCGAGCACGACGCGCCCCCCTCCGACCTGTTGCGCGTAAAAGAAGCGGTCCAGGCCGAGCAGATCGCCCGACTTCAGGCATTGCGTGCCGGTCGAGACGCCGCCGCGGTGAGCGCCAGCCTGGCCCGCATCCAGGCCGCGGCAAGTGACCCGTCCGCCCCGCTCATGCCGCGCTTCGTCGACGCGGTCGAGGCGTACGCCACGTTGGGCGAGATCTGCAATGTGCTGCGCGGGGTGTTTGGGGAGTATCGGCCGTAGATTGGGGGTTGGTAGATTGGTAGATTGGTAGATTGGTCACCTGGGCCGCCTACCCAATTTACCAGTTTACCAATATACCAACTTACCAATATACCACCTTACCAATATACCAATATACCAATATACCAATTTACCAACCTACCAAGTTGCCAGATTGCGAAGACACAAGGAGCCCAACCATGCCCATCGAACGCATCGACCACATCGCCATCGTCGTCGAGAGCCTGGACGCCGCGCTGGCCGTCTACCGCGACGCGCTGGGGATGAC
>PHCA01000006.1 GCA_002842085.1 Chloroflexi bacterium HGW-Chloroflexi-1
TCAATCGGCAGCCGGCCGAGGAACGGCACGCCCAGCCGCGCGGCCATCCTGTCGGCCCGGCTGTGACCGAAGATCTCGTGCTGCTTGCCCGTGTCGGGGCAGACGAAGTAGCTCATGTTTTCCACCAGGCCCAAGATAGGCACACCCATTTGCTGCACCATCTGGGCGGCTTTGCGCACCACCATGCCGGCCAGGTCTTGCGGCGACGTGACCAGCAGCACGCCGCTCATCGGCAGCGACTGGAGCACCGTCAGGGAGGCATCGGAGGTGCCGGGCGGCAGATCCACCACCAGGTAATCCAGCTCACCCCACAGCACATCAGTCCAGAACTGGCGGATGGCGCCGCTGATCAGCGGGCCGCGCCAGATCACGGCCTGGTCTTCGGCCTCCAGCAGCAGGTTGATGGACATCACCCGGATGCCGCTGCGCGTCTCGGCTGGCAGGATGGCGAGCGGGCTTGATCCGGGTCGCGCGCCGTTAGGGAAGAACATCTTGGGGATGCTGGGGCCGGTGATGTCGGCGTCCAGCACGCCCACCTGATACCCGCTACGGCGCAGACTCGTCGCCAGCAGCCCGGCAACCAACGACTTGCCCACCCCACCCTTGCCGCTCATCACCGCGATGACGTGCTTGACGTGGTTGAGCTTCTCTGCAAGGCCCTCACGCGCCTCACCGCCGTGCAGCCTGGCCTTCTCCTGCGCGGTCATCTCGCCCAGTTGGATGCCCACGGACTGGACACCCGGCAGGGCGAGCACGGCCAGCCTGGCGTTCCTTTCGATCTGCTCCTTCAACGGGCAGGCCAGGGTGGTAAGGGCCAGGGTAAAGGCGACCTTGCCATCGGTTACCCGCAGGTCCCGCACCATGCCGAGATCAACGATGCTGCGGCCCAGCTCCGGATCCATGACCTTCGCCAGGGCACGGCGCACTTCCGTTTCTGTGATCATGTTCCACCACCGTCCGCTATCGGCCTTCGTGATGTTCGTGGTCGTGGCCGTGGCCGTGCGCCACACTCTCGCTGCACGGCGCATAGCCGCCCAACTCACCGCGCTGGAAGCATTCCAGCGCCTGGCGCACCGTGCCCGACGCGCCGGTGACGGGCCGAATACCGTACTGCTCGAAGAACGCAACAGCTCGACCTCCCATGCCGCCCGTCAACATCACGTGCGCGCTCTGGGCATGGATGAACCCCGGCACCTGCCCCGGTTCGTGGTTCGGGAAGAACGGGTTAGCGACCACCTGAACGGCCTGGATCTGCTCCGTCTCCAGGTCAATCAGGGTGAAGAACGGGCAACGCCCGAAATGGCCTGCGACCGGCGCGTCCAGGCCGGCATTGGTCTCTGTGGAAACTGCGATACGCATGAAAACCTCCGTGTGTTGGTAGATTGGTATATCGGTGACTGGTAGATTGGTCAGGCGCGGCCCCACCGATATCGGTGGCCATTGCGCCGGGCCGTTGACGTGCGCCGAACGGATGCGTCCGGCTTGAAGCTTATCGGTCGCGAGACGGCAGCGCGGGATGCTCGCCAGGCTGCGATGACTTCGGGCAGCAGCTCGCGCGCCGCCCATACCAGCGCGCTCCCGACCATCGGCCAGAGCCGGCTGCGCCGAGGCTCGGCCGGCAGAAGCTCAATCTCTGGCCGGTGTGCGAGGCTTGCGGCTTCCACGGAAGTCGCTGCAGGGACGACCGCCGGCATGTTTGCCCCAGGTCTGATGGCCACGTAGGCAGAGTCGGCCGCATCGGCCATCACGATCGCGCCTTGCGGGCACGCATCCGCGCAGCTCCCCCAGCCGGCACAGCACGCCTCGTCGATATGCGCCCACCCGTCCACCAGTGAGATCGCTCCGGCCGGGCACGCCTTCACGCAATCGCCGCAACCGATACAGGTTGCTTCATCAACTCGATACATAGCCTCCCTCCGCGCGCATCAGCTTATCCGTTTTCATCCGCTGCCCCGCCCTGCCTCGTGCCGCGTGTAGGTCTCGATGAACTGATCAATCTCGTCGCGCGTGCAGCGCAGGTCGTTGATCCATGCGGCCAGGTACTCTTCACCATCGGGCGTCACGGTGTACACCCGTCGCGGCGGCCCGGAGCCGGCCGTGTCCCACTGCGAGCTGACCCAACCGGCGTTCTCCATCTCGCGCAGGATGCGGTAGACTACGCTGGCGTCCACCGTGCCCGGCGTGAAGCCGAACTGGCGCAACGCCTCCAGCAGGTTGTAGCCGTGGGTCGCATCCCCGCGCAACAGCAGCAGCAGGCACGGCTCCAGGAAGCGCGCGATGCGTCGCGGGCATGCGCCGCCGCCTAAGCCGCCCCCTCGCCCCCATCGTCCTCTTGGCATAGTGTTTGCCTCCATCATCTATCAGCTTGTCAGAATCGAGTATAGCACCATATGTGCAAGATGTCAATAAGGACGTATGCGCTCGCGCAGTTCGGGAATATCTACCCGTTCAGTCAGATCGCCCGCTCGGAGCAGCAGCACGTGAACGCGCTGGCCCGGCTCTTCGCCAAATACGGGCTGGCGGTGCCGGCGAATCCCGGCCTGGCGAGCACACCGACCTGGAGCACCGTGGCTGACGCCTGCCAGACCGGCGTGGCTGCTGAGATCGCGGACGCGGCGCTGTACGATGAGCTCAAGCCGTCGGTGGACAACGCGGATACGCAAAGCGTGCGAGTGTTCGCCAACCTGCAGGCGGCCTCGCTGAACAGCCACCTGCCGGCGTTCGAGGCCTGCAACTGAGCGAGATAAACAGCCGATTCACCGCTGATGGATGATGAAACAGCCTGGCCTTCGTCGAGGGACCAGGCAGTTTCATTGCGCCGAGAAGCAAAAGGGTAAAAATGATCAGTCGGTAAATATAAAAAGTTATAAAATCATATAAAAAACTATTGACAAAACACGCCAATGGGTGTATACTGAACCTCGTAACAGCCAGCCGTTCCCCTATGCGAGGTTCCCGTGTCCGACAAACTCCTCACCACCCGCGAGCTGGAAGAATTGCTCCAGCTTGACCGTGTCACCATCTACAAGATGGTCAAGGACGGCGAGCTGCCGGCGCTGCGCGTGGGCGGGCAGTGGCGCTTTTCGGCCGAGGCCATTGACGCCTGGCTCAAGGCTCAGCGTGGCGAGACGCCGCCCGAGCCGGTCCGCCAGGCGGCGCCGACCGATCTCACGAGTCTGCGCCTCACCGACCTGATCCCCATCGCCACCCTGCAGAGCATCCAGGATCAATTCGCCCAGTTGTTGGGCGTGGCATCCTTCATCACCGACCTTGACGGGCAGCCGCTGGCGCCGTGCAGCCGGTGCAGCCGCTTCTGTCGGATCATCCACACCCGGCCCGAGGGGATGGCCGCGTGCCAGGCGTCGTGGCGGTCTATCGCCCGGCTGGACGAGGCCGGCGGCGCCGCCATTCACGTCTGTCACGCGGGCATCCAGTACGCCAGCGCGCCGGTGACGATCAACGGCCAGCGCGTGGGCATGGTGACGGCCGGCCAGTTCCTCACCGAGGCGGCCGCCCTCGAGACCTTCAGGGAGCAGGCGTTGGCGACCGGCGCTCGTCTCGGCGTGGACGGCGAAGGGTTGGCCCAGGCCCAGGACGCCATCGAAATCGTCACTGCGGAGCGGGCGGTGCAGATCACTGACCTGCTGGCGACCATCGCCAATGCCATCTCCGGCATCGGTTATCAAAGCTACCTGGCGCGCCAGACCTTAGCGCAGATCGCGCAGATCACGGCGGCGGCGCAGGTATAGTCCATCCACACCCACAGAGGAGGTTTTATTCATGGCAATCCAACCCGATCAAGTCCTCGATTGCAGCGGCATGGCGTGCCCGATGCCCATCCTCAAGACTAAGAAGGCCGTGGATGGGCTGCAAGTCGGGCAGGTGTTGAAAATGATCGCCACTGACCCCGGCTCGACCAGCGACATGGCGGCGTGGACCAAGAAGACCGGCCATGCGCTGGTCGGCTCCGAGCAGGACGGCGGCAAGCTCGTCTTCTACATCAAGAAGACCAAGTAGGGGCAAGGCCTTGCGCCTGCCCATGCAGGCCGGCCAAAGGAGCATCTCATGTCTGAACAGACCAAACGCCTGGCGATCATCGCTGACAAGCTGCAAGTGTCCCCGATTGCCAACCCGGCCATGCCCCAGCCCATCCCCGGCATCTCCGTGCCCAACATCATCGGTATGCTGCCCGGCATGACTGCGGTGGCAACCGGCATGATGAATGGTTGGATGAAGAAGGCCAATGTCGCCAGGCTCAGCGAGTTGCTGGCGATGGCCGTCGAGTACGACGTCAAGCTCATCGCGTGCCAGATGAGCATGGACGTGATGGGCATCAAGAAGGAAGACCTGATTGACGGCGTGGAGGTCGGCGGCGCGGCGACCTTCCTGGAGTTTGCGAGCGAGAACGCGATTGCGTTGTCGTTTTAGTGCAACCAGACCTTCGAGGTCTACGAGACCTCGGAGGTCTTCGGGATCAAGGAGACAATCTATGGCCGACGATACCGTCCTCATCATCATGACCAGCGGCCCGGACACCCCCCGGCGCTGCGCGACCCCGTTCTTCTTCGCGTCCCTGGCCGCGGCCATGGAGTACGAAGTCAACATGTTCTTCACCATCGACGGCACGCTGCTCCTCAAGAAGGGGCTGGCCGAGACCGTCTACCCCAAGGCCGGCGGCAAGCCGGTGAGCGCCTTTATCCAGGACGCGCTGGATGCCGGCGTCAACTTCATGGCCTGCACCGCGTCCACCGAGCTGCACGACCTGGCACCCGAGGATCTGATCGAGGGCGTGAAGATGGTCGGCGGCGCGACGATGTGGCTGTTGGCGGAGGATAGCAAGACAGTGTTGACGTTTTGAGAACCATTGTCATTGCGAGGAGCCGCAGCCCCGAAGCAATCCCCCACATGGGAGCAGATTGCTTCGTCGCACACGTCGCTCCTCGCAATGACGAGGCTTGCAAGTTAATAAAAAAGGAGCCTGACTTATGACCATCGTTCGCGGTTGCAACCTTCCCGAAGACCTCTACTACCTGCTCGAAAAGCACGTGTGGGCTAAACCCATCGAGGGCGGCCTGATCCGCGTGGGCATGACCAGCGTGGCGGGCAAGCTGGCCGGCGGCAAGCTGGCGGCGATCACCGTCAAGGCGAAGAGCATCGGTAAGGAAGTGGCGCAGGGCAAGAGCCTGGCCACCGTCGAAAGCAGCAAGTTCGTCGGCCCGGTGCCGGCGCCCGCCACCGGCGTGCTGGTGCGCGCCAACGACAAGCTGGCCGCCAACCCCAACCTGGCGATCAGCGACCCCTACGGCGAAGGCTGGATCGCCGAGGTCAAACCGAGCGCCTGGGACGCCGAAAAAGCCAGCCTCATCACCGGCGCGGCCGGCGTCGCCGCCTACCAGGCCAGGCTGGAGGCGGATGGTGTGGCGTGTGGGTGAGTGGGTAGATTGGTAGGTTGGTAAATTGGTAGATTGGGAGACCGGTCTCCCAATCTACCAATCTACCAAATACCAATGTACCAATCTACCAATCTACCAATCTGCCAACCAGGAGGTTTCCATGGCGGAAGAGACCATATACCAACGTCTACAGGCGGCGGGCATCTCGCGGCGCGACTTCCTGAAGGGGTGCGGGGGGCTGGCGGCGCTGATGGGGCTGCAACAGGCCCCGCCGGTGGCGGCCAGCGGGCTGCCCGCACATCTGGCGCGCGGGGGCGACCCGGCCCCGCTGATCGCGCGGGCCCTGGCCACGAAAGCGCGCGTGCCGGTCATCTGGCTGGAGCTCCAGGACTGCGCCGGCTGCAGCGAGGCGCTCACCCGCTCGCACAGCCCCACCCTCGTTGACCTGGTGCTCCGTGAGATCACCGTCGAGTACCATGAAACGCTGTCCGCCGCGGCCGGCTTCCAGGTCGAGGCGGCCAAGCAGGCGGCGATGAAGCAGTACGCCGGCAAGTACCTGCTGGTCGTGGAAGGCTCGATCCCGACCGACGGGATCTACTGCACGATCGGCGGCCACTCCGCGCTGGAGATCCTGCAGGAGGCCGCGGCGGGCGCGGCCGCGATCGTCGCCACGGGCAACTGCTCCGCGTTCGGCGGCCTGCCCAAGGCCCGGCCCAACCCGACCGGCGCCAAGGGCGTTTTGGACTTCATCGAAGACAAACCGGTCATCAACATCCCCGGCTGCCCGGCGATCCCCGAAGCGTTTACCGGCACGTTGGCGCACTTCCTGATCTTCGGCGGCCTGCCGGAGTTGGACGAGCTGCACCGGCCCAAGACCTTCTACGGCCACACCGTGCATGACCGCTGCCTGCGCCGGCCGTTCTACGAGGCGGGCAAGTTCGCCAACACTTTTGACGACGAGGGCGCGCGCCAGGGCTGGTGTCTCTACAAGCTGGGCTGCAAGGGACCGACCACCTACAACGCCTGCGCCGGCATCAAGTGGGACGCCGGCCTGTCGTTCCCGATCCAGTCGGGCCACCCCTGCCTGGGCTGCTCGCAGCCGAACTTCTGGGACGGCGGCGGGTTCTACCAGGGGCAGTCGGCGCCGCTCGATCGGCCCGGCATCGGCGTGGCTGCGGCCGCCGCAGGCATCGGCCTGGTGGCCGGCGCGGGGATTGCGATGGCGAATCGGGCGCAGAAGCGAGCGAGCGACGATGGCAAATAGCAAATGGCAAATAGCAAATAGCAAATAGCAAATGGCAGTTTGCAGTTTGCAGTTTGCAATTTGCAGTTTGCAGTTTGCAGCCAAGGGAGGCAAAGCATGAACTGGACTTCTTTCCTCGAATTCACCCGCGGCCCGCTGTTTTACGCGGCGCTGCTGATCTTCATCGCGGGCATGGTCTATCGCCTGGTGCGCGTGATCGCGCTGGGCTGGGCGCGTGACCGCGTCAAGTCGCGGGGCAGCAAGCTGGGGGGCGCGGTGCGGTCGCTCCTCAAAGGATTCCTGATCTGGCCCTTCATCCCGTGGGTCAAGAACACTTTCAGCCGCAGCCCGCTCATCTACGTCGCGGGCGGGCTGTTCCACCTGGGCCTCTTCGTGGTGATCTTCCTGGGCGCGGCGCACATGCTGGTCTGGAAGAGCCTGCTCGGGTTCGGCTGGCCCACCCTGCCGCTGCCCATCGTTGACTGGCTGGCGGTGGTGGCCATCGCGGCGATGATCGTGCTCTTCATCAACCGGCTGGTCCATCCCGTGCTCAAGCTGATCAGCGGCCCGGCCGAGTGGTTGAACCTGGTCTTCGTCTTCCTGCCTATGATCAGCGGCTACATCCTGACGCACCATCTCTTCTTCCGCTACGAGACGGCCTACAGCCTGCACATGCTGGCGGTGGACTGGCTGCTGATCTGGATCCCGCTGAGCCGCATTTCGCACTTCATGTTCTACTTCTTCGCGAAGGCCATCCACGGCGCGCAGTTCGGCAAGCGCGCGGTGGCGCCGTAAGGAGGCCGCCATGACGACACAAGCACCCACAAATGGCTCGGGCCGGTCTCCGACCGTGCCCGCCCTGCAAACCTTCGTCAAAGAGACCGGCGGCTGGGTCGCCAGCCAACTGGAAGCCTGCACCCGCTGCGGCATCTGCGCGGAGGCGTGTCACTTCTACCAGGCCACCGGCAACCCTGAATACGCGCCCGTGTGGAAGATCGAGCTGCTGCGCCGCGCCTACGAGCAGCGTTTCACCATCGGCGGCAGGCTGCGGCTGGCCGCGGGGCTGGCCAAGCCGATCAGCGACGCCGACCTGGCGCATTGGAGCACGCTCGTCTACGAAGCCTGCACCATGTGCAACAAGTGCGCCATCGCCTGCCCCATGGGCATCCAGATCGGCCCGCTGATCCACGAGGTGCGCTCGGCCATGTCGGAAGCGGGCGTGGTGCCGCCGGAACTGATGGCTGCGGTCAACAAGCAGATGGCCGAGGGCAGCCCGCTGGGCATGACCGACAGCGTCTGGGACTCGCGGCTGGAATGGGTGGCCGACGAGTGGGAGGAGGAGATCCCGCGCGACGTGCAGGGCGCCGACACGCTGGTGGTCTTCTCATCCATCGAGGTGATGAAGTTCCCCGGAAACGTCGCGGCCATCGCCAAGATCATGAACGCGGCGGGCGAGAAGTGGACGGTCAGCTCGGAGGCGCGCGAGATCGTGAACTTCGGCTTCTACGAGGGCAACGAGCACCGCACCGTGGAAATCCTTAAGCGCGTCTTCGACGGCGCGGTGGCGCTGGGCGTCAAGCGCATCGTCGTGACCGAGTGCGGCCACGCCTACGACGCGCTGCGCTGGACCGCCGCGAACCTGATGGACGTGCCGGTCGGCATCGAGGTGACGCACATCGCCGGCGTGCTGGGCGATTTTGTCCGCCAGGGCCGCATCAAGCTCAAAGCGGGTGCGTTCGACAACGACGGCGTGATCACCTTCCACGACGCGTGCAAGATTCAGCGCCGCGGCGGGCACATCAACGAGCCGCGCGAGATCCTGAAGATCCTGGCGCCCAACGCGTTCAAGGAAATGTCGCCCAACCGCGAGCAGGCCATCTGCTGCTGCGGCGGCGGCGTGATCGCCATCAAAGAGGCCGACCCGCAGCGCTACGCCGTGTTCCAGATGAAGGTGGATCAGGCCCGCAAGGTGGGCGCGCAGACCGTGACGATGACCTGCTCCAACTGCCGCCTGCAATTCACCGATGGCGTCGCGCACTTCGGGTTGGATCTCAAGGTAACCGGTTTGGCGCAGATGGTGGCGGATGCGCTGGTGGAGTGACGAGTAATGAGTAACGAGTAACGAGTGACCCGCAGGGGACACTTACTCGTTACTCGTTACTCATTGTCCACCACGTTCACAAGTCCGATGAAAAGGAGTGATCCTATGGCATCGTTCATGCTTACACCTGTCGAGAAGGGCATCATGCGTTGTCAGCACACCGGCGCGTTCACGCATGAGGAGATTCGGGCGCTGGCCAGCTTCCTCGACGACTATCGCGGGAAGCTGCTGATTGACCTGTCGGGCACGACCGGCGAAGAATGCGCCCGGCACATCCACAACTTTCGCCCGATGATGCCCACCGCGGCCATCTTCGGCGCGGCAATTGACCCCGCCATCCTGGCGGTCCCGGAGAGTTACTACCTCCACGAGGTGCGTTGCTTCGAGACCGAGGGTGAGGCGCTGGCCTGGCTTCGGAACCAGTAGGAGGGCATCGTGGCAAAACGACTCGTCATTGACCCCATCACGCGCATCGAGGGCCACCTGCGCATCGAGGCCGAGGTGGGCGCGGACAACAAGATCGCTGCGGCGTACTCGTCGGGCACCATGGTGCGCGGCATCGAGATCATCCTGAAGGGCCGCGACCCGCGGGAGGCGTGGGCCTTCACCCAGCGCGCCTGCGGCGTCTGCACCACCGTCCACGCCTTCGCCTCGATCCGCTCGGTGGAGGACGCGCTGAAGATCAAGATCCCGCAGGCGGCCAACCTGATCCGCAACCTGATGATCGCGCAGCAGTACGTCCACGACCACGTGATGCACTTCTACCACCTGCACGCGCTGGACTGGGTGGATGTGGTGGCCGCGCTCAAGGCCGATCCGCAGAAGACCTCGGAGATCCAGCAGTCCATCTCGCCCTGGCTCAACTCGTCGCCGGCCTACTTCGCCGACGTGTGGAACAAGGTGCAGGCGATCGTGGACAGCGGGCAGCTTTCGATCTTCGCCAACGCCTACTGGGGCCATCCGGCCTACAAGCTGCCGCCCGAGGTCAACCTGCTGGCGGTGGCGCACTACCTGGAGGCGCTGGACTGGCAAAAGGACGTCGTCAAGATCCACACGATCTTCGGCGGCAAGAACCCGCACCCGAACTTCGTCGTCGGCGGCGTGCCGATGCCGATTGACCTGAACAGCGACACCGCGCTCAACGCCAGCCACCTGGCGATCATCGGCGCCAGCATCGAAAAGATCATCGCGTTCGTGGACCAGGTCTATCTGCCCGATCTGCTGGCGATCGCGCCCTACTACCTGGAATACGCGGGGCTGGGCGAGGGGCTGGGCAACTTCCTGACCTGGGGCGAGCTCCCCGCGGACGGCGCCAACGATCCGGCCAAATTCCTGGTACCGCGCGCGCTGATCCTGGGCCGCGACCTCAAGAATGTCACCGTGCCCGACCCCAACGACTTCGACAAGATGCGGGAGTACGTCGCGCACTCCTGGTACAAGTACGGCGCCGGTGACAACGCGGGGCTGCACCCCTGGCAGGGCGAGACGACCTTCAACTACACCGGCCCCAGGCCGCCCTACGAGCAGTTGGCGGTGGAGCAGAAGTACTCGTGGCTGAAGGCCCCGCGCTGGAACGACGTGGCGGTGGAGGTGGGCCCGCTGGCGCGCGTCCTGGCAATGTACGCCACCGGCCACCAGCAGACCCAGGAGTTGACGAACGCCATTCTGCAGAAGCTGGGCGCGCCGATCACCGCGGTCTTCTCGACCCTGGGCCGCACGGCCGCCCGCGCCATCGAGACCAAAGTCTTCGCCGACAGCCTGCGGACGTTCTATAATGGGCTGATCGCGGAGATCAAGGCGGGCAACACGCGCACCTTCGACGACAACAAGTGGGAGCCGAGCACGTGGCCCGCCAGGGCGCAAGGCTTCGGCTTCATGGAGGCCCCGCGCGGCGCGCTGGGGCACTGGATCGTCATCGAGAATGGCAAAATCGCTAACTACCAGATGGTGGTGCCGACGACCTGGAACGGCTCTCCGCGCGACCACAAGGGCCAGCCGAGCGCGTATGAGGCTGCGCTGGTGGGTACGCCGCTCGCCAAGCCCGAATGGCCGCTGGAGATCCTGCGCACCATCCACTCCTTCGACCCGTGCATGGCGTGCGCGATCCACATGGTGGATGCGATCGGCGCCGATCTGGGCGAGGTGGGGGTTGGGTTGAACGTGTGCGTGAGTTGATGGGTATTGGGTAGTGGGTAGTGTGTGGAGCGCCAACGCAACACGCAACATTGCGCAGCATCCCTGTGGGACGCAATACATGAGCGCAAGTGAACGAGCATGACCACCATGAATCGTATCGTCGTCCTCGGCATCGGCAACACCCTGAATCACGATGAGGGGGTTGGCGTCCACGCGGTGCAGGCGCTACAGGCGCACCTGACCCCCCGCCCCCCTTCTCTGCGAGGGAAGGGGGAGACAAGCTCCCCTCCCCTCGCAGGGGAGGGGTTGGGGGAGGGGTCGGCCCTCGCAGGGGAGGGGTTGGGGGAGGGGTCGGCCCTCGCAGGGGAGGGGTTGGGGGAGGGGTCGGTGCTCGCAGGGCCGTGGAGTGAGGTCGCCTTCCTCGACGGCGGCACGTTGGGCCTGAATCTGCTGCCCATCGTCGAAGAAGCCAGCCATTTGCTGATCCTCGACGCGGTGGATGCGCGGCAGCCGCCCGGCACGGTGATCGAGCTGGCGGGTGAGGCCATCCCGCTCTTCAGCGGCATCAAGCTGTCGCAGCATCAAGTCACCTTCCAGGAGGTGCTGGGGCTGGCGGCCGTGCGCGGCAAGCTGCCGCCCCACCTGCACCTGATCGGCGTCCAGCCGGCCGACCTGGAGATCGGCCTGGAGCTCAGCCCCGTCGTCGCCGCCGCACTGCCGGAGGTAGTCCGTCGCGCTCGCGCCGTGCTCCAGGCGTGGAGGGTGGCCTGACAAAAGTGCCAGGCGCCTGCGAGGCGCCTGGCACTTGAATGAAGGAATCTATCATCTTGCCATGATCCAGAACCCCATCCGTCTCCTCGACCTGGGCCTCGTGCCCCCCATTCGTTCGCAAACCATCTACCACGCGGTCGGCCACGCCATGACAACCGATTCCCCCGACACCATCATCCTGGTGGCGCCGGAACGCCCCTACGTCTGCATCGGCTACCATCAGGACCTGGAGCGCGAGGTGGACCTGGGCTACTGCCGCGAGCACGGCCTGCCGGTCACGCGTCGCGAGGTGGGCGGCGGCGCGGTCTACCTGGACGCAGGGCAACTCTTCGTGCAGTGGGTCTTCCACTGCGACGCGCTGCCCCACAGCCTGGAGGCCAGGTTCGAGCTTTACATCCGGCCGCTGGTGGAGACGTACCAGGCGCTGGGCATCGCGGCCTACCACCGGCCGGTGAACGACGTCCACGTGGCCGGCAAGAAGATCGGCGGCACGGGCGCGGCGCAGACGGGCGAGGCCGAGGTGCTGGTGGGCAGCCTGATGTTTACCTTCGACAAGGCCACCATGGCCCGCGTGCTCAAGGTTTCGTCCGAGAAGATGCGCGACAAGATCTTCGAGAGCCTGGCGCAGTACATGACTACCATGGCCGAGCAAGTGGACCCGCTGCCTGACCGCGCCGCGGTGCGCGACCTCTACCTGGCGCGGGCTGCGGTCGCGTTGGGGCGCGAGATCGCGCCCGGCGCGGCGACCGCGGCCGAGCTGGCCCTGGCCGCCGAGCTGGACGCGCGCTTCGTCAGCGAGGACTGGCTCTACCAGAAGGGCGGTCTGCGCCGGGCGGGGGTGAAGATCCATGAGGACGTGCAGGTGGCCGAGGGCGCGTTCAAGGCGCCGGGCGGGCTGATCCGGGTCACGGTGCGGCTGGCCGCGGGGCGGGTGGATGACCTCGAGTTGGCCGGCGATTTCACGATCTGCCCCGCCGCGGCGGTGGGCGCCCTGCAAGCCGCGGCCGGCGGCGCCGAGCTGACCCGCGACGCGCTGACCGCACGTTTCGCAGCCGCGTATCGCGATCACGCCATCCAGGCGCCGGGCGTCACGCCCGCACATCTGGCCGACGCGGTGTTGGCCGCAGTCGCGGCGCGCCAGGTGGGCGGCCGATGAATCCCGAAGACGCCAAGATCCTCATCGTTATGACCAGCGGCCCCCAGACGCCGGAGCGCTGCGCGGCGCCCTGCCCTGAAATTCGCCCCCCAGCCCCTCGATTTCGGGGGGAGCCAGGTTCCACCCCAGGATTGGGGGGTCAGGGGGGCGTTTTCATGAACCGCTCCAGGTCATGTGCGTTGTACGCGTCGAGTTGTTCTTGAACGACATCACCCGCCCTTTTCGCGCATCTTCCTCGGAGTACCAGTGAGTGGTCACGCTTTTCAGCTCGGTGAAGAAGCGCACGCCGTCGGCGCCCATGGCGTGCGGATCGCCGAAGAACAAGTTCTTGTGTCCCGTGAAGCCGAAGATGCCCGGCGGCACCGGGATGCCGACGTTGACGCCCACCATGCCGCCGTGCGTCCGCCTGGCGAACTCGCGAGCGTAGAAGCCGCTCTGCGTGTAGATCACCAAGCCGTTGGCAAACTCGCTGGCGTTCATCAGCGCCAGCCCTTCCTCGAAATCCCGCACCCGCTTGATGCACAACACCGGCCCGAAGATCTCCCGGTCGCCGATGGTCATGCCGGGTTGCACGTGGTCGAACAGCGTCGGCCCAAGGTAGAAGCCATTCTCGTAGCCTGGGACCGTCGTCACCTGGCGGCCATCCAGCGCCAACGTGGCGCCCTCTTCGACCCCCTTCTCGATCCACTTGATCACGGACTGGCGGTGCTCGTCGTTGACCAGCGGCCCCGGTTGGCTGCTCTTGTCGTATGCCGGGCCGATCTTCAGCGCTTGCATCAGCTTCACGAGGGTGGCCACCAGCTCATCGGCAATGGCTTCCTCGGCGACCACCACGGGCAGCGCCATGCACCGCTCGCCTGCGCACCTGCACGCCGAGTTGATGATGCCGCGCGCCGAGCGCTCCAGCGCGGCGTCCTGCAGCACCAGCGCATGGTTCCTGGCTTCGGTCAGTGCCTGCACCCGCTTGCCGCCTGGGTGGTGACGCTCAGCGATCTCCGCGGCCTCGCTGACGTTCTGGCCTGGCTCACGCCGCGTACCCGTTGAGGGCTACCCGCCCTCAGCAGCCAATAGCCCGACTCTATCCGGTCGGGCTTTTTTGTTGGGTGCGGTCTTGGCGGGCGGAGCGGCTGTCTGGGCTGGCGCTGCTGGCGCAGAGTGTGACGACGAAGGTGCTGCAGGCGGCCAAGCGGCAGTCGGATGCCCAAGCCGATAACGCTGATGCGGAGTTTGTCCATGGATTCGGTCCTTTACAGCACCACGCATCCCGCGCCCAACACCTGTCGCGGGGCCGAGGCGCATTCCAGCTTGATGACGGCCACGCCCGCGATCTGGTCCGGGTTGGTCTCGGGCAGGCCCTTGAGCACCAGGCGGTTCTCCGTCTGCTCGAACGCGAGCGGCGCGCCGGTCGCCAGCAACGACGCCTTGAGCACATTCGTTTGCAAGCCGCCGATGGCCAACTCGCCGCCGGGCCAGCGGTCGCACCAGTAGTAGGCCGTGTTGCCCTTGATCGTCCACTGGCCGGTGAGCATCCACTCCATCCGACCATCGGCGCGCTCGACCTGGCCGTAGAGCGCCTCGCCGTTCTGCTCGATCCACTGGCCGACGGGGTTCAGCCGCGCGTAGGCTTCCTCCGGTACCGATCCGTCGGGCTGGGGGCCGATGTTGAGCAGCAGGTTGCCCTGTCCGGCCGCGGCCACGCGCAGCATCGAGATCACCTCGCGCACGGGACGCCAGTCAATGGCCGACGGCATGTAGCCCCAGGAACCGTTGAAGGTCATGCAGGCTTCCCAGTCGCGGCCGGCCTTCTCGGCGGTGACACGCTCTTCCGGCGTGCCGAAGTCTTCGTCGAGCTGCGAGCGGTTGTTGATCAGGATGTCCGGCTGAAGCTCGCGGACCATGGCGTTCATCACCGCGCTTTCCCACAGCTCGGGCGACTTGAGCGGCCAGGAGACGTCGTACCAGAGGATGTCGAGCTTGCCGTAGTTAGTGCACAGCTCGCGCACGCAGCCCTGGGTGAAGTCGAGAAAGCGCCGCCGCGCCGCTTCGTCTTGGGCGCAATTCGCGCCGTCCGGGTGATGCCAGTCCATCAGCGAGTAGTAGAAGCCGACTTTGAGGCCGAACTCGTGGCAGGCCTCCACGTATTCCCGCACCAGGTCGCGCCCCGGCCCGTGTTTGACTGCATTGTAGTCGGTCTGCGCCGTGTCCCACAGACAGAAGCCCTCGTGGTGTTTGGTCGTCATCACCATGTACTTCATGCCCGACTCGGCAGCCAGCCTGGCCCATGCGCGGGCCGGTCGCTCTTTGGGATGCCACGTGGCGGCCAGCTTCTCGTACTCCGCCACGGGAATCCGCTCTCGATTCATCACCCACTCGTGGCGGCCGAGCTGCGCATAGAGACCCCAGTGGATGAACATGCCGAACCGCGCCTCCTGCCACCAGCGGATGCGCTGGGGCCGGGTGGCTTCGACGTGCTGGAAGTATTCTGCTTCGTTCATGATGGTTTTCCTTTCTTACCAATTTACCAATTTACCAATTTACGATCGGCGTATTCGTCCGCCGTTGGATCATGGGTGGTGACCAGCACCGTCACCCGCTCCTGATCCACTACCCGGCGGAACAGGGCCAGGATCTGCCGCCCGGTGGCGCTGTCCAGTTCCCCCGTCGGCTCGTCGGCCAGGATCAGATCCGGATGGTTGGCCAGTGCCCGGGCGATCCCCACCCGCTGCTGCTGTCCGCCAGAAAGCTCGTAGGGCCGATGGTTAGCCCAAGGGGTGAGCCCCACCAGCTCCAGGCACTCCCGTGCCCGCTTCTGCCGCGGCCAGCGCCCCACGCCTTCCATCCGCAGGGGCAACTCCACGTTTTCGTAGGCGGAAAAGGTGGGGAGCAGGGCGAACGACTGGAAGACGAAGCCGATCCGCCGGCGGCGCAACCGGGTGCGGGCCCCCTCCGAAAGCGCGGCCAACCGTTGGTCGAAGAGGTACACTTCGCCTGTAGTGGGCTGATCCAGCCCGCCAATGCAGTTGAGGAGGGTGGTCTTGCCTGACCCGGAGCGGCCGCGCAACGCGACGAACTGGCCGCGCGCTATCTCCAGGTTGACGCTTTGCAAGGCGCGCACCTCCTGTGCCCCGACGCGGTAGATCCGTGTCAGCCCCTCGGTGCGGACAAGGGGCGCAGTCTCACGCTCAACCCGGCCTGTCGTCATACGATCTCCTCCTTCTCACCCGCGGCCACAACCCGCGCAGCCCCCGCCGGCGGGGAGCCGGCGGTTCCTCTTCCAACCCTGGCAACAGGGGCGTAGCCGCCACCCGGCGGTCGGCCACCGGGCGGAGCAGGATGCCTTCGTCGGTCACTTCCAGGATCGTCCGGTCGCCGATGTTAAACTGCTCCAGGTACTCTCTCGGCACCTGCAGCCGCCCCGCTGAATCGAGCACCACGTACTCATGGTACGTCACTGCCTCCGCGGCGCCCTCCTCTACCAGGCGCTCGCCCACCATGGCCCGTTCCAACTGGCTCACCTGCCGGATGGTCTCGGTGCTGATTTTGCCGTCGCGGATGGCCACCACGCGGTCCACCTGCCCGACGATGCGGGGATCGTGGGTGACGATGATGATCGTCAGGCCCAAGGTCTCGTTCAGGCGGCGGAATGTCTCCAGAATCGTCTGCGCCGTGGTTGAATCTACCTCGCCGGTCGGCTCGTCGGCCAGGAGGAGCGCCGGCCGGTTGGCCAGGGCCACGGCGATAGCCGCCCGCTGCTGCTCGCCGCCCGAAAGCTCGGCCAGCCGGTGCTGGCGACGCCCGCTCAACCCCACCGCCGCCAGCAACTCCTGCGCCCGGCCGCGCTTCTCCCCCCACCGGATGCCCGCCACCGTCATGGGTAACTCCACGTTCTCTTGCACTGAAAGGTACGGGATCAGGTTACGGGCCACCTGCTGCCAGACGAAGCCAACCTGGTTACAACGGTAACGGTCCAGCGCGGCGGCTGAAAGCTTTATCAGATCCTGGCCGTTGACCGTCACCCGTCCCGCCGAGGGCCGGTCCAGCCCGCCCAGAATGTTGAGCAGCGTGGTCTTGCCAGAGCCAGATGGCCCCACGATCCCCAGCAGCGCGCCCCGTTCCACGGTCAGGTCAAGCCCCTGCAAGGCTACGACCTCCAGCCCGGCAATTTTGTAGATCTTGACCAGGTTGTCACATGTAATGAGAATGTTGTTTGGCTCTGGCATCGGACTCTCCAGGGGTGGTATACTGGTAAATTGGTACGTTGGTAGATTGGTAGATTGGTAGATTGGTAGATTGGAATGTACCAATTTCCCAATGTACCAGTTTCCCAATGTACCAATTTCCCAATGTACCAATTTCCCAATGTACCAATTTCCCAATGTACCAATGTACCAATGTACCAATTTCCCAATTTCCCAATGTACCAATTTCCCAATTTACCAATCTACCAATCAAGCCACCTCATCCAGCTTAATGGCCTCGAACACCCGCATCCGGATCAGCAACACCAGCATGACCACTACGGCGACAAGGAACAGCCCGCCAAAGACGGCGTAAATCCGGAGGATGTCCGCCCAGGCCACCTGGACAACGAAGGGCGGGGTGTGGGGATGCGGGCCGCCGCGCACCTGCAGGAACGGGATGAACAGCCGACTGACCCAGACCCCCAGGCCGGCGCCGGCCGCCGCGCCGGTGACGATGAGCGCCAACTGCTCGCCGGCCAGGAAAGCGGCCATTTGCCCTACCGACAGGCCAATGGCCCGCAACACGCCCAGCTCGATGAACCGCTGGCGGAAGGAAAAGACGGCGTAGAGCAGAAAACCCAGCACTGTCAGCCCCGCTGCCGCCAGAAAACCAACCGACAGCATGCCGAACAATCCCTGCCGTGCTGGTCGCGTCTGCTCCTGCAGGATCAGCGCGCGCGCGTCGTTGTAGTTCATGACGACAAAGCCCATTTTTTGCAAATCGCTCACGATCGCCCTGGCTGGACGTTCACCATCGGTGGCCAGCCACACGTCGTAGGAATACTCGCCGCCCATCTGCAGGAAGGCATAGTCCAGGTTGCCGACGAAGAACGGGCCGTCCTCCGGGTACTGGGTGGGAAACAGGTCCAACACGCCGGCGACGACAAAATCCACCGTGCGCCACTCGATACCGCCCAGACTGCCCCCGCTCAGTGTCAGCCGGAGCGGGTCGCCGATGTTCAGGCTGTGGCGGGCCAGGAAACCCCGTTCCACCAGCAGGCCGCGCGCGTCCAGCGCCAGCCGGTTCAGCAGCTCGCCCAGCGAATCGGGCGCAAAGTCGCGCCGGAAAAAGGCGATGCGGGGGAAATCCACCCGATCCAGGCCGAGGAAGGTCCCTTTCTCGCCGTTGCCCAGGGACGAGCGGGCTGCGTACTGGCCCACGCGGGCCGCAGCCTGCACGCCCTTGACCTGTAGATGGTCGCTCACCGGCAAAAGGGACCATTTGGCGCCGGCCTTCGGCGCCGGCTGGGGCGCCGAGAGGTCCTGTGGCGCCTCCCTGGCTAACTCGCCAAGCTCCGTCAGGTGCAGGTCGGCGCCGACCTGGTAGTAGGTCTGGTCAACCAGGTAGTCATCGAGGGTCAGGGCCATGGAGGCGGTGAAGGCGGCCAGCCCCAGGGTGAGGATGAGGAGCAATAGCGGGCCGGTGTAGTGCCGTGACGAGCGGGCCAGGCGCCGCAGGGCCAGTACCGCCGCGGCGCCGGGTAGCCAGTCGGCCAGCCAGGCCAGCGCCGCCATCAGCAGCGGGAAGAGGCGGATAAACAGCAACCCGAGGGCAAAGATCAAGAGCGTTGGCGCCAGAAAGAGCAGGGGGTTCTGGAACGGGTCGGCGGCGCCCCCGCCGCCCAGGTTCACTGAGAGCGTGCCCCGCTGCCGCAGCAGGTAGTAACCATAGAGGGGCGGGGCCAGCAGAATCAGGTCGAGAAAGTAGCGTTGCCAGAAGGGTCGCCGCAGCGCACGGGCTTGCTCTTGCTTGTGCGTGACGATGGTGTGTTCAGCAGCGGACAGCGCCGGCAGCAGCGTGGCCAGCATCGCCAGCGCCACTGCGCCGAGGGCGAAACGCAGGTTACTCATGGATAGCTGCACCGGCAGCGGCGGGCGGCTCACCAACGTCAGGAAGGAGCGGATCTGGCCCATGGCCAGGGCAATCCCCTGACCCAGCGGGATCCCCAGCCCCAAGGCGCCTGCGGCCAGCGCCAATCCTTCCAGCCAGTACACCCCCAATATCTGCCAGCGCGAGGCGCCCCGGCTGCGCAGGACGGCGATCTCGGTCTGCTGGCGGCGCACGGCCATGCCGGCCGTCAGCGCCACAAAGTAGAGAATCAGCCCCAGCACTGGCACAGCAAACACCGCCAGGAGAATGGTGAGCAGGTAGACCTGAAGACGGAACTGCTGCATCGCCCCGGCCGGCGAGGGGTACAGCTTGATGTTGGATAAGAGCGAGGCCGCGCGGGTCTCGACGAAAGTGATGCGCTCCAGCAGCCCCGGGACATCTTCAGCGCGGACCGCTGAGCCATCCAGGAGCAGGGACCACAACGCGATGTAGACCTCGCCGCTCAGTAACGGTGCGATGCGCTGTTGGAACGCGGTCTCGGGCGCCAGCAACACCCGGTCGAAGTCAGTGGGTCGGTAGAACCAGTAGGGCTCCTCTGGATTGGACGCCTGCCAAACACCGGCGATACGCACCGGGATCTGCACTGACTTGCTGTCCTGGACGCCTGCTGCCTGGGGCCCAAAGAGGATATATTCCTTGCCTGCTTGCAGTCCCAGTTTATCGGCCAGATTGTGGGAAAGCAGCACTTCCAGCGCCTGGTCGGTCGGTGAGGGCGGGGCAGGGAATGCTCCCTCCAACAAGGTGATGTGCTCCGTCAGGTCGCTGAGAAAGCCGACAGAAACCCACTCCAGCGACTTACGCACGTCGGCGTAGGCTGCCTTGGAGATAGGGAAGAGGCCAAAGACGTCGGTCACGAAATAGCGGACGACGCTCTCCAGCGGCAGACCGATGTCGGCGGCGACCGGCCCCCGCAGGTAGGCATCGGCCTGCTGCACGTCCTCCCACTCCAGCGCATCGTGCAGGCCGCTGATGCGGTGGAAGCGAAAAGCGAAGGGTGGCGATCCTTGGCGGGTCGTCTCCAGTTCTGCGCGCAGCAGGCGGGAGTTCACTGCGTCGGCGTAGAGTGGCACGCTGAGACTGAGTCCCACGGCGGCTGTCCACCCCAGCAGCAGGCTGAGGGTCAGCCCCTTATTCGCCCACAGCCGCCTGGCGGCAATGAGGATGATGGAGAGAAGGTTGGATAGGATAGTCACGTTGGTAGGTTGGTAGATTGGTAGATTGGTAGGTTGGTAGATTGGTAGACTGGTAGGTTGGTAGATTGGTAGGTTGGTAGAAATCAGGTAACTACTCAGCTTGTCATTGCGAGGAGGCGTTTTTTGCCGACGAAGCAATCCCCGCGTTTAGTGCCAGGAGATTGCGGCAATCTCGATTGCTTCGCAAAAAACGCTCGCGCCAATAGTCACATCCACACGGCGCGGCTGTCCCGCATCCTGTATGATGACAAATTTGCGGCCCTGGAAAGTGCGCAGCGCGGCCGGTGGCAGCCACAGCACGTTGTCTTTCTCCTCGACGACGACCACCACGTAGGCCAGCTCACCCAGTTGGAGGTTGCCCAGGTCGCCCTTCAGACTGATTCTGGTTGAGTTGTCCTCGCCAGCCAGGCCCTGGGCGCCGCCGGCGCCGTAGGGATAGGGCAGGCGGCGGATGGCGCCGTGCCATGTCTGGCCGGGGTAAGATCTGAGCGTGACGACCACCTCTTGCCCCTCGCTCAGCTCTTGCAACTGGCTGTCGGCAAGCAGGTCGGCGCTCACTTCGATGGTCGCGGGGTCGATGATGACGATGACGGGTTTGAACGCCTCGGCGGGGCGATCGGCGGAGACCGAGAGGGAGAGCACCTGGCCAGCCATGGGCGCCACCAGGCGCGCCTCGGCAACCTGCGCTGCGAGGCGGTCAACTGCCAGTTGCGCGGCGGCCACCGCCTGCTGGAATTGGGAGGCTATCCCACCTGCCTGCAACTGCTTCAGTGCCAGTTCCGCCAGGGCCACTTGCTGTTTCAGGATCTCCCGCTCGTAGCGTTGGGCCTCGATCTCCTGCATCGTCAGATCGCAGGTCGCCTGCGCCCGCTGGAAGTTCAGGGTGGCCTGCTGCAAGGCCGCGGCCTCAGGCGTGGCGCCGATGTCGCCGCGCCAGGCGATGGCGTTGTAGGCGGCCTGGGCTTACTGCAGGGCCAGGCGCGCCTGGGCCAGGTCGGCCTCCGCCTGGGCTTTGCGGGGGGTCAGGTCCGGGGCCTTTTGCAGTTGCAACTGGCGGATGGCCAGGTCAATGCGGGCCCTGGCGATGGCGTACTGGTGATCTTGCTCCGCCTGTGCCAGTGACAGTTGGGCCGTTTGCAGGTCGAGTTGGGCTTGGGCCAGCGACCGTTCCAGCTCGGCCATCTCCAGCTCGGCCAGGATATCCCCTTGCTTGACCGGGTCCCCTTTCTTCACCCACACGACGCGCACGTGGCCGTTGGTGCGGAAGGAAAGTTCCACTTTCTGCACCGGGGCCACGCGGCCGGTGAACTCCAGTTTGCGTATCATCTCGCCCCGTTGCACGACGTAGGTCGGCTTTTCGGGCACGATGGGCGTGGGGATGGGTGTAGGAGTGGCGGCTTCTTCCTTGCTGGGGCGGCCAACGAGGCCCTGGCAGCCGGCCAGGAGGATGGCCAGTAGCAATAGCGCGACAAGTTTTTGATTGAGTTTGAGCATCTTTGTGACCTCGCAGGTGACGATCACTTGATATTATAACATAGCGCGGCTCCTGCCGCAACCAAACCCCTTTCGTAACCGTTTAGCCCTTGCCGAAACGCAAGCATCCCTTCACTGCGTTCAGGGCAGGCTCTGAACGCAGTGAAGGGATGCTTCCAAGTTTAGACCTGAACGGTTACTCACGATCTTCGCCAGCATCTCGATCTGCTCGCGCGCCGAACACCGGACTCCTGCCTGCTGCGCGTACGCGGCCGCTTCCGGCGTGAAGCCGACCCGAGAGATGAACCAGGGCCTGGCGGTCATAGCCTGGGCTGTCTGCACCAGCTTTTGGATCTCCTTGAGCCCAGCCAGCCTGTTCCGCCATTTGATCTCGACCACCCAGCGATCATCACCTTCCGCCAGGGCGTCAACCTCCACCTGGCCGTCTGCTGAGCGGCAGGGCGCGACACGGTCAAAAGTCGGCAGGCGCACACGGCCGGAGAGACCCAATAGTGCGCCGTCTACTTCCTGGCCGGCAAATCTTTGCAACAGTTCGCGCACCTGACTTTCCTTGGCCAGTCCCAGTTCGCTCGCAATCCGCGCTCCATCAGGCCAATCATGGAACCGGCGACGATGTAACAAACGTGCGACTGGGCTTGTAGCACGGCGCGGAAGAGCGCCAGAACGTCCCGGATTTGAGGGTAGTTATGCAACGCCAGCAGCTCGGGGAACTCGTCGATGAGCAGCATGGCCCGGCGGCCCGTAGCCTGCGCCCAGACTTCGGGCCAGTTGAAGGCCATTGCCAGGAGCAGATGCTGGTCCGGCCGCTCGCGTTGCAGCGCCTGGTAAAAGAGCATTTGGTAATCCGATAGCAACTTGCTCCCGTAACGTCCGACGGTGGCCAACTGGAACCCGGGATCAAAATAGGATTCGATGCGCGGCCCTGCGCCAGCGGCAAGTGGGTCGCCTTGCGATCCTCCCAGCCAATACAGAAGGCTGCCGACGTACTGCGTCGCAAAGGCCTCGGGCGTCAAAGCCAGGCGGGGCAGATCGAGGTAGGCCACTGCGACCGGGCCGCCCGCTTCTTCAGCCAGGTCCTATCTCACGCCCTCAAACTGGATGTCATCCAGATAAAAAACCACGCCCTGCGGGTTGTTTACGTCGGCAATAAATACATCGAACAGGTCAACGGCTTGGGTCAAGTCCATGCCTTTCAGGTCAATCTCGTACTGTTGCCAGGATGGTTCGAGCTCTACGCGCACCGACCGGCCCAGGGCGGGTGATCCGGCCAGGGCGCCGATCCTGAATTCAACGCCTGCACCACCCTGCTCGCCTTGCGCCCAGAAGGTAAGGCGGTCCACAGCGCTAAAATTGCCTGCCTCGAGCACGTTGATCCGGCAGGCGCCCATCTTGACTCTGTCCACGGTCGCGGCCATGTCAGACTCAGCGCAGCCCAGCGGCAACCAGGAGATGCCGCCCGCCTCCCCGCTACATCTGTACGTAACTCGAAGGCAATCCGACCCTGTGTGGCAACCGGCTGGACTGGCCTCCAGGCTGATAAAAGGCTTAGGGTCACTCAAGTCTGCTATCCAGGCGACAGGCGTGGCCAGGGTCTCCAGTCGGACAGACGCCATCTCCGGGGTCAACGACGTCGGCGGGATCGCCCTCTCCTTGGTGGCCATCACAGTGGGCGCCGGTGTCACGGTTGGCGTCTGTGTCGCAGCCGGTCTGCACCCGGCTAAACTGACTGCCAACACTAAGACACAGACCCGGATGCATAGGCCCCAGCGTTGTGCCGTCCATCTCTTCTGCCGGTTCATAGAGTACCTCGTTGTCCGCCACCGGGCCGTAGCTGGTGCGCGCCCGGCGCCGTCTGCGGCAGCGAGCCTGGCGCCAGGGTATTCGCCCGGCCGTGCACGCACAGCCGGGCGATGACGGATAAGGAGAGCGGAATCTTTATAAGCGTGAGCCGTGAACTCGGGCGGGATGTCCAGGCTGCTAGCCAGCTTGGACTTGGCGGATGCTCACAGCGCCGGCGCAGGTGCGGCGGTCGGCCGGCGCATCCGCGGGCATACCCCACAGGGTGATAGCCAGGAACAGCTCAGCGCCAGGTGGCGTGGCCGGAATCCTGATCCGTACCTCTTTCCATCGCTCCCAGATGCTCACACCGTTTATGTCCACCCCAAGCAGATCCGGCGTCCTGGCGATCACATTGCCACCCTCCTGCCCGGGCGCCCTGGCGAGAACGGCGACGTCTTTGATAGACGTCCCCCAGGCGCTATCAATGAAGTCAAAGCCGATATGGAAGCTCCCTCCCGCTGAGGGAACCAGGTCCGCCAGGCCCAGGAGCAAGAACGCCTCCTGCCCATGCTGAAAATCGTCGGCCGACCACCGGCCCACCGGCCGCAAGCGCCATGCCGGCTGCGGATCGGGTACCCCCCGAGAGACCGCGACCTGGCGCAGGGCGTCACAGGTGCGCAAGAGGACGCCAGCGGTATCCAGCAAACGGGTTGGCAACTTCTCCCCCGTCTGGCTGCTAATGCGCTCACCCCACTCCGGAAGCCGCGTGCGCAGCGTGCAGGCGCACGCATCCAGTCGGTCAAGAGCGGCTGACAGGCTCTGTCGGCTCTCGACATCCAGCGCCGGTGTTTTGAGCAGCGCCGTGATCGAGTGCAGTAGCTCCAGAGCCTGCAGCCCGGCCAGGATGCACTCAGATTCAGCGCGCATGTCCGCGTTACCGGCTTCCTGAGCCAGTTCGAGCGCCTGCTGGGCTGTGGCAAGCGCCTGTTGCAGCTCACCAACGTCAGTCAGGTCTGCCGTCTCGAAGCGGTGATCCGCTTTCCTCCCTTTCCCTTTTTGGAAACCAAGAGTCGGGTCATTGATCAGCGCCAGGAAGAGCCGGCTCTCGGCCAGAGTCCAGCCGGCCTCCCCGACAGCCAGGGCCCAGCGTACCCAGCGCGACAGGTCGGGTTCAGTCATGCCGGTGCTGCTTGCGTAGGCACGCGCAAATTCCTCGGGCGAGCGGCCCTGGGCGTTCCAGGTCCACTCGGCTTCGGCCATCACATTGAACTCGTGGAAGCGATTGGAGGGCACGGCGTAGCCGATCATGCAGCTCAGCCCCTTCTGCACGAACTCCTGCGCCCGATAGTGAATGAATTGCGGCGCCGTCCACGGAAAAACGGTGCGCCAGGCATGGGTGATCTGAGGATACACGCCCAACCAGCGCCCGGAGCGAGCATACTCCTCTAGCAGGGGGTAGATCATCGGTTGGCGAGAGGAGTCATAGGTGCGCCCGCCATCGTAATAGGTGACCCCCACGCTCTCTGGCGCTGCGGCTAGAATCTTGTCATTGACGGGATAGCTGCCCTGAGTGGTCAACAGACGCAGACGGACGTGCGGGTGAGCCTCTTCGATGCTGGCGAAGGCATTGACGATACAGGCCGCCTCCAGGCCGTACGGTTCTTTACCGATGCACTTGGGGCAGAAACAAGGAGCAGCGCTTTCGGAAAACCAGACCATGATGTCGGTCACACCTGCGGTTTCCGCCATGCGGGCCAACCAGCTCTGCACCAATTTCTGGGTTGCCGGGCTCGACATACACAGGCCGGGGGTATAGTCGCTGGGCAATGGCCTGGCAGGATCCGGGGTGCTGATTAGCTCTGACCGCTCCATCAGGCCGGCATAGCGCGAGACCGTCTCCAGGTGCGGGAAATAGGGGACGACTTTCACGCCCAACTCGGCGCCCTGGCTCAGCAACTGCTGGTCTACTACGCCCAACTCGGCGCTGACTTCGACCACATTCAGTTTCCACTGGGAGGTCCAGGCCAGGTCGCTGGCCACATTGCCACCCCATTGGCCGCGCTCGCTCAGATCGGGCCAATCGAGGATCTTGGGTAGCGGCAGCTCCAGCTCGGTCTCTGGCGTGAGCGCGGCCGGCGCTTGTACCAGTTGCGCCAGCGTGCGCGCCGCGTACAAAAGCCCCACCGGACTTGCCGCCACCAGCAGGCGCCCCTCCCTCTCAGCGAGGGGCAGAATGGCGTAAGCTTGTTCTCGGTTGGGCAGCCCCAGGAGGCGGTCCCTGACCTCAGCGGTCTCATCGTCCAGCAGGGCCAGTCGAATGATGAACGACGCATCTTCCTCCGTCGCTAATGTAAACCCGCTCAGCAGTCCAATGGCCGTCCTGACCGGTGGCACGAGCGCGGTGCGGATGCTCAGGCCGATCTGATCGGCACGATATCGCTGGCTGCCGCTGATCTCGATCTCTTTCGGCAGCGGGATGACGCGGTTGGCCCACTGTTGGGCCTGCGGATCGGTTCCTTTGGCGATTGTCATGACTGAAATCCTTTCTGAATTGGTAACTACTCAGCCCGTCATTGCTTCGTCGCAAACTACGCTCCTCGCAATGACAGGCTGAGTAGTTACGAGACTAGCCCTTGATCGCCCCGGTGAGCATCCCCTTGGCGAAGTACTTCTGCAGGAAGGGATAAACGAAGAGGATCGGGATAGTCGACAGGACCACGGTCGCCATCTTGAGGGACTGGCCGGGAATCTGTTTCAGCAGCTCGGTGTCTTTCAGCATCTGCTGACCCAAGCCGCTCGTCCCGGTTGCAAAGGTCAGGATGCTTTGGAGCACCATCGCCACGGGATACAGCCCGACATCGCGGATATAAATCACGGATGTCAGATAGTCGTTCCAGTGACCCACAGCAGCGAACAGCCCGAGGGCCATGTAGACCGGCATGGAGAGGGGCAAGACTACCCGCAGCAGCACCTGCAGTTCGTCCGCGCCGTCCAGGATGGCGGCTTCTTCGAGCTCCTTGGGCAACTCCATGAAGAACTGACGGAAGATGAAAATTGACCAGGCGCTCACCGCGCCGGGGACCACGTATATCCAAAAAGTGTTCACCAGGCCCAGGGTCCGGCACAGGACGAAGAACGGGATCAGCCCCGGGCCAAACAGGAAGGAAATGAGCAGGATGATGAGCCACACTTTGCGGCCGAACAGGTAACTCTTGGAGAGCGCGTAGCCGGCCATGCTGCACAGCGCCAGGTGCAGGCTGGTGCCCACCAGGACCCGCGCCACACTGATGACGAACGCGTCCAGGAGCTGGCCTGTCTGGAGCGCCAGTTGGTACGCGTAGAAAGTCACCTTGGGTGGGAACATCACGTAGCCGCCGTACTGCTGCAGCACGGCCTGCGGCGTCAGCGAGGCGGAAACGACGAACAGAAACGGCGCCACACAGACCAGGGCGACCAGGATCACGCCCGCGTGCGCCAAGACCTGGTAAATTTTCTCGCTCAACGTCATGCGGATGCCCGGCATGGCTGCCTCCTTACGAGGATCCCCAGAGTCCCTGGCCGGCGAAACGCCGGGCCAGCTTGTTGGCGACCAGGATCAGGATCAACCCGATCACCGACTTCCAGAAGCCGACCGCAGTGCCCAGCCCGAACTCGGCGCCCATCAGGCCGCGGCGGAAGACCCAGGTGTCAATGATGTCCCCCACGTCGTAGGTCAGCGGGGTGAGGAACAGGTACACCTGCTCGAAGCCCGCGCTCAGGACACCCGCCAGGCTCAGCGTCAGCAGCAGCACGGCCACCGGCTTGAGGCTCGGGATGTCGAGGTACCGGATGCGGTGGTGCCACTCGGCGCCGTCTACCGTGGCCGCTTCGTACAGCTCCGGCTCGACCCCCGAGAGCACAGCCAGGTAGATGATCATGCCCCAGCCGATCTCCTTCCAGATGCCGCTGAAGACCACCAGCGGCCGGAAGTAGACGGAGTTCATGAAGAGGTCCGGCAGATGGAGGCCGATGCTGCGGAGCATCGTAGTCAGCACCCCGCTGCCGGGGCTCAGCAACACCAGCACGATGCCCCAGACGACCGGCCACGACACGAAGTGCGGCAGGTAGGTGACGGACTGGCAGATCCGCCGCACCCGGTTGAGCCGCAGGTTGTGGGTGAGGATGGCCAGGATGATCGGGGGGAAGAATCCGGCCGCCAGGCGCATGGCGCTCAGGATCACGGTGTTCGCGAGCACCTGCCAGAAGTCAGGCGCCTCGAAGGCCCTGGTGATGTTGCCGAACCCGATCCAGGGGCTCTTCCAGATGCCCAGCATGACCTTGTAGTCCTTGAAGACCATCGGGATAGTCAACAACGTGGGGTAGAAGTTGAAGACCACGATCCAGATGATCGCCGGGGCCAGCAGGAGCAAGAGCAGCCACTGCTGCCGCAGGATGGTCAGCAGGCTCTTCTTACGCCTTTCGGGCATGGCCAGTACCGCTGCCACCGCGCCGGTCTGTCGAGCAGCCGCCGGAACCGCATCCGAGATAGCCATGTTCTATCCTCATGCTGAGGTCGCGTTCAAAAATAACCTGGTTGTTTCGCGGTAAAATTGCACGGAAGAGCGGCCTGAAAGTACGGAGTTATTTTTGAACGCTTACTGAGTATAGCAGAACCGCTCCCGATCACCAAAACGAGCACGCGGGCCAAACCCCACGTGCTCGTCTGAGCCTGGATCCGCGTAACTACTCAGCCGCCGTGTCATTGCGAGCGTTTTTTGCGAAGCAATCTCGGATTGCCGCAATCGAGATTGTCGCAATCTCCTGGCACTGAACGCGAGGATTGCTTCGTCGGCAAAAAACGCCTCCTCGCAATGACAAGCTGAGTAGTTACGGATCCGCAGTCTTCCCAAACTTACAGCGGGATGCGCGGGTCAATGCCGGTGACCTTTGCGCCCTGCTCCTGTATGGTCTTCAAGGTCTCCTTGAGCAAATCCGCGGCCTTATACTTGGTGAGCAACTCCTTCACGTACGCGTCCCACTCACTGAGGGGCCGCTGGCCGAGCACGAACTTCAGCTCGTTGCCGTAGACAAACTTCCGCACGTCGGCCCGGACGTTGGCGTCGCCCCGCAGCGAGATGGGGATGTAGTACTCCTCGTCCTTGAGCTCGGCCCACCAGGGGTACCAGTACTTGCTCATCCACACGTCCTGGTCGGGAATGCCCGTGTCCTCGAGCTTGCCCGGCGCGTAGGCGTAGCTGCCCCACTTGGACCACACCGAGATGGCCACCGGCCGCCACTCCGGGAAGCCGGCAGCCAGTTTTTCGTCCTTCCACCACGGGCACTTCTTCAGGAGATCGGCGCTGGCCTGCTCCATCTGCTCTTTCGTCGGCGCGAGCTGCTTGACGAACGGGCCAGCATCTTCATACTTGCTGAAGCACTCTGCGCCATCGAACGGCGGATCCATGTTGTAGAGCCGGTAATAGGTGGCCTTGTACGCGCTGCTATAGGGATTGGCGAACTCGTCCTGGATGTGCAGGACGCGCTTCAGCCGGCCCTCGTCCTTGAGCAGCGCGGCCGACAACTGCTCCGAAACCCCGGGCAGGGTCTTGATGCCCCAGCGCTTCTCGCCGGTCGGGCCGGTCACCCACTTCACGAACTTCAACTTGGGCAGGTTACCCTGGGTGCCGACGATGCCGTACACGCCCCAGGCGCCAGCGACCAGGATGCCCCAGTCGCCCGGCCCCAGCTTGGCCTGACCGTCGGCGCCTTCCCACAGATACCAGTCCTCGGCCACCAGCTTGGCGTCGATGAACTTCTTGACGTAGGCCAGGAACTCCTTGCGCGCGGGCAACGCATTCCCCCAGGAGAGGGTGTCCTGCTCCCAGAAGGCTGAGCCCGGGCAGCCGAACGCATAAGCCAGATGGGCGAAGCCGCCCAACGGGTCGTCGTCCTTGACGATCCATCCCGGCGAGAACGGGGTCTTGCAGCCCACCTTGGCCGCATTGGCCTGGATCGCCTTAGCCAGCTCGAAGAGGTCGTCGGTGGTCTGCGGCGCCTTGAGGCCCAGCGTCTCCAGCCAGTCCTTGCGCACGTAGATGCCTTGCTGCGGCTCGCCGGTGAACGTGGGCCGGGCGAAGGCCACCGTTTTGCCCTTGACCGTGGTGGCGTTGAAATAGAAGTCCTTGCCGCCGGAGGCCTCGATCAGGCGCAGGTAGTTCGGGCAGTATTGCTCGATATACGGCCGCAGGTCCGCGATGGCCACGCCGTCGTCGGCCAGCTTCGTCGCCTGAGACAGGTTGTCAGGCCACCAGACGTCCGGCGCGCCCTCGCCCGAGGCCACCCGCAGGTTGACGTCCTGGAAGACCCCCGGCTGCGACGCGATGAGCTCGAAGTCCACGTTGAAGAGCTTGTCGATGTATTTCTTGACGTAGTCTATCTCGGGATTGGGCGAGCCCTGATTGTACCAGCTCCCGCGCATCCACTGGATCTTGTACTTCTTCGCCATGTCGTCGTAAACATACGAGCCCGCGGGCGCTGGCGTGAACCCGGCCGTGAACTCGTTCACGTCGAAGGGCAGCGTAGGGGGGGCAGTGATGACCTTCTCGACTTCTTTGGTCACGACCTTCTCGGCAACCACGGTCTCCTTGACGGGCACGGTCTCCTTGACGACGACCGTTTCCTTGACCACCTGCGGGGTGGACGGGACACAGGATGCCAGGGCGGTGGCGCCGGCGGCCACGCCGACCATCCGCAGGAACTCGCGACGGCTCTTGGACGATTTGCCGCTCATGGGTTTTTCCTCCTTAATGGTTGGTGCTGTCTGAATCTGGCTGTTCCTGAGCGTAGGCGGCGTTGTCGGCCAGACAACGCGCCGGGCTGGGGGACAAGAAGCGGGGCTGGATGGCCGTTGCACCTCCTTGGGGGTCTGTGATATACTGATCTCGCGTAACTACTCAGCTTGTCATTGCGAGGGCCTCGCTGTGGCGAGGGCCTCGCTGTGGCGAGGGCCTCGCTGTGGCGAGGGGCGTAGTTTGCGGTTGCGAGGGACGAAGCAAAGCAATCTTCGCTATGGTGGGGATTGCGGCAATCCCGATTGCGGCAATCGAGATTGCGGCAATCGAGATTGCTTCGCAAACTGCGCTCGCAATGACAGAGGGCTGATGAGACCCTCACAGCTTAAGAGGCAATATAACACAAAGCCAGGCCGCAGTACAGCCCTTTACGGTCATCGAGAGGTCGCGGAGAGGACACATTGAACGAAAGGCCCAACAACCAGGTCGGTGCTGCGTTCGTGCGCGACCTGCGGCAGGCGTTGCACAACTCCTACGATCCCTCTGAGCTGGGTAAAAGCCCCCTGGTCAGGCTCTTCGGCCTGCAGCGGCATCCTGATCCTGCGCTGTCGTTGCGCCGCGTCCTGGTCGAAGCCATCGAGTCGCTGAAGCCCGGCAGCGACGTCCCTCCCCACGCCAGCGCCTGGCGCTATTACCAGGTGCTGGATCGGCGCTTCGTAGAACAAATCCCCCAACGGGACATCTCTATCAGCATGGCGCTCAGCGTCCGCCAGTTGCGGCGGCAGGAGGTGGCGGCCCTCCGGGTGCTGGCCGACCAGTTGTGGGGCCGCTATGGCCTGCAGCTCCAGGCCGGCCGGGTTCCGGTTGCGGGGGAAGCTCCGCCCGCCGAGGCAGAGGAGGTCGGCGCAGACCGGGAGATCGAATGGCTGAGGACGACCCTGCCCCTCGAGCTGACCGACGTCGCCGAATTCGTCCAAAGTGTCATCCAGACGATCGGCCCGCTCTGCCAGGCTGCCCAGGTTCTGGTGGAGCTGGCCCTGCCCGTCAGGCTGCCGCGCCTGGCCGTGCAGCCGACCACGCTGCGGCAGGCGTTGATCAGCATTCTCACCGTCGCGGCGCGCTGTGTGCGCGGCGGGCGAGTTTGCCTCGAAGCTCAGGTACACGGCGACCGGGCTTGCCTCGAAGTCCGTGTGGAGGCGTCGCGGAGACACGCGGCGCCGGCCCCGTTGACGCAGGAGGACCGCGAGGGCCTGGAATTGGCTCGCCAACTGGTGGCGCTCTCCGGCGGCGTCCTGGAGCTCGAGCTGGAACCCCAGCGGGGACGCCTCTTCTCCGCCCGTCTCGTCCTGCCGGCGGCCCAAGAACTGACCGTGTTGATCATCGACGACAATGCCGACACGCTGCACCTGTTCCAGCGCTACCTGGCCGGCAGCCGCTACTCCGTGCTGGCCATCCAGCACCCAGGGCGGGCGCTGGAGCTGGCGCAGGAGATGCAGCCCGCGTTCATCGTGCTCGACGTGATGCTGCCGGGCGTGGACGGCTGGGAGCTCCTGGGCCGACTGCGCGAGCATCCGGCCACGCGGGGCATCCCGATCATCGTCTGCACGATCCTGCCCCAGGAGCGCCTGGCCATGACCCTGGGCGCGGCCGCGTTCCTGCGCAAGCCGGTCAGCCGGACGACCCTGCTGGCTGCGCTGGACGCCCAGGCGGGGTAGCGCCAACGAGCGGCCCACTGACCGCTTCCACGCAGGCCAACAACTGGGCAACCGAAAGCCCGCCCCCGCGCGTGATGCCGACTGCGTTGGTCACGATCGGCTGGCCCGTCGGGTCGCGCGCCGAGACGACGATCGCCGGAATGTCCGCCAGGGCCGGATCGGCCCCCTTGGCTGCCAGAAGTTGGAACCCGTCCATCCCCGGCATCACCAGGTCTACCAGCATGGCATCGGGCCGCTGCTCGGCCAGGATGTTCAGCGCCTGCTGTCCGTCGGTCGCGGTGAGCACGCGATAGGTGTGGCCGCTGGAGGATACGATCCGCCAGAACAGCCGGATCGCCTCGCTCTCGTCGTCCACGATCAGCAGAGTCCCGCCTCGGAGCTGCAACCGATCCAGGGCCCCCAGCAACGCTTCCCTGGAGACCGGCTTGACCAGGTACTCGGCTGCGCCCACGGCATGGGCGGCCTCGCGCGCGCCGGGGATGGCACAGATGATCGCCGGCGCGCCGAACGGCAGCCCCGCCGACTGTAAGATGCGCTCAAGCGCCTGGCTCACCGCTGGCTCGTTCACCAGCAACGCCTGGGCTGGCACGGCCGCCAGCTCCCGGAGGGCCTCGTCGAGAGTGCGCACGGAGACGATCTCGACCCCTCCCAGGGAGCGACCCAGGAGCCTGTGCAGCGTGCTGCCCGCTTCCAGGACCACCAGCCGCGGGGCCGGAGCGGAGATCGGCGCCAGCGAGCCCCGGGGGCGCTGCCGGAACTCCCAGTCGGGCGTGAGCCAGCGCGCGGCGCCGCTATCCATCGGCACTGGCGGCGCCAGCGGCAGACAGAAGTAGATAGTCGTGCCGCGGCCCGGCTCGCTCTCGAGCCACATCCTGCCCCCATGCAGCTCGACAAAGGTCCGGCTGATCGCCAGCCCGAGGCCGCTGCCGCCGTGACGCCGGCGGAGCGAACCGTCTACCTGATGGAACGGCTGGAAGAGCCTGGCCTGATCCGCGACCGAAATGCCCGGCCCCGTGTCGGCCACGGCGACTACCACGTCGTTCCCCTCCGTCCATGCCTTCACGGTGGCCCCGCCCTGCTCCGTAAAGCGGCCCGCGTTGCTCAACAAGTTGAGCAGCACCTCGCGCACGCGCAGGGAATCGCAAAAGGCCCAGAGCTCCGGCGAGACTTCCACGTGCAGATCCAGGCCGCGCGCCGCGAACAGCGGACGGATCGCTTCGACGGCCGCGTCCACGATCTCGCGGAGCTCGACCCGTTCCCGGGCCAGGGCCATTTGCCCGGCTTCGACCTGGCTGAGGTCGAGCACGTCGTCGATGAGCGCGGCCAGATGCTGGCTGTTGCGGTGGATGACGGCCAGGTCGGCCAGCAGCGCGGCCGGGAGGCGGCCGTAGGCGGTCTTCGGGGCTTGCATGATCAGCTCGCTGAAGCCGACGATCATGTTGAGGGGGGTGCGCAGCTCGTGGCTGACGTTGGTCACGAACTGTTCTTTCGCCCGCCGGGCTTCCTCGGCCGCCTGGCGCAGGCCCTGGGCGAGCTGATTCAGCCGCGTGAGCTGCACGTTGGCGTCGGCCAGGTCGGCCAATGTCTGCTTGAGCTGCCAGCGCGCGTCGCGGCCTTCCTCGAGCAAGCGCTGGCTTTCCTGATAGCTCGACCACGCCCACTGCAGAGTCGTCCACAACGGTCGCACGGTCAGCCAGATCAACATGACCGTGCTCCAACAGCCGATCAGGCTCACCCCGCGCAGGGTGGGATCGGCCGGCAGGAAGGACGGCGGCGCGCACCCGAGCAGGAGTGTGCAGGCCGCGGCCGTCAGCACACCGGCCTTGATGCTCACGAACAGGGCCGCCAGCCCGACCGACCACGCCAGCAGGCAGAGCGCGGGGCTGATCCCGCTCCACGCCACGAGAACGACGTTGACCGCGACACAGCCGATCACCAGCGCCCAGGCCGACGCCAGGTAGCTGATCCTGCGCAGCGCCCAGACAAGCAACTGAAGCAGGAGCAGCAGCACACCCGGCAGGAACCCCCGCACCAGCTCCGGCAGCCCCTGACTGATGCCGAAAAGGATCAAGCTGGCCCCGTACAGGACAGGCAACACCAGCAACAGACCTTCGCTTTGGATCTCCCGCAGGGCCAGCCCGGTTTCCGGCGGTCGCGCAGGATATTCCCCGGTTGCTCCAGTGGCCATGTGCCCCCTCCCGGCTGTAGTTCGTGGCTCCAGACCATTATCCACCGGTAAGTCCCGCTTGGCGCAACCAACGATTGGTCTCACGAATCACAGCATCCAAATGCGGCAGGTCCGGCATCTGTCCTTGCAGCCGTGGCTCCCATAGCCTGCGCAAAGTCTCCTGTTTGCGGGTCAACACGCCTTCCAGTTCAGAGCGGTCCACCTTGTTGTGCGCCATCTTCTCATCCACGCGATGAGACACGGCGCGTGCGTCCGCCAGGCCATGCTCCAGGATGTAATGCACATCATACAGGTCGCGTGGCTCTGTACGTCCCAGTAGCGCGCACAGCTTTTCGGCCAGGATCTCTTCGGGCGAGTAGACGCGCAGCGTCTGGTTACGCGACCGGCAATCGCTGTATGGTACATGCAATGGGGCTTCGACGAGTGGGAACAGGAGCACCTCGTCACGCGTGAAATCGGTCTTGAAAAAACGACTGCTCACATCGCCGCCCAATGGGCCACCGTAGTTCAGGTAGATCGCCGGATTCCCCGTCTGATGTATCTCCACGCGGCGAACGGCAAGCGTGATGTTCACCTCGCGGCGCAGCCAGGCAAAGAGGGTTTCCACCGCAGCGGTAAGCTCTGCATTGGAGATGTTATCGAGCAGCGTGAAGTCCAGGTCTTCTGAGAACCGATAGTCTGGCACATAGACCTTCTTGAGCGCTGTGCCGCCCTTGAAGGCCAGGCGATTGCGCAGCGGCGATTCTGCGATCGCCAGCAGTGTCCACGTCAGTACGTAGTCCTTTTCGATGGTCTTGTCGCCGAGACTCAGCCGATGGGCCAGGCGCGCGATTTCTCCGGGTTGGATCATGGGTCACGTCCTGATGACAGACTCCAGGGCTGTCGGCTTGAGATTGACGCGCAGCCGCCAACGCGCCAGGTATGGGCCCTCGTCGGGCAACAGCGGGTCGAGACGGACGTACCCGGTCGCTGTCAGTGCTTGTAACCGTCCGATCAGCGTCGAGGAGCCCAGTTGGAACAGTTCCAGCAGGTAACCGAGGCGTTGCGCTACAGCCTGGACTCCCAGCCGCTCGGCGTAGGCCCCTAGTTTATCCCAATCCAGATCAGGATGGCGCATCCACAATGCCGTGGCCACCTGGCTAATGCCGGCACATAGGTCGGGTCGGGACAGCCCATCGAGCAAGGTTCGCTCCAGGTCGCTGACGACCACCTGTTCGTATGGCGTGACCCAGACTGGCGTATGGCCCCATAGTGCAGCCGGCGGAGCATAGACGCAGCGATACGGGATGCCCAGGATCTCACGCGTCGCCAGCCGCCGCGATGACGTCACGGTGACGATGGTTACGGGCCGGGTCAGCATATTGTGGACGTCCATGGCGCTGTCGTGAGAGACATAGTATGGCGCGGGATCCAGCAACTCACGTGCGATGACGTACCGATTCACCTGGGGTGCGGGCGTGCTGCCGGATGAGAGAGGTACAATGGCATAGCGGCCGGCTGTCAGGCGAACGACCCAGCCGGCGCGCGCCAGCCGGCGCAATATTTGCAGAACCGTGCCGTAGTCACTGCCGATCTCTGCTTGCGCTTCGGCGATCGAGAAGATGGGCCGGTCCCGCTCGGCCAAGGCTGTGAGCAGGCGGGCACCGGCCGGCCCGATGGTCTTACTGGACATCATTATGGTCTCATGTGCGATTAGTGTCTTCTATCGTTATATTCTATGCATAAGACCTCATTTGTCAATGTCGCCAGGTTCGTTGAGTGCGCCACCGCCTGCGGCGTGCGCGCCCCCGCAACTCGGCAAATCGCCTGCTCCAAAGGACGGCTCTGCCGTGCCGGTCTTGCACAGTATCTACTTGCCCTCCGCCCCCGTCCTCTCCCCGCCGGCCGCCAGGCCGAGGGCGAGAGGCGGGTGGCGGCTGCGCCCGCTGCCGGTGGCGCTATGCGCCTGGCCGCATTCCTTCGACTGCGTCCGGCACACAACGCCGGACTCCGCTCACGCTACGCAGTGCTCCGCTAAGCAAAAAACGCAGTCTGTGCCCGCGCGCAGTATAGCACAAGCCGGGGTGGGGGCAAGTTGGCCGCCACAGCACCGCCCTGCAACCAGTACATGCGCTGCTCCCGCCGGGTCAGTGACCCACCGGGAGCGAGGGTGCGCCTGTCACGCTGAGCGGGTCGGCCAGGCAAAGTCCACCGCCCGAACCTGCCGCTGGCATCAGGCGGAGCACAGATAGCGCAGCAATCCAGCCAGGTAGCTTGTGGCCAGCGGCTCCGCAGGGAAGCGGCAAAGCGCCTCTACCTGAGTGAAGAGCGCCTTTCCGGGCACGGCCGGCATCTCGGCCACCACGAGATGTTCGAGCGGGACGTTCTCCAGAGAGCCAGGAGGGGCAGAGGAGGCGGTAAAGACCACGGGCGACAATCCCTCTCCGTCCAGGACGTGGCGGAAGGTGGGCTCGATGCGCCCCGCCCCTGGATGATACCAGTAGGCCAGGTCAAAGGGCGCAAGGGACGCTACGGCCGGGTGGCCAGTCTTGCGCGAGGCGAAGTAGCACGGGTCGAAGGCGCGCCACGTCACACGCTGTCCGGCCACGTGCCAGGTTCCTGCGGGGCTTTCCTGTTCCAGGCACAGCAGCCGGCCGCCGGCCGTCCAAAAACGCGCCAGCAGGTCCCCTACGGCCCCCAGCGCATCGGGGTGATCGGCCAGGGCCAGGCCACAGGCTGTGAGCGGCCCTTCGACTGCGCTCAGAGCTTGCCCTGAACACAGTGAAGGGACAGGCGCCACGACGAACGGCGCCGGCTGCATCCCCAATGCCTCTGCGAAGCGCCAGGCGCGGCCGTCTACGGCGCCGAGAATGGCGGCGACCCGGCCGCGAGAGCGCCAGGCCCACGGTGAAGCGGGTTCGCTCCGCCACCTCGGGGGTCTGCCAGGTGATGTCCCCCTGGTAGGCGGCCGCGGACGGTCGCACGTCGGCCCTGGCCCGCGACGAGAAGATGACCTGGCCTCCCTGCTCCGCCCACCAGGCGATCTGCAGGCCGGCCGGCGCCCGAGGGCGGTCGTTCAGCACCCACACCTCGACCTGCAGGCGCTCCCCGCCGTAAACCTGGCCCCGGTCGGTCCGCAGGTTGACGGCCAGGGGGGTCAGGCTGTCGGCCAGCGCGAAGTAGGCCGGCTTGGGGCGGCGGTCCACGCCCACGATGCTCTTGAGCCAGCCGGCCGGCCAGGCGTCGATGCCGAGGTGAACGGCGGTGCTCACCAGGATGTCCGCCCGGCGGCGGAACGCGTCGGTCATCAGGCGCAGACCCCCTGCCTGGTGCCGCTGGCTCTCCCGCACCCACTCCTCCAGGGTCTCCTGGGGATCGAAGAACTTGCCGTGCATGGCGTAGGTCTGGCTGCCGTAGACGGCGCTTGGGTTCCAGGCCGCGTCGGGCCGCTCGGGGAGCCACGTCTTCGGGTAGCAGTCCCGCATGGTCTCCCAGGAGTCCAGCCCCTCGATGCCGTATTCACCGCAGCCGCCCCGCCAGCCCGGTTTCAGCGGCAGCAGCCAGCCTTGGTGCAGCTTGCCGACGGGAATGCCGTGGTTGTTGTACCAAAGGCAGTAGCAGTGCGCGTCGGGCAGGCCGGGCGCCGGGGGGTCGTAGTCGCCGTCCACCGGCTTGACCACGCGGTCGGGGTTGTGGACGTGGACCACGGCCGTGGCCGCGGCGAAGAACTCCTCCAGGGTCGTCCGGTCGAGCATCCGGGCGTGGTGCGCCGTGCCGGGCGCGAGGCCAAAGGGTTCGTTGATGAACGAAACCATGATCGCGCTGGGATGGCGGCGGATCAGCCGCTCCATCTCCCCGGCCTGGCGCACGGCCTCGCTGAGCTGGTTGAACCGCAGATAGCCGAAGAGCGGCAGGTCGCACTGGTGCATCAGGCCCAGGGCGTCGAAGACGTCGTAGACCTCGTCCTGCACCGGCCGCTGGGTGACGCGCAGGAAGTTGAAGTGGGCCGCCTTGTAGATCAGGACGTCTTCGATCAGTTGGTCGAGCCGGCCCACGGCCACGCAGCGCTGCTCGTGGCCCATGGTGTTGGAGCCGCGCAGGAAAACCGGTTCGTTGTTCAGATAGAGGGTGCCCTGTGGCTCGTTGGCCGTGTCAATATGGAACTTGCGCATCCCGAACGACACATCGCGGCAGTCGCGCGCGCCGCGCGCCTGGACTTCCACTCGCAGGGTGTAGAGAAACGGGGTTTCGGGCGACCACCGGCAGTAGCCGGCCATCGCCAGCGGGATGCGGTAGAGGTTCGGCCCTGGGCCGGCCGGCGGCGCCTCGGGTCGGATGCCTTCGACCGCCTCGCCCGCGAAGTTGCGCGGGTAGATCGAGAGGGCCAGGGAGACCGGCTCCTTGCTGACGACGGCGTTGGTCACTTCGACCCACGCTTCGGCCGTGTCGCGATCAACGTCGGGCCGCACCCACAAGTCGGAGATGTACACCGCCGGCCGGCCTTCCAGGTAGACGGGCTGGTAGATCCCCGCGCCAGGCGGGCAATGGCACCAACCGATCCCCGGCTCGTCCCAGCCCGGCCCGGTCGCCGCATAGAGCTTGTCGCCGTCGAAGTCCGGCTCGCTCCAACTGCCGCTGCCGATGGTGGGGTAGTCGTTTTCCACCCGCACCAGGAGGAGGTTCTCCCCGCGCTGGATCACGTCGGTGACGTCGAACTCGAACGGCGCGAAAAAGCCCTCGTGCGACCCGACGCAGACGCGGTTCAGGAACACCTGGCAGCGGTAATCCACGCCGCGCAAGACAAGGAAGACCCGCCCTGACGCAAACAGGGCCTCGCCCGCGGTAAAGGCAACGCGATAGTAGGCCGCCCAGCGGCCGACGGGGCCGCGGTAGTGCGGGATGGCCACCGTTTGCCATGCCCCGGCATCGCTGTAGGGGCGATCGGCGTCGCCAGGTGACGGTCGGGCAAACGCAAAGGTGGGATCGGCTGCAGCTCGGGGCGGGATGGCCGGGCGGGTTGCAGCGCGATGGCAGCGAAACGATCAGGCGCGATGGCAGCGAAACGATCAGAGTCGGGCATTGGCATTCTGACAGCAGCTCCTCGGCCAGGTAGTAATGGGCGCCGTTGTTCGGCTGGATTTCAGCGCGCTAGATCAGGACGGTTTGCCGGCGCCGCCGCCCAAGATGCGCTCAAGACAGCGCAAACTGGCGCGCTCTTTGCAGGTGTCCAGGATCCGCCGCTTCTCGCGTGCCGAGTAGCCGGTCGCAGGTTCGGGGACCCGGTGGGCGCCACAGTCCTTGCAGTGATACTGCGCACTGCCGCACTTGTTCGGGCCATTGCGGACGATGTTTGTGCTGTCGCAAACACGGCAGCGGTCGGTGATGGTGATCTGGATCATGGGCCCATTATACACCATCACTTACCTTTCTACCACTACCTTCGTGCGAACCGTGACGCGGAAGACGGGCGGCAAGCTGCCGATCGTCGCCAGCGGCGGGATCATGAGCCCGGACGATGCCGCGGAGAAGAGCGACGCCGGCGCAACGCTGATTCAGCTCTACACCGGGTTGATCTACCAGGGCCCCGGTTTGGTCCGTGACGTGCTGGAGCATGCCTGCGGGCCGGCGGCCGCTCCCTTCCCGCACGGCGTCCGGCGCCGGCCGGGCCTCCTGCGCCCCAGCCTCCCGTGCGTGTTGACCTGACTCCATATGGGTGTTACAATTTGACTCGTCGGCCCACCGGATGTGGCAACCCAGTGGAGGCCTGAGTAGTTACTGCTATGGAGGTGTAAGCGGATGCAAGCAATTCGAGTCGTATTAGCTGACGACCATCCGGTGGTGCGAACGGGCATTCGCACTTTCCTGGAGCAAGCTGCT
>PHCA01000273.1 GCA_002842085.1 Chloroflexi bacterium HGW-Chloroflexi-1
TCCTAACGACCGCACAGCGTGGGCTGCGTCGGACAGGGTCGCGCCGGAGGGGGCGGTGTTACACGCACGCGCCAAATCATCCTCCGGGTAGTCAACACCCAACGCTGCCAACACTACACGAAGACATGCAGCTACGCAGGTGTAGGGCTGGCTCTGCTGAAACGGCGTTAACTCAACCTTCACGGGACCGTTCCCGCATCGTCTGCGCCGAGTCGGACTCGTCCGGCAATAACTCCCCCCGCAAAGAATAGGTCAGCACACCCAACTGCTTCGAGCGATACGACAACAGGATCGGCACTCGCCACCGTTCCCCCACTCGTTCAGGCTGCCCGACCGCCGTCGCGTCGCCCACCTGGTCAAATACACAGGTGGCCGCGCGGTCGGCGATTTCGACAGCATCTAACTCAGCGGGCACGATGTAGATGAAGGAACGTGCCAGCTCGATGACAACCTCTTGCCCTTCCTGCGCACCCCAGCGCTCGATCAGTTCCCTGGGCAACTGCAGCCCATCGGCACTGACTCGCTGCACCACTCGTGTCATAGTCATACCATTCACCCCTTTCGTCAGGTCTCTACGTGTCTTCCTCAGACTTCCCTCCCTAGAGTAGCCTGACTGCCCACTATCTGCAGTGGGCTGAATATTGAGAATCTTGGTTGCTTCTTCATCACACCCGTCGAAAACGCCCTGTCGCAACCCTATATGATGTCTGCAAAGATGCGTTCAGTGCGCCGAAAAAAAACGACACCGCTTACCAGCACCAACAGCGCAATACCAATGGAAAGGGCAAATAATGGTCCGGCAGGTTGGGCGTCGGTCAACTGATGACCCAGCAAAGCCCACCGAAAGCCCTCGACCACACTGGTCATGGGGTTCAAGCCCAGCAAAAAGCGAAAACGCTCCGGAACGAGTGTGCTGCCATAGATCACCGGTGTCAGATACATCCACACCTGGAGCAAGAAGGGAATCAAATAGTTGACGTCGCGAAAGCGGACGTTGAGCGCCGACAGCCACAAACCAAAGCCCGAGGCTGTCAGTATGGCCAGCAGAAGGAAAGCGGGCACGAATGCAGCAGCCGGCGTGAGGGCTACACCGTAGTAGAGCATGAGGCCGATCAGCACCAGGAAGGCAACGGCAAAGTCCACCAGACCGGCGAGCACGCCAGACAAAGGGATGATGAGACGTGGGAAATACACCTTGGTGATCAGATGCGCGCTGTTCACCAGGCTGGTGGAAGAACGGCCCAGAGAACCTGCAAAGTAGTTCCAGGGCAGCAGTGCAGCAAAGGAAAAAATCGGATAGGGCACACCGCCCGATGGCACTTGGAGTAGTGTGCCGAAAAGCACGCTGAACACCACCATGCTCAACAGCGGCTGCAAGATGATCCAGGTCACGCCCAGGGCCGTCTGCTTGTAGCGCACCTTCACGTCGCGCCAGACCAGGAAGAAGAGCAGCTCCCGGTAGCGCCAGACGTCCCGCAGCTTGAGCGAGGCCCAACCGCGGGTGGGTTGTATCACGACGGTGGACGGCTGCGTCTCGGCAGGTCCCATGTCAGATGGTTGTTGCGCAACAGTAGCTTCGGCGCTCATGAGCAAAACCCTCGAAACCACGCCACCGTTCTGGTCAGCCCCTCGGCGAGCGTCACGGACGGCTGCCAACCCAGCTCCCGCTGCGCCAGAGCGGCGTCCAGGTAGGTCACGCGGACCTCGCCAGCCTTGGCCGGTCCGTGCTGCTCGGGCAGGGTGTAGCCGGCGCCCTGGGCCAGCTCGCGAAAGATAGTGACGATGTTGGCCGGGACGCCGGTGCCCAGATTATAGATGCCACTGCCGGATATGCTCAAGGCCAGCACGTTGGCCCGGGCCACATCCCCTACGTAGACGAAATCGCGCTGCTGTAGACCATCCCCGTTGATGACAACCGGCTGGCCGCGGAGCATCGCGCTGGTGAAGATCGCCACTACGCCGGCTTCGCCAAAGGGGTCCTGGCGCGGCCCGTACACGTTGCCATAGCGCAGGATGGTATACTGCAAGCCATAGTTGTGGCGGTAGGTATCGATGAACTGCTCGCCGGCCAGTTTGCTGACGCCGTAAGGGTCCAACGGCCGGGTTGGGCAAGTCTCGCTGGCGGGCAGCTCCTCCGGCTCACCGTAGACAGCGCCGCCGGTCGAAGCGAAAAGGAACCGGTGCACACCATGCTGCCGGCACATTTCCAGCAGGTTCAAGGCGCCGATGATGTTGACCTGGGCGTAGCTGACCGGGTCAGCCAGACTGGACCGCACATCGGCCAGCGCTGCCTGGTGGGAGACGGCGGTGGGCTTTTCGGCCGCGAAAACCTCGGCCAACGCGCTCACGTCGCGGATGTCCACCTCGTAAAATCGAGCCGCCGGGTTGATGTTCTCACGTTTCCCGGTGTGCAGATTGTCCACCACCGCTACTTCGTGGCCGGCTTCGATGAAAGCGTCTACGACGTGGGAACCGATGAACCCGGCCCCGCCCGTCACCAAGATGTGCCGAGGCGCCACGGCGCCACGGCCCCGAGGAGGGCTCACTGGCGCCTCTTGGGCATCAGCTATGGCTTTGGATGGAAGGATCATGTTGACTGCTTTGCCTATAGTATTACCCTGTAACATTTGCGTGGATCGCGAGAATCTT
>PHCA01000274.1 GCA_002842085.1 Chloroflexi bacterium HGW-Chloroflexi-1
GGTGTGCGGGTGGGGGTCAACGTCGGAATGCTGCGAAATATCGCCGTGACATTGAGCCCACTCTGGAGGGTGACTGTCACCGGGTTTGCGTTCACAGGAGATACACCGACCCAGTGGTCAAATTCATAGCCACCGCTCGCGGCCGCCACAAGCGCCACCACCGCGCCAAGTGCGTAACGCCCCTCTGGGCAACCTGGCGTGCGGTCCAAGCCACGCAACACGGAGCCTGCGCCCGCGGGTGACACGTTCATGTTGATCGAAAGGCCACAATCGGGATCAGAGGTCAGTATGGCAGCACTGAGAAGGCTCTCAATTCGATGCACTGGCATATAAATGCTCCAGCGGATCGGTGTGTCATCATAGTAGATATCGACGTACGAAAGACTCATCCCATAGGCCATATGTCCCAAGAACCAGGGGCCTCCGCTGTCTCCTGGCAGCACCGAGCTATAGTCAACAAGGACATTGGGCGCGCCAATGGGATCACCTTGATATAGCACTCTGCGGATATCACCACAGCCGTATCCTGTGGTGATGCCATACTTACACACAAAAGTTCCTTCGGTATGGCTGGCACTGCCTGCCTTGGAGCGAATCTCCCGCACAAGCGGCTCTACATCCCCATCTTGGATGAGGTTGCGAACAGTGAAACCGGAAGCAGCGGTATGCCAGGCAGAATCGTCGGCGCCATCGGGATAGCCACGCACCCAGGGAAGGGCGACTCCATCACGATATACTGGTTCGCCCCTACCGCAGTGCCCAACCGTCACAATCCCGTACCGGGGTCCAATTGCCGAAGAATCTGATGCTGAGAATCCACTTGTACCCTGGCGAATTACGTTTGGCGCCTCCGTTGGCGCCCATATGTAGAGCCCTCCATAAAGGTCGGAGGTCGGCACTGGCATTTCGCTCCGGAAAACTTCTACGTGTTCAGGCCATCGCAAATCCATCTGTTGCAATGCTTCGTTGAGTCGTTCAGACTTACTTACGTACAACTCTGCCCGATTCTTCGATACGGCAATGGCCGTCCAATGGGGGATACCCAACCTGTCTGCAATCTTCGCCGCCTGGAATCGCGCCCCCTCCAACTCACGGAGAGTCAATTGCGCGGAACGCGTCTCAACGATGCCGACGAGGGGGCCACCACGAATATATGATTCAAGTGTCGCTTCCCCGTCATGAGTGAACAGCACGATGACTCGATAGTCTGGCCTGTGCTGGATCCAAAGGCCGGCGAAGGTCTCAGGCTCACTTTCAGTCAATTCGGCATTCAGACGCCCAATGTCCTGTTGCAGGTTGAGTTGTCGAACTGCTTGTGCCAGATCCACACCCATCTCAGCAGCGTAGGTGCTTGCATCCTGCATCAAGGCAGTGTCTTCGCTGGTAACTGGAATCGGGTTTTGTGTCCCCTGGGCACTGACTAGCGGAGCTGCGGAGACCACCAACAAGACCGCAAAACCCAGAGCGGCCGCGAAACGCGATATCTTCAACCAGGTGGCAGAAATCATCTTTCCTCCATCCATACAGATAACAAGAACGCGAAGCAGGACAATGTGGGCCTCATGAGGTAACACCAAGCGGGCCAAATCCCCGCGATTCGGAGTGCCTTCCGTAATTATGGCGTCTGCGGAGTGACCTGATGACGTAAGCTACCCCCGAATACCCAATACGGACCAGGACAACCTGCTGGTATGCGCAGGAGTCTGTGTTCTTCGTCAGTGAATTCAATTGCACCCCCACCGCCCATTTCCACCGTCTCCCCGATATGGAACTCCCACACCTCACCCTTACCCCATCCACCGACAACCCGAATGATGTCACCCTGACGACTCACTACGAATTCAGGCGGCCAAGCCAACGCATCGCCGACGCGTAGGCAACCATTTTCTTCGCTTAGCTTGCCAACGATCTTGCCCGCCATACGTGTGGCGACAGCGACAACCCGCTTCTGTGGTGTCGGGGTGGCGGTGACCACGTGGTGGTTCGGTGTCTGTGGTGCCGATGATGGCTGGTTTGCCCGCGTGACGGTCACGGTGTCCGATTGAATGGCAGGACTCACGACACAGCCTCCCGCGAGGAGGAGCAGCGCCAGGGCCAGGAAGCCGGCAGCGATTATCCGTGTGGTTCGAGTTTTGCACAGCATGGCAAATCTCCCTTTCCTATGTCGAAGACTTCGCTGGTCGAACGATCGAGTTTGCCGCCCAGCCCGGTCCAGCAGCGCTGGCCGGACGAGCTGCCAGCGGCCTGTCGGCACACGCGTGCACGGGGGAGGGGTGCAAGCTGTGCGAGCGACACGCCGGGATGGCAGTCAGTTTACCCTCTCCCGTGTTCTTTGTCAAATCCTGAAAACCTGCCAGGGCGCATCAAACACCGACACCACCGTGACGGTCCGATAGGCGGTCTCGCCCAGCCGTGGCGGATGCGAAATCGCCAGCTTCACACTGGTCGGAGACATCGTGGTGTGTGACAGTGCGACGGTAGGCTCACTGGTTGCGGGGATAGGCCGCGGCATAGCTGTGGGTGGGGTGCCGGTTGTCGACTGCACACCGGCGCACCCTGCCAGCAGCAGGAGCACCGCCAGGGCCAGCAGGCCGGTGGCGATCACCAACGTGGTTCGAGTTTTACGCATCATGGAACACCTCCCTTTG
>PHCA01000275.1 GCA_002842085.1 Chloroflexi bacterium HGW-Chloroflexi-1
GACCTGCGTGTGGCAGACGAGATGATCCGGAGGTTCGAGCGGCTTTACTGGCTTTCCTCGGAGCAGTTCTACGAACTGTACAACCAGGGCTTGCTAGATAATGGCGAGCATCTGCTCGATTTCAGTCAGTGGGCAGGTTTCTGCAAGCTGCGCCAACGCCGGCTGGAAGCGTTCAACCGGCTCAGTCGAGAACAAGTGACTCGTTGGCACATGAGTGGTGAGCCAATCCACTTGGAACGCCGCGAGCCAGTTATTGAGCCAGTACCCGCATGACGCTCCTGCTCTCCCGCCCGAACTACGAGCGGTGGCTGTACGCCATCCCTGCCACCTACGCCTCTGTTCGGGCGTCTACCCTACGCTTCTTTACAACCAGCGCAACTGCAGCCGTCGTCGTAGGAACCATCACGTTTCGCAGTGGACATGAGTTGCGTGTATCGGAATTGGTAGATTTCGCCGCCGGTGAGATCCTGGACTATGGGTACGAGATCTGGCTGAATGGCGAGAAGCTGTACTGGTATGATCCGCAACCCCACCCCAATGATCTGACCCTCGCGAGCACCGATCCCCACCACAAGCATGTTCCCCCAGATATCAAGCACCACCGAATCCCTGCGCCCGGTTTGAGCTTCCTGGCGTCATGGTCTGCCGCGCCCCCCTTTGTTATACTCAGGTTCCGCAATCCGCAATCCGCAATCTGCAATCTGCCATCCGCAATCCCCCAGAGGAGTCAACGATGACCCAACCCACCATCCAGGACATGCAACTCGCCCACAAGACGCGGGCCGAGTTCACGTACGCGGTTCCGAAAGTCCACCGCGGCTATGCCGGTCACACCCTTTACGTCAACCTGTCCGATAACACGATCGAGAGCCGGCCTGTCACCGCGGAGATGAAGCGCATCTTCGTCGGCGGCAAAGGTTTTGGATTGTGGCGGCTGTGGCACGCGGTCACGCCGCAGACCACATGGAATGACCCCGCAAACGAGATCGTCATCGCTTCCGGGCCGATCGGAGGGACCGCGCTCTATCCCGGCACGGGCAAATCGCTGGTGGTCAGCATCTCGCCCCTGACCAAGTCCGTGGTGGACAGCAACGTGGGCGGCTACTTCGGCCCATTGCTCAAGTTCGCCGGCTGGGATGCGCTGGAGATCCAGGGCAAGGCCACCGCCGAGGTCATCATCGTGATCGATGGCGACACCGGCCGCGTCACGATCGAAGAAGCGCCCCGCGAGGCGGTCGACACCCATTTGATCACCGAACAGCTCACGGCCATGTACGCCAGGGACGAAAAGGATCGCCGCAACGTGTCGGTCGTCTCGGCCGGCCAGGGCAGCGAGCACACCCGCATCGGCTGCCTGAACGTGAGTTGGTACGATGTGCGCCGGGGCAAGGCGCGTGTGAAGCAGGCCGGCCGCGGCGGCATCGGCACTGTGCTGCGGGACAAGGGCATCAAGGGCATCGTCGTGCGCTTCACCGGCATGAAGGCGGACTCCAACGACCCGGCCAACATCCAGCGCATCCGCGTGGTGGGCCAAAACATCAACCGGGAGATCGTCGAGCTGGACGACGAGCAGAACCGGATGCGCCGCGTGGGCACCGCGCACCTGGTCGAGATCATGAATGACTACGACCTGCTGCCGGTGCACAATTACCGCTACGGCGCCCATCCCGACGCGGCCAAGATCGCCTCACCGGTCTGGGACGCGCTCTTCACCCAGGGCAGCCCCGATGGCTGCTTCTACGGCTGCACCATGGCGTGCTCCAAGGGCGTGGATGGCTACCGCGTGAAGACCGGGCCGTACGCCGGCGAGTGCGTCACCGTGGACGGGCCGGAGTACGAGACGGTGGCCGGGGTCGGCGCCAACCTGGGCATTTTCGAGCCGGAGCCGATCATCGAGATGAACTTCTACTGCGACACCTACGGCATCGACACGATCTCCTTCGCCACCCTGACCGCGTTCGTGATGGAGTGCTACGAGGCCGGCGTGTTGGACCAGGAGAAGACCGGCGGTCTGGCGCTGCGTTTCGGCAATGCGGACGCCGCCATCGAGCTGTTGCACCAAATGGCCGCGGGCCGCGGGTTTGGCAGGATCGCCGGCCTGGGCGTGCGCGCCATGAAGGATTACTTCGTCGAGCATTTCGGCGCCGACCACGGGTTCCTCCAGGACATCGGCATGGAAAACAAGGGGCTGGAGTATTCGGAATACGTCACTAAGGAAAGCCTGGCGCAGCAGGGCGGCTACGGGCTGACCAACAAGGGCGCGCAGCACGACGAGGCGTGGCTGATCTTCATGGACATGGTGAACAACCAGATCCCGACCTTCGCGGACAAGGCCGAGGCGCTGCACTACTTCCCCATGTGGCGGACCTGGTTCGGGCTCAACGGCCTGTGCAAGCTGCCGTGGAACGACATCGAGCCGGCCGACAACGCGCTCACCGCCGAGCCGGCCAAGGTGCCCGAGCACGTCCACAACTACGTCGAGCTGTTCTCCGGCATCACCGGCCAGGAAGTGACCCAAGAGGACTTGATCACCATGTCGGAGCGGGTGTACAACTTCCAGCGCGTTTTCAACCTGCGGATGGGCTTCGGCACGCGTGAGCACGACCGCATCCCCTACCGCTCGACCGGCCCGGTGACTGTGGAAGAATACGAGAGCCGCAGCGAGCGTTATGACAAGCAGTTACGCGAGCAGGTGGGCATCGACCCGGCCGCCATGACCACGCGGGATAAGGTCGCCGCGTTGCGCCAGTACCGGGAGGGGCAATACGAGATGTTGGTCGACGCGGTGTACGCGCGCCGCGGCTGGAACGCAAACGGCGTGCCGACGCTGGAGAAGCTGGTTGAGTTAGGGATCGACTTCCCCGAGGTGGTAGAGGTCGTGAAGGCGAATGGCTGATCGGGAAAAAGTGCCCGGCACTTGGGAAGTGCCAGGCACTTTGCTGTTCGTCGTTGTTGACATGCTCTACCCGATGTCGTAGAATGACGGTATACTGGTCGGAAATCAAACGAGTGCATTCGAAGCCAGAACCGCAAGCTGTCATTGCGAGCGTTTTTTGCGAAGCAATCTCGGATTGCCGCAATCGGGGCGCTGTAGACTCGCAGGAGCAGAACCATGACAGTTCAGGTCCAAACGTCAGGTCGGCTGCAAAGCCTGGTTGACCTTTATCGCACAGGGTATCAAAGTCCCGTCGTAGATCAGGCGGTCGGGAAGCTGGTTGAGCGAGAGGCTCAGCAATGTCGCGCTGAGTTGCAGCGCCTGGCGGCGCGCATGTCGGCTTACGAGCAGAGATACGGTATGACCTCGGCTGAATTTTACCGGCGATTTCGCGCTGGCGCGCTGGGCGACGACATGGACTTCGTGGAATGGAGCGTGTTTTACGACATGCGCCAGGCCACGCAAAGGCGCCTGGACTTACGGTTTGGCGTTCATCGAGCGCATTCACAGTCGTCTGCGAGAGGAACCACAATGAGCAAGCAATACACGCCACACGAGCCCGACGAAAACCTGCTATCGGTGGATGATGCCTTTCGCGATGCGGATCGTTCGGAAGTGCGTTGGCAGGCTTTCGAGCAGGGACGGCATCTTAAGCGGGTAGTGATCGAGCTGCGGGAGCCGACATACGAGACTCCGGAGCAATTAGCCAGGCGCCAGAACCGAACGGTGTCGCACATGGTCGAAGAGGTGATCACCCAGCTCTTCACTACGTTCGCTCTTTCCAGCGCCTTGGAACCGCAGATCTCTCTACACGATCAGCCAGTCTCATACGACGTAGGGAAATCTCCAGCATGATTCGCGTCAACGGCCAATACGACGTCGAATGGCGTCCCGGCCTGACCGTCCAGGACGTGCTCAATGCGCTCAAGTTCACATTCCGCATGATCGTGGTGAAGGTGAACGGGCAGGTGGTGCTGCGCCCGGACTGGGCCGCGACCCAAGTACCTGATGGCGCAGAGGTGCAGGCGCTTCATTTGATCAGCGGCGGGTGACGTGCGTCAGACCCTGCGGCAACGTCACAACAGCCGCCCCACCCACTCGAAGGCCCCCAGCAACTGCGCCGCGGCGACCAGGATCACGACGATCACGAACCGCCGCACCCACGCCGCGCCCTTGTCCACGGCAAAGCGGGTCGCCAGCCACGCGCCGAGCATGCTTCCTTCCTACTCCCTTCGTTTACGCAAGCCGGCGGCTTTTATGCTGTCCGCGCGTAGGCTATCGTTGTGCTGTTCATCGTGATCCCGTCTCTACATTTGCCAGATCGGCGTGTTTCTGGTAATATGTGATTGAGTTTGCCTGCCAGAAGACGGGCAACGCTGCTGCAATGCGCTGCTTGAGTTGCGCTCTTCCCCCAAGCGTGGCTTCACGCCCGTCGCATCTATCCTGTTGTCGCGCTCTGTATCTGTCGCCATCGCAACGCGTGTTACGCGCGACTTGGAGGAACACGCCCATGACCAAACCGATCCGCGTGTTGTTGGTCAGCGATCAGCCCGTCTACCGGGCCGGTTTGGCCGCGCTTTTGGCGGACGTGCCGACCCTGGAACTCATCGACGCTGTTGTTCCGCGCTCTGCGGCGGAGTTGATCCACGCGCGGCGTTCCGACCTGGTGTTGTGGCACGCGCCAGCTTTGCGGGGGGGGGCGGGGGAGGGGGGAATCACAGCCGTGGTGCGCCGATGGGCGATTCCACCGTCACGGGTGATCGTATGTGGCGAAGATGGTCAGCCTGCCGCGCTGCGTGAGGTATGGCGAGCGGGCGTCGCTGGTTGGCTTTCTCAGGCATCGACGCCGGCGGACCTGGTGGTCGCGTTTCGAGCGACAGCAGGTGGCGCCAGCCTGTGGACGGCCGAGCAGTTGGCCCGCATCCGCCAGGCGGAGGATGATGAACGTAAGTGGCAGGCGCTGACCGAGCGCGAGCGGGAGGTGTTGCAGCTCGTGGCAGCAGGATGGAGAAATAAAGAAATCGCCTGTCGATTGGGCATACAACCCAAAACAGTTGAATACCACGTAAACCACGTTCTGGGGAAGTTGGCCGTGCATTCCCGGGTTGAAGCGGCCGTGTGGGCCGAGAAGGCCAGTTTGGATATCGAGATGGACGAGCCTGGGGAAATCCCCAGGTTCCCCGATGACAAGACCTCCGATTTGTGGTAAAGTAACAGCATCGCCGGGGAGGCCGGTGAGAAAACCATAGGCAAAGGAGGTTTCAGGTGTGCATCGTTCGGTTCGGTCTTGTGCTTCTGCTTGTGTTGTCCAGTTCGTTTTTCATGTCAGGCTCTGCGAAGGCGTTGTGTTGGGGCAGTGGGTGTTTCACGCTAAATCCCGCAACGACAGGTTGCTCCGCAAACGCGTACACCGCCGCGCAGTCGAACAACTACCTTTGGCAGATTGAGAGCGTTTACCTATATGTACAGTTGCGGTACTCAACAAGCTGCAACGCAAACTGGTCGCGGTCCTATACTTGGGATGGATGGTCGGGTGTAAGATATATACGTGCTGACATGGCGGGGGTATCGGGTTTCACCTACGACCTTGGCACGTTTAATGGGTATAGTAGCGTCTACACAAACATGGTTGATGGGTCAGTGTATCAATGTGCGAAGGGGGCAATGCGCTCGAACACCAGCAACTGGTACTACGGAGCAAATGCATGTGCATGACATACACGATTGTCCACTCCTGGACTGCACGACTAACATCGCCATCAGGACCGTTCCCAGAAGGAGGCAGGCATGAAGCTCAATAGAAGGAACTTCGCCCTCGTGATCAGCATTGTTGTTGTTGCAAGCATCATTGGGGTTTGGGGTTACTCAGCCACGGCAGCCAACTCCCTTGTGGATCGCTTGAGACAGACCATAATCGTCCATTTCGCTGATACCAGACAGGACATGGTTCAGGAAGCATATGAGCCGGCGAACATGGAGATATCACCTGAAGTAGTTGCTCCGAATCGTGAAGCCCCTCCGGTCCGGCCTACAGATGAGGCTCCTGTTGTGTCGCTAGAGTCAGGGCAGACAGTAACTTCCGGGAACGTATCGGTTCAACTTCAACGCGTCGACGTCTACAGCTCCTTTACAAGAGCCACTGCGTGTATTCAGTTGCCCGATAACGCCGACTGGTTGCCTGACGCCAGCATTACCGTTAACGGAAAGAGATTTGTGGCCGCTGGCTGGAATTTGCTCGATGCCAAGAACCCGGCCACATACGCGAACAGCAGACGCTGTTACAACTTCGACTTTCCTGTGCAGCCAAACACGGGAATTGGGTCTGGACAGATAGACTTTTCGGTTGAGAAGTTAGTCACATCGGTGCCAGAGCTAATCACCGAGGAAAACTGCAGGAAAGTGCAGCAGAAACTGCAAGCTGCTAAGACCGGGATTGATCTGCTGTGCAAGAACCAAGGCAATGGCTCGGCCTCTTTTGAAGTCCTGCGGAAGCCAGCTTCCTTGCCTCACGCCGAAGTGCAG
>PHCA01000007.1 GCA_002842085.1 Chloroflexi bacterium HGW-Chloroflexi-1
AACATTGTCGAGCTACTCAGCTTGTCATTGCGAGGAGGCGTTTTTTGCGGTTGCGAGGCACGAAGCAAAGCAATCCCGATTGCGGCAATCCGAGATTGCTTCGCAAAAAACGCTCGCAATGACACGGCGGCTGAGTAGTTACCGAATAACCGAGGATTATCGAGAGGCCCTGCGCTCTTGTTCTCAGTTGGCGATGCGGCTGTCCTCAGCGCGGCGCACCGGTGATGTAGTGCTCCAGATCTCGGATGACGACCTCTTGCTGCGAGATGATGGCCTTGCCGAGGTCGCCAATGCTGACGATGCCGACCAACGCGTCCTGCTCCAGCACCGGAAGATGCCGGATGCGCCGCTCTGTCATCAGCGCCATGCACGCCTCGATGGTTTGTTCGGGGTGCACGTAGTACACCGTGCTGCTCATCAACTCGCCGACCGCGGTTTCCTTGGAGGACTTACCTTTCAGGATGACCTTGCGCGCATAATCGCGCTCCGAGAAGACGCCCACCAGCTTGCCCGCCTCCACCACCAGCAGCGCGCCCACGTTTTTTTCGGCCATCAACTGCAACGCTTCGTACACCGATGCCTCCGGTGCGATGGTCCAGATGTCGCCGGACTTGGTCCCCAACAGTTGTCTGACAGTGATCATTATCTCCCTCCGCGCGTATCCCTGGTTGCTCGCCGCGACCTGCCTCGACGGCGCGTTGATCTTATGTGTAGTAATTGTACCTTAAATTGTACTATGTTGTCAACGTCAAAAACCGTTCGCCGCGCAGCGGTTTGTCCACGACCGATACGCGCTCGTCGCCGCTGGTGACTTGTCCGAGGAAGGTATAATTGGAGCTCCAGGGAAGCAGCCCCATCAGGGTCAGCTCGCCTTCCCGCAACACCGTGAGGGCGGCTTTCATTGCAGGTAGCCGCCACCTCGCTTCCCGCGGGCTTGGGCCGGCAGGCAGAAGTGGCCGAAGTCATCCATCGGCTCGCCGCAGTTGGGGCAATAGGGCCGTCCGGCAACCACGACTATCTCGGCCTGTTGACTCAGCAGCAGCGCCTGGCCGCGCGTGGTGTAGAGATACAGCTCGGGCGGCCCCTCTTTCGCCATCAGGTCCGCCTCTGCCAGGTATCCGAAATTGGCGTCCACCAGGGCCAGCACTACCAGGTCGTGGATGCGATCGTAGCCCAACCCAATGCTGCCGACGCGGAACCGGGGTTCGAGCGGCTCGTTCAGATTCGTGTTCGGCCTGGCGGCTACCAGCGGTTCGCCCAGTTCGGGGAACTCGGCGTGGACCTCGTCCAGCAACTGCGGAATGGTCCGACTCAGGCCCAGCGCCTGTTCCTTTTCGATCACCCACGACACGACTTGTTCGCCGAAATGCGCTTGCAAGACGAACACGCGCTGGCCGGACTCGCCGACCGCGCCGGCGAGGATCCGCGTGACGGGGTAAACGTCATCGTCTTCGTAATGTGCCATGGTGTCTATCCCTTTGTCGTCCCAGAAAACCCCCGGGATGGCTGTGGCCGGTCTGTGACCGAGCCACCGTGGCGGTCACAGACCGGCCACAACGCGATTCTCCGAAAAAAAAGGTGTCTGCGCGATCTGTCGATTACGGTGCGTCCGTCTCCGGCGGGATGTGCGCGCAGTCGTTGCACCGGAGCAGTTTGGGGCCGGCGACCGTGAAACTCAGCTCTGTGATCGAGGCTGGGTGGATGACCAGCCGCTGGAACAGGTCCAGGTGCAGGCCGCTGTAGTGCGCCAGGGCGACCTTGATGGGGTATGCGGGCTTGCATCTCGGTGATGCTCTCGCCGCCAGGGAAACGCGCCCCGCTGGGGTAGAGCTGGATCTGCCGCCACGTGTCGGTCTGGCGCAGAGCCTCGATGTCCTGCCCGGTCCAGTCGCCGCAGTACGTCTCCCCGATTCCTTCTACTTGAACCACGGGCAGGTGATGGGGCGCGGCGACAGCCTCGGCGGTCTCGATCGAGCGCTCCAGCGGGCTGCTGTAGACCGCGGCGATGGGGGTGCTCGCCAGCCGTTGACCGAGCGCCGCGACCTGGGCCTGTCCTTGTGCGTTGAGGTGCACGCCAGGGGTCCAGCCGGCTATGCGATGGGTGCTGACGTAATCATTCAGCCCGTGGCGGATCAGCAGCATACGGGTCTCGGTTTCGGTCACGCTCAGGTTCCTTCCAGGTTGGTTCGACCGGCGGATCCCCCAAGCCGAATCGGTCACAAAAAGCGCCCCGGGAAATCTCTTCTCCCGGGGCCGCTCGTGAGTGGTAGCGGATACGGGATTCGAACCCGTGTCTCCGCCTTGAGAGGGCGATATCCTGGGCCTCTAGACGAATCCGCCACGCCGTACTGTCGAGCATTATACGGATAGGAGGGCGCTGTGTCAAATCTCGGGGCTTCTGACTTCCGGGGTTTTGCGATCTATAGTATTACCCCGCGACATTTGCGCCATCTGCGCAAATCTTTCAACGCAAAGACGCCAAGGCGCAAAGACCTTTTTGATTTCTTTGCGTCTTTGCGCCTTGGCGTTGAAAACGCCTTTGCGTTGCAAGGGCCTTTCGTTGCAAGGGCCTTTCGTTGCAAGGGGTTTTCGTTGCAAGGGGTTTGGTTGCGGCGAGAGGCCGCGCTATACTGAGCGCACGTCAGTTTTCGGCTTCGCTCAGTCACACCCGCGGACGCGGGTGTCCAGGCTTCTGGATTCCCGCGTCCGCGGGAATGACGCGCTCAGGATATTGGTTGTTTGCCCGTGACTACCCAGCCGGCCCCCCGGCCCCCAATCCTGGGGGGGAAACCATGCTCCTCCCCCCAGGATTGGGGGGCCGGGGGGGCGGTCAGGCGCTGCGGAGGCCATTTGCACTGCCTGCCTGGGTAGTTACGTTTGCCCGTGATCGGGCCGTGTGCTACAATCCCCCCACCGGTCGAATCGGGCGCAGGCCCGACCGGCGCCAATGGCGCGCCATTGGCGATTGCGGGTGCGAACCCCGCCCTGTCCTCGCTCGCTGTGGCCGGTCTCCTGACCGAGCCACGGTGGCTCGGTCAGGAGACCGGCCACAGCCACCCCGGATTACGGCTATCGCTTGAGAGGATACGGCGATTGCGGGTGCGAACCCCGCCCTGTCCCTGGCGACAGACAGAAGGAGTCTATGCATGTACACTCCCGACGAGATCTCGCGGGCCCTGGACCGGGTGCTGCCGTTCGTGCAGAAACCGGCCCGCTACACCGGCGGCGAGTACAACAGCGTGGTCAAACCCTGGGCGGACACCCGTTACCGGCTGGCCCTCGTTTTCCCGGACGTCTACGACCTGGGCATGTCCAACCTGGGGCTGACGGTGCTTTACGACATCGTCAACCGACAGCCCGACATGCTGGCCGAGCGCGCTTATACGCCTTGGGTGGACATGTTGGCGGCGATGCGCCGCGAGGATATTCCGCTTTATGCGTTGGAGAGTCGCCGCCCGCTGCGTGAGTTCGATGTCTTGGGCTTCAGCCTGCCCTACGAGCAACTGTACACCAACGTCCTGACGACCCTGGCCCTGGTCGGCATCCCCTTGCGCGCTGCGGACCGCTATGAGGACCCGCCCTTGATCTTAGCAGGAGGCTCGGCGTGCCTCAATCCCGAGCCGATGCACGCGTTCTTCGACGCCTTCTTCATCGGTGAGGGGGAGGACGCGATCACCGAAATCGTCCGGACCTGGACCGACGCTCGCCGCGCCGGCCTGAGCCGGGTAGACGCGCTGCACCGTCTGGCGGAGATCAATGGCATCTACGTGCCGTCGTTCTACCAGGTAAGTTATCTTGAAGATGGGAGGATTGCGGAACGGGTATTAGATATCAGGTATTGGACATCGGGGCATTCCCAATATCCAATACCCAATACCATCACCAAACGTATCGTTCCTACCTTGCCTCCACCCCCGACAAAGTTCATCGTCCCCTTCATCGACATCGTGCACAACCGGGCCGCGATCGAGATCCAGCGCGGGTGCACACGGGGCTGTCGCTTCTGCCAGGCGGGCATGGTCTTCCGGCCCGTTCGAGAACGCCCGCTCGACGAAGTGCTGGCCGCGGTCGATGCTGTGGTGGCCCAGACCGGCTTCGAGGAGATCAGCTTTCTCTCTCTCAGTTCGTCCGACTACCGCGAAATCGAGGCGCTCGTGCGCCAGGTGGTGGCGCGCCACGGCGGGGACAAGCTCTCGGTCGGGCTACCCAGCCTGCGGATCGAGTCTTTTAGCATCGATCTGATGGAAGCTTTGGCGGGCGGTCGCCGCCGTTCCGGGTTTACTTTCGCGCCGGAGGCCGCCACCGACCGCCTGCGGGACGTCATCAACAAGCCGATCGCCACCGAGGCGCTTTTGGAGACGGCTCGCCAGGTCTACGGCCGCGGCTGGCCCACCATCAAGCTTTACTTCATGATCGGCCACCCCACCCAAACGCTGGAGGACGTCCAGGCGATCGTCGACCTGGCGCACCGGGTGAAGCGGATCGGTTACGAGACGCTCGGCAAGAAGTCGAACGTGCGCGTGGGGGTCAGCACGCTGGTACCCAAGCCGCACACGCCCTTCCAGTGGCTGCCCATGGCGGACGAGGCGACCATCCGGGCGCAGATCGGCCTGCTGGAGCGCGGGCTGCGCGGCCCGGGGCTGAACTTCAACTGGAACAACCCGCGGGAGACGTTGCTGGAGGCCGCGCTGAGTCGCGGTGACCGCCGGCTATCCGACGTGATCCAGCGCGCCTGGGAGTTGGGCGCGGGTTTCGATGGCTGGGGCGACCAGTTCAATGACGCGGCCTGGACGCGGGCCTTCGCCGATCTGAACCTGGACCCCGACTGGTACGCCCGCCGCGAGCGCGCCATCGACGAGGTGTTGCCGTGGGATCACATCAGCGTGGGGGTCAGCAAGAAGTACCTGCTGAGAGAGTATCGACGGGCGCTGGCCGGCGAGGCCACCGGCGACTGCCGGGAGCAGTGCTACGCCTGCGGCATCCTGACGCACTTTCGCGAAGAGCGGCGTGCGGTCGCTGATGATGCCTGGGGTTGTCCGCCCGCTCGTGACAGGGTGACAACGGATTGAAGCGGATAAACGGATGGCCTGATTCGCTTGATTCGCCGATTCGCTGATTCGCTGATTCGTTGATTCGCTGATTCGTTGATTCGTTGATTCGCTGATTCGCTGATTCGCTGATTCGCCCATCCGCAATCCGGTGATTCATGTCTGAAACCTACACCCAACGCATGCGCGTGACCTACGCCACCGACGACACGGTGAAGTACGTCGGTCATCTGGACATGGCCCGGACCTGGGAGCGGGCGATTCGCCGCGCCAGGCTGCCGTTGGCCTACACTCAAGGCTTTCACCCTCAGCCGCGCATCCAGTTCGCCGCGGCGTTGCCGGTTGGTTTCACCGGCCAGGCGGAGGTGGTGGACGTGTTCCTGAACGAGGAGCTGGCGCCGGACGACTTCCTGGCCCGGCTGACCCCGGCGCTGCCGTCCGGCATCCGCCCCATCGCTGCGGTCCCGGCCCCGCGGGAGGCGCCGTCGCTTCAGTCGCAGGTGAGCGGGACGCGCTACCGGGTCGAGGTCGAGACGCCCGAACCGGACGCCGTGTTTCGGGCCAGGTTGGACGCGTTCCTGGCCAGATCCGAGGTGTGGCGGGAGCGGCGACGCGGCAAAAAAGCAGCCAACCGCTACGATCTGCGACCGTTGGTCCAGGTTCTGGCCTATGTCGGGCCGTGCGCTCTCGGGCAGGTGTTCGATGTGACCATGCTCGCAGAGCCCGGCGCCACCGGTCGGCCCGACGAGCTGCTGGCGGAACTGGGCTACGAGGCCGCCCCGCGCCGGGTCGTGCGACTGGAGCTGACGCTTTCTGTTCGTGAGAAGTGAAACGTAAACAGGCACGGAGGAATTATGCCGGAACTCCCAGACCTTGAGGTGATCCGCGAGGTCCTGGCGCCGCGCATCGCGAACGTGGCAGGCGCTTCAGTCGAGGTGCGGCGGCCGCTCTGCCGGACGTGCCAGCCGGGGTTGATGGTGGGACGATGAGGTCAAAGGAATCCAACATGGCTGAACCCAACCAAGGTTTCGATGCCGAATTCGACGCGCTGCCATCCGCCAGCGAGGGGCTCGCCGCGCGGGCGGCCGCGGCCGAAAGAGCCGACCGCCTGGGCGTGGTGATCGGCGGGTCGCTGTCGGTCGGGCCGGAAATGGGTCAGCCGCGTGGAAAGTTAACATGATTGAACCTATGCCAGACAGTCAAATGTGCCTGACTTTCGCTGGCGACGAGGCTGGCGACGCCAGTTTTTCGTTTGACGAGGGTGCATCCACACATTTCGTGCTGGCGTTGATCGCTACAGCCCAGCCCGATGTCTTACGGGGAGCAATGGCTCTTTTGCGCGAGCAGCGTGGCCTACCGGCCGATTACGAATTCAAGTACCACAAGCTCTCCAGCGCAGGGCTGCGCCGTGCGGTCATTGAGAGGTTGCAGGCAATGGACTTTGCGGTCTATGCGCTGACCGTTGACAAGACGACCCTACCGGTCTACCTGCGCGCATTGGATGCGCATAGTCTGTATGCGCTGCTGGCTGCTGAATTGATCGTCCAGGTGCCTCTGTCGGAGCGCGAGGGAGCCATCCTACTATTGGATGAGTTTGACCCGAGGGGAAGAGCGTTGTTGGCATTGAAGCGCGCACTTAAGCGCCGAGGAATACGTCGCGGATTTCGGAAAATGCTCAACGTGCGTTCACGCAGCGAGCCATTGGTGCAGATTGCTGACCTGGTGGCAGGGGCGATTCTGCGCGCGGTGGCCCAAGGCGATGGCGAAAGCCTCAGCCGCCTACAGCACCAAACCAGGCTGCTCTATCACTTCCAGGTGGAGACAAAAAACCCGCCCAGCTAGCCAGGCCAGGTGGCCTCGGCAGGCCGCCACAATCGGCGACCTTGTTGCTGGGCGTCAAAAACCAAATGGTTTTCTGATCGTGGCTTGATCCTACCACGTTTCGGCGGGTTTGTCAATCTGTTTTTCGTCGTTCGTCGTTTGTCGTTCGTCTTTCATCAAGGAACCGGGTCTATGTCTGATACGCCTTTCTCCTCCGATGCCGAATTCTTCGACTCGCTCCCTTCTGCGAGTGCCGAACTCGCCGCGCGGGAGGCCGCAGCCGCCCAGAGCGACGGCTCGACTGAGCTCGCCGAAGTCCGCCTGGGCCTGGTGATCGGCGGGTCGCTGTCGGCCGGGCTGGACGTCAAGCTCGACCGCGACATCGCCATCGAAGAGTTGGCCGTGGGCCGCTACGTGGTGGCCCGGGGCCGCCGCGCCCGCTTCTTCTGCATGATCACCGACGTGGCGCTCGACAACACCAACCCGCTGGTCGCCAGGCAGCCGCCCGATGTGTCCGACCCGTTCCTGGCCGCCATCTACCAGGGCACGACCACCTTCGGCACGGTGCACCTCAGCCCACTCTTGATCCTGGAAAAGGGCAAGGAGGAGGTCAAGCCGGTCAAGACCGTGCCCGAGCACTTCACGCCGGTCGCCACCGCCAGCCAGGCCGAGGTGGACCAGGTCTTCGGGCCGGAGGGGGAGCGCCAGGTGGGCGGGAAGACCAGCCACTTCTTCCACATTGGCGCGCCACTGGACATGGAGAACGTCAAGATCACGCTGAACCTGGAGCGGCTGGTCGAGCGGTCGAGCGGCGTGTTCGGCAAGTCGGGCACGGGCAAGACCTTCCTCAGCCGGCTGCTGCTGGCCGGCATCATCCAGCAGCGGGTGGCGGTCAACCTGATCTTCGACATGCACAACGAGTATGGCTGGGAGGCCGGCGCGGAGCACACCCACCGCGTCAAGGGCCTGAAACAGATCTTCCCCGGCCAGGTCAGCATCTTTACGCTGGACGACGAATCGTCGCGGCGCCGCGGGTCCAACCCCGATTTCACGGTCACCATCGGCTACGACCAGATCGAGCCGGAGGACCTGGAGATGCTCAGCGGCATCCTGAACCTCTCGGAGCCGCAGGTGGGCGCGGTGTACGCGCTCTACCGCAAGTTCGGCAAGACGTGGCTGACGGACTTTCTCAACGACGAGTGGGTGGACGCCTACGGTGGCTTCGACCCCGAGACCGGCAAAGACGTTTCGGGGCTGAAGGCGCTGGCCGAGGACACCGGGCAGACCCAGAACACGCTCGCGGCCCTCAGACGCCGTTTCGAGCGGATGCGCAACTACGGCTTCATCAAGCCCAAGGCGCTGGCCCCCGCGTCCGCGGGGGCTGGCGACTCGGTGGGCCGCATCATGCGCTACCTGGAGGCGGGGACCAACGTCGTGCTGGAGTTCGGCCGCTACGGCTCCGACCTGGGCGCGTACATCCTGGTGGCCAATTTCCTCACCCGGCGCATCCACCGCCAGTACGTCGAGCGCAAAGAACGCTCGTTCGGCGATCAGAAGGCCGAGCCGACCCCGCTGGTGATCACCATCGAGGAGGCGCACAAGTTCCTCGACCCGGCCATCGCCGGCGAGACGATCTTCGGCACGATCGCCCGCGAGCTGCGCAAGTACAACGTGACCCTGTTCATCGTGGATCAGCGGCCCAGCGGCATCGACCCCGAGGTCATGTCGCAAATCGGCACGCGCGTCACGCTGCTGTTGGACGACCCCAACGACATCCAGGCGGTGTTGTCGGGCGTGAGCGGCGCGAGTGGGCTGCGCGAGGTGCTGGCCCGGCTCGACACCCAGGAGCAGGCGCTGATCCTGGGCCACGCGGCGCCGATGCCGGTGGTCGTGCAGACGCGACGGTACGATACCGAGTTCTATAAGGCGATGGGCGCGCGGGAGCCAGAAGAGCTGGGCCAGGCGCTCGCTGCCAACGTCGCAGTCATGCGGCCGCCGAAGGAGTTCGTGGGGTTTGACTAAGACGCGGCCAGGGCTCACGCAAAGACGCAAAGGCGCAAAGTCAAAAACCTTAGCGTTCTTTGCGCCTTTGCGTGAGATTCTCTTTCGGAGAGGCGCGTATCAAAGATGGCATCCAACGGGTCGTAAACCAACTGCCGGAGTAATGCGTGCCCAAGCCCAAAGATACCTTAGCGTCTTTGCGTCTTTGCGTGAGCTTTTCAATATGCAACCGATCAAACTCCTCCACACCGCCGACAGCCACATCGGCATGGAAAACTACGGGCGGATCGATCCGGCTACCGGCATCAACGCGCGCGTCATGGACTTCCTGCGCCGGCTCAGCGACATGGCCGACTACGCCATCGAGCAAAGCGTGGATCTGTTCGTGTTCGCGGGGGACGCGTACAAGACGCGCGACCCGAACCCGACCTACCAACGCGAGTTCGCCCGCCGCATCAAAAAGATCGCGGACGCGGGCATCCCGGTGCTCCTGCTGGTGGGCAACCATGACATGTCCAACGTCCCCCGGAAGGCCAGCAGCATCACCATCTTCGACACGCTGGATGTGCCCAATGTCATCGTGGGCGACCGCGAGGCGCTGCACTCGATCACCTGCCGCCGCGGGCAACCGCTGCTGGTCGCCACGGCGCCCTACCCGCTGCGCACCGCTCTGATCAGCCGGGAGGCGCAGCAGGGCAAAAGCCTGGCCGAGCTCGACACGCTGCTCCAAAACGCCATGATCGAGAATATCCAGGCGCTCGCCGAGCAGGCCAGGCAGCAGCCCGACGTCCCCGCCATCCTGGTCGGCCACTTCTCGGTCAACGAGGCCAGCCACGGCTCCGAGCAGAACATTATGATCGGCCGCGACGCCGCGCTGCCCCGCTCTGTGCTGATCGACCCAATCTGGCGCTATGTCGCGTTGGGACATGTTCACAAGCATCAGAGCCTCAACCGTGACGCGCAGCCGCCCGTGGTCTACAGCGGCAGCATCGAGCGCATCGACTTCGGCGAGGAACGCGAACCGAAGGGCTTCGTGGTGGCCGAGATCGGCGACGAACCGACGACGTGGCAATTCGTGCCCGGGTATCGGCGGGAGGCGCGGCCGTTCGTCACTGTGCGCGTCGATGTGCGGGAGCAAACCGGTCCCACGCCGGCCGTGATCGCGGCCATCGAGCAGCAGCGGGATCTTTCGGAGGCGGTCGTCCGGGTGATCGTCAAGCTGCGCCAGGCCCAGGAGCCGCTTCTGAGCGAGCGCGAGATCGCGCGGGCGTTGGAGGGCGCGTACTTCGTCGCCACGCTGCAAAAAGACGTCGAGCGGATCGAACGGCAGCGCCTGGGCGGCGTCTCGGTGGAGGCGCTGACCCCAGCCGAGCTGCTGGCGCGCTACCTGGAGGTCAAGAAGACGCCGGCCGCGCGCGCCAGGCTGCTGCTGGAGCACGGTGCGGCGCTGATCGGGGCGGTGGATGGGGTGACCGATTTGCCCTGAGTTTTCTGCCTCTTGACCCGGTTTCGCTGATGAGTATAATGTGGACACCAATCCACATGATACCAGAGGTAACCATGCTTAAGACAGTTCAAATCACGATTCCTCGACAACTCTTGGTCAAGATAGACCAGGCGGCCGCCGAGCTAAAAACCAGCCGGTCTGGCCTGGCGCGCCAGGCGTTTGAAGAGACCCTTTTCCGTCTTCGCCTGGCGCAGATGGCACAGCAGGACGCCGAAGCCTATGCCCGTCAACCGCAGGACCCCGATGAGATCGTTGCCTGGGAGAGCGTCCAGGATTGGGGGGATGCATGAAGCGCGGCGAAGTGCGCTGGATTGACTTCGAGCTCCCCGACAAACGCCGGCCGGCAGTGATCCTGACCCGTAATTCAGCCATTGGGTACCTGGGGTCTGTGACGGTCGCGCCGATCACGACAACCATCCGAGAGACCCCCTCGCAAGTGCGCTTGGGCCAGGGGGACGGGCTGCAAGCCGAGTGCGCGGTCAACCTTCACAACCTTCAGACAGTATCCAAGGCCAAAGTCGGCGGGTGGATCGCTGTGCTGAGTGAGAGTAGGATGGACACAATCGAGGCGGCGTTGCTTTTCGCCCTGGGCATGGACCGCCGGTTGCGACGAGGCTAAGCCAGTAACTGGCACGCATCCCCGACGATCTGCGCAGCAATCCGCTGCTGCTCACACTGCTGGCTGCGCTGTAGGTGCGCCGGCCGCGCGCCGCCAGGCTGCTGCTGGAGCACGGCGCGGCGCTGATCGGGGCGGTGGATGGAGAGACTGCAATCGCCTGAAATTCCATCTGATCCAATTGACGCGCGACTGGGATTGCATTATACTCCTTAGGAATCGTGATTAAATAACTTTCCCATTTGTGGACAGCGGGCTAATCGGATAGAAGAGTACAAGCGTTTGCAGCAGGCGCCGCATGAAGAAGGCGCAGAGACGTGGCACGCATGGCTGGCGGAAAGTCAAGCGCTAACGGCCGACAGCGATGGTTTTGCGCTATATTCAACGCCATAGCGCTGCTTGACTATCTTCCACATCTCTGCCATAATACCCGGTAGATGTCGTTTGCATTCCTGGGCCTCCGATGTAGACACCACACCCAGCCCAGTCGCCGGGACCGGCCCCTCCCCGACGGTCCCCATTTTCACACCCGTAAGGAGGTAGTCATGGCTTCGCTCAACCGTGTCCAACTGATCGGCCGCCTGGGACGTGATCCGGAAGTCCGCTACACGTCGAAAGGCACGCCCTCCACCCGCTTTTCCCTGGCCGTGGACCGCGCATGGACCAACGCCGAAGGCGAGCGGCAAACAGAGACCGATTGGTTCAACATCGAGGCTTGGGGAAAACTCGGAGAGATCTGCCAGAAGTACCTGCGCAAAGGGCGGTTGATCTACGTGGAGGGTCCACTGCGCATCGATCGCTGGGACGACGAGAAAGGAGAACCGCAGACGTTCACCAAGGTCGTCGCCACCAACATGCAAATGTTGGAACGCAAACCTGAAGAGCCCGAAGTCACCGACGAAGAATAGTCCATCACGCCGCTATCCCTCGGGGAGCCGGATCGCCGCGCGCCGGCTCCCCGGAGGGATAGCTGGTGCTTGCCGAAATCGCCCCATCCCAGCAGCATATCAACCATGTTTCAACCTCGGGGCGTGCTTGCTGTGGCCGGTCTCCTGACCGTGCCACCCGTGGCACGGTCAGGAGACCGGCCACAGCATCCCCAGATTATCGAGATGATACTTTCAGGACGTGATTCGGCCCCACGCCCTTCACGCCTGCCCGATCTCTCGAAAACCGAGGCCACAGGAGACGAAGCCATCATGGTGGAAGTAACGATTGATAGCGTGCGCGTTAGCCTGATGTCGCAGCATCGGATTGTGATTCTGAAGGATATGCATTCACCGCGCTTCCTGCCTATCTGGATCGGGCCATTTGAGGCTGACGCGATCACGATCGAGCTGCAAGGCTTGAAGGTCGCGCGCCCGCTCACCCACGACCTGCTCCAGGCGATGATCGAGAAACTGGGCGCCGAAGTAGAGCAAGTCGCCATCACCGATCTGCGTAACGACACCTTCTACGCCAGGATCACCCTGTACGTCAAAGGCCGCCAGATGGATGTTGACTCACGCCCCAGCGACGCCATCGCCCTGGCCGTGCGCGCCCGCGTCCCGATCTATGTGTCCGAAGAGGTGCTGGATCAGGCCGGTATCACACCCGAACGGGATCTGGAGGGGAGCGAGGCCGCGCAGTCCCCCGACGGAACGCCAGAGGTCGAAACACCAGAGGTCTTCCGCGAGTTCCTGGAGGGATTGGATCTGACCGGGCTCGAATAGCGGCAGTCTGCCATCCCACCCGCCATCGCTGACCCTGGCCGGAAGCGCGCCCCTCGGGCATCCAGGCTGGCCCCCGCGAACGCGAGGGCTGACCAGCACGGCGGAGATCATGACCTGCCCGACGGGCTACATTCAATGGACGCCGCCCGCGCTGGCCCTGCCTTCCCTGCGAACGGCCCTATCACCATCCGCATACTACTGGCCAGGCCTTATACGAGCGCCTGGCCTTTTCCTGCGAAGCCGTTCAGGCTGCCAGCGCAGAAACCAGGTTTTTGATGAAAAACCTGGTTTCTCCTGCCCCGGCTGAACACTAACTTTCCTGCTTACCGGATACGACAGCAGATGTAAAGACATGGACACACCTGACAAGATCATCCCTGCCAACCCCGAAGCCGAGGAAGCCGTTCTCGGCGCGCTGCTCATCGACCCTGATGCCATCATCAAAGTGGCGTCCTTCCTGAAGGCCGATGACTTCTATCGCGAGAAAAACGGCTGGATCTACCAGGCGGTGCTAGACCTGCAAGAGCGCCGGGAGCCCGCCGATTTCGTGACCCTGGTCGACGAGCTGGAACGCCGCGACCAGTTGCAGGAGGTCGGGGGCGCGGCCTACATCACCGGCCTGATCAACAGCGTGCCCACGGCCGTCTACGTCGAGCACTACGCCCACATCGTCGAACGAGCCGCCACCCTGCGCCGGCTGATCGGCGCCGCGGGGCAGATCGCCGCGCTCGCGTACGAAGAGGCGGACGACGTCAACGAGACCGTCGACCGGGCCGAGCAGCTCATCTTCAACGTGTCCGAGCGCCGGATCCGCCACGAGCTGGCGCCCATCGGGCAGATCATGCACAGCGTCGTCGATCGTATCGACTACCTGCACCGCCACAAAGGCGACATCCTGGGCGTGCCCTCCGGCTTCTCCAAACTGGACAAGCTGCTGGGCGGTTTCCAGAAGTCGGATTTGATCATATTGGCGGCTCGGCCGTCGGTGGGCAAGTGCATTGTCAGCGGCAGCCGGCTCCTGGATCCGGATACCGGTCGCCTGGTAACAATTGATGAGATCGCGCAAAACCGCCAGGGGCGTCTGCTCACGCTGGATGCGCACTACCGGCTGCGTCCTGCTCGACCATCGGACTTTGTGGATGACGGCGTCAGACCGGTTTTCCGGGTGCGCACAAGGCTCGGCCGCGAGATCACGACCACACTCTCCCATCCGTTTCTCACTATCACGGGTTGGCAACCCCTGGCAAATCTGACACCCGGCCAGCGGATTGCCGTGCCGCGGGTGCTGCCCTATTTCGGTTCCACGCAGATGCCTGAAGCACGAGTCAAACTATTGGCCTACCTGCTGGCCGATGGTTGCCTGACGGGTGTCTCTCCTCAGTTCACCAACAGCAATCTGCGATTACGGGATGAATTTGCCCAGGCCGCCGCCAGCTTTCCCGGTGTGATCACCCGTCTGGAAACCTCCCGAGGTACGCGAACCCCGACCCTCTACGCAGTCGGTGATTTAAACTTCATCCAACAACGCCGCAAGGAGTTCGCTGAACGTTTGCGACCTATTCTGCAGACCTACCCGGCGCCTATGCGCCAGTTAGCCCACCATCTGGGAGTCAACCCATCGTTGATCTGCGCCTGGCAAAAAGGAGATTGTGTCCCCGGCCCAGGGCTGTTCGACCGCCTTTGCGCAACGCTCGCGCTCGAACCCATAACGCTGATCCCTGATGGATTGGCCGCCATCAGCAAGAACGGCAAGAATCCGTTGACAGTTTGGTTGCAAGAGATGGGCCTGTGGGGGAAAGATGCGCACGCGAAAAGCGTTCCGGCCGAGGTTTTTGAACTCACGCGGCCGCAGATCGCGCTGTTCCTCAACCGGCTTTTTGCCTGCGATGGAAGCCTAGACATTTCTGGGGAGGTCAGCCCCGGGATATCTTACTCCACCGTAAGCTACGCCCTGGCGCGCGATGTTCAGCACTTGCTCCTGCGTTTTGGCATTGTAGCAAAGTTGCACCATCGGCAGATACGCTATCAGGACAATCAACGGCCAGCCTATGAGCTACAAATCTTGGGATGCCAGCCTGTCCAGCAGTTCCTGGATGAGATCGGTATATTTGGCAAAGAGGAGTTGGCCGAGCGGGTCGGCCAGCTCTGTCGGGGTCGGAAGAGCAAGGCTAACCTGGACACGATACCGATAGAAATCTGGTCGCGTGTTCCGGAAGCCAAAGGTCCGCTTCCGTGGAGCGCGGTCTACCAACGCCTGGGCTATCCGGCTGCCAGCAACTTCCACGTCGGCCGCCGGGCGCCGCACCGCTATCGCGTGTTGGAATTGGCGCAAGCGCTCGGTGACGAGGAGCTGGCCGATCTTGCCCAGAGTGACCTCTTCTGGGACATGATTGAATCCATCGAGTACGTGGGGGAGCGCCAGGTTTACGACCTGACAGTCGAGGAAACTCACAACTTCGTGGCCGAAGACATGCTGGTCCACAATACCAGTCTGGCCCTGAATATCGCGGTCAACGCGGCCAAACGGTATGCCCAACGGGTGGCGTTCTTCAGCCTCGAGATGAGCAGCGAGCAGTTGGTGCAACGCCTGCTCGCCGCAGAGACCGGCATCAACCAGCAGCGGTTGCGACTCGGCGAAATTCATGATCACGAGTGGTCGATGCTGATGGAGGCCGCGGGGGTGCTCTCCGAAACCCTGCTGTTCATCGACGACACCCCGGCCATGTCGGCGCTGGAGCTGCGCACCAAAGCCCGCCGGTTGCAGGCCGAGCACGGGCTGGACCTGGTGGTCGTGGACTACCTGCAACTGATGCGCGGCGAAGGCCGAAACGAAAACCGGGTCCAGGAGATCAGCTACATCACCCGCTCGCTGAAGAGCCTGGCGCGCGAGCTCGAGACGCCGCTGCTCGCCCTGTCGCAGCTCTCGCGCGCCGTGGAGGCCCGCAGCGACCGCAAGCCGATCCTCTCAGACCTGCGCGAAAGCGGCTGTCTCGCCGGTGACACACTCATAACGCTGGCTGAATCCGGGGCGCGCGTGCCGATCCGGAGTCTGGTTGGTCAGGCCGGATTTCCTGTTTGGGCGCTGAATGAACAGACCTTGAAACTCGAAGCGGCGATGGTCAGCCAGGCCTTCGCTACCGGAAGGAAGCCGGTCTATCGCCTGGAAACACGGCTTGGGCGCGCGATCCGCGCCACCGGGAACCATAAGTTCCGGATGCTGTCAGGCTGGCAGCGGCTGGATGCGCTGAACGTGGGCGATCACATCGCCCTGCCGCCCGGGATCGCTGGGGGCGCCCAGGCCTCGGCGTTGGCCCTTAGCGACATCTATTGGGACGAGATCACCGTGATCACACCGGCCGGCGAAGAAAATGTCTACGATCTCACCGTGCCGGGCCTCAGCAATTTCGTCGCCGACGATTTCATCGTCCACAACTCGATCGAACAGGACGCGGATATCGTGATGTTCATCTATCGCGAGGACATGGTCAAGGCAGAGACCGAGCGCAAGAACATCGCGGACGTGATTGTTGCCAAGCACCGCAACGGCCCGACCGATACGGTGCCGCTTTATTTCAACAAGGAACTGACCAAGTTCGCCGACCTGGAAATGACCCGCGAACCACTGGAGTACGGCGCATGAAGGACAAGATGCACGGCTTCAGCGGCTTCCCGGCCGGCAAACTGGCCACGACGCCGGTCCCCAACCTGTTCTTCAGCGAGCTGCTGCCGCTGATCGACAACCTGGCCGAGCTGAAGGTCACCCTGCACGTCTTCTGGTTGATCGGGAAAAAGCGCGGTGCGCTGCGCTACGCCCGGCTGGACGAGCTGCTACACGACGACCGGCTGCTGGATGGCCTGACCACCTCGACCACGCCCGGCGCGGCCGCGCTGCGAGACGGGCTGGAACGCGCGGTCGCCAGGGGCACGTTGCTGCACGTCACCGTGCACCGCGGCGACATGACCGAAGCGTGGTACATGGTCAACAGCTCCAACGGCCGCCAGGTACTCGAAAAGCTGCACGCCGGTGAGCTGGACCTGCTGGCCGACGTTGCCGAGGATGTCCAACTGCAAGTCGAGCGGCCCACCATCTTCGTGCTGTATGAGCAGAACATCGGCCTGCTGACCCCCATGATCGCCGAGGAGTTACGGGACGCGGAGAAGCACTACCCGGCCGACTGGATCGCCGACGCTTTTCGCGAGGCCGTCGCGCTGAACAAACGCAGTTGGCGCTACGTCCTGGCTATCCTGGAGCGCTGGCGTACCGAGGGGAAGAGTGAAAGCAAAGCGGATGTCGCCATGAAGCAGGACAGCGAGTCCAGACGACGTCGCTATGGGAAGCAGGATTGACCCGTCCGCCGTCGATTAAAAGTGTAGCCCCATGAAACGCATCGATGAGATTCTGAACCGAACTGAGCGGCCGGAACCCGGAGGCGGTGAGCCTGCCCAGAGGGACGCCGCGCATCCGGGAAATGCCGAGCCGCAGCCACCCTGCCCGATCTGCAAAGGCAAGGGGTTTTTGGTTTACGACGTGCCGCCCGGTCACCCCGATTTCAGCAAGACTATGCCCTGTCGTTGCACCCAAGCCAGGGTCGCTGCCAGGCGCGTGGGCGCGTTGCGCAACATGAGCAATCTGGGCGCCCTGGACCGAATGACCTTCGATAACTTCATCGCCGATGGCGTCGGCTTGTCGGAGGCGCTGCGCTATAATCTGCGAACGGCCTATGAGTTGAGCCATGCCTTCGCGCTCGACCCCAAGGGGTGGCTGGTACTGCTCGGCGGCTACGGCTGTGGCAAGACCCATCTGGCGGCGGCCATCGCCAACTATCGCATCGCCCTCGGCCATTCGGCGCTCTTCGTGGTGGTGGCAGACCTGCTCGACCACCTGCGCGCGACCTACGCGCCTACCAGTGCCACCTCCTACGATGAACGACTCGAAGAGATCCGGGATGCTCCGCTACTCATCTTAGACGATCTGGGCGCACACAACACCACGCCTTGGGCCCAAGAAAAACTGTTCCAAATCCTGAACCACCGGTATAACAGCCGACTGCCCACCGTGATTACTTCCAACGAGCGGCTGGAAGATCAAGACCCACGCATCGTGTCTCGGCTGCTCGACCTTGATCTCAGTCAAAAGTACGAGATCCAGGCCTCTGACTTTCGTGCCGGAGGCCGGAATGATCGCTCGGGAATCGATCTCAGCACGCTCGACCTGCACACAGAACAGACCTTTGACAACTTCTCGCTCCGAAAAGCAGAGCGCCTGGCGTCACTTGAAGAAGCATTCGCCGAAGCGCGCGCCTTTGCTCACAATCCCTCCGGATGGCTGATATTCAGCGGGACCTATGGTTGCGGCAAGACCCATTTAGCAGCCGCCATTGCCAACTACCAGCTCACGATGGGTGGCCGTCCCAGACCAATGTTCGTCGTCGTGCCCGATCTACTTGACCACCTGCGCGCCACCTTCAGCCCCACCAGCGCCACCACGCTGGACAAGCTATTCGAGCAAGTGAAAACAACGCCACTGCTTATCCTGGACGACCTGGGCACTGAGAGTGCTACACCTTGGGCCCGTGAGAAACTGTTCCAACTGCTCAACCATCGCTACGCGGCCCGGCTGCCCACAGTGATCACGACTTATTACCTGATCGAGGAACTCGACGAACGGCTTGCGAGCCGCATGCGCGATAAGAGTCGATGCAAGATCTGCGGCATCGAGGCCCCTGGCTATCACAGTGGTGAGAGACAGCAGGTCGCAAAGAAGCGCACACCCCGGAAGGCTAGAAGCTAGAAGCTAGAAAAAAGTCGCAAAGGATTTTCTTAGCGTTCTTTGCGCCTTTGCGTGAGTCATTTGGTTCCAGCTACGCCGGGTTAGGGTCCCTAAAAATCGCTTATGAGCCTCCAGCCTCCAGCCTCCAGCCTCCAGCATCCAGCACACCCCCTCGAATTTGACGCCAGCGCCCCTTTGGTGTAGAATCGACCCCATTAGCACTCTAGACATGCGAGTGCTAACGCCGTCAACCAAACAACCTGGGTCAAGCGTCTGACAAGCCAGGCATTTACCACAAACCAAAGGAGGCTGTTGGAATATGAACCTGAAACCACTTGCTGATCGGCTGGTCGTCGAACCCGTCGAGCAAGAAGAAGTGACCGCGGGGGGGATCATTCTGCCGGAAACCGCCAAGGAAAAGCCGCAGCAGGGCAAGGTGATCGCCGCCGGGCCAGGCCGCATCGATGACAAGGGCGAACGGATTGCCATGGAAGTCGCAGTGGGCAATCGCGTCCTCTACGCCAAATACTCCGGCACCGAGATCAAGCTGGACGGCAAAAAGCTGCTGATCCTGCGCGAGTCGGACATCCTGGCCATCGTCGAGATCTGAGCGTCCGGGGCGTCAGTAACCAACCCGGTCACCTGGCATCTTACGAACGCACACAGTCATTAACTGTTGATCACTTGACCCGGACAAGCCGGAACCAAAAAGACAAATGCCATCAGAAAATTCTTGCCTGTCGTGCAAGGATTTCACTGGTCAGGCCCTAATCTACTAGAGGAGTAGTCGAACATGGCAAAGCAGTTGGTTTTTTCCGAAGAAGCCCGCCGCAACCTGAAGATCGGCGTGGACGTTCTGGCAGAGGCTGTCAAGTCCACCCTTGGTCCCAAGGGCCGGAACGTGGCGTTGGATAAGAAATGGGGCGCCCCCACCATCACGCACGACGGCGTGACCGTGGCCAAGGAAATCGAGCTCCAAGAGCCGTTCCAGAACATGGGCGCGCAGTTGCTGAAGGAAGCCGCCACCAAGACCAATGACATCGCGGGTGACGGCACCACCACCGCCACCGTGCTGGCCCAGGCCATCGTCGTCGAGGGTCTGAAGAACGTGGCCGCTGGGGCCAACCCCATGCTGCTGAAGCGCGGCATCGAGAAGGGCGTGATCGCCCTCTCCGAGGCGATCAAGGCGCAGGCGATCGACATCACCACCAAGGAAGAGATCGCCGCGGTGGCCGCCATATCGGCCCAGGACCAGGAGATCGGCAACCTGATCTCCGAGGTCATGGAGAAGGTCGGCAAGGACGGCGTCATCACCGTCGAAGAGGCCAAGGGCCTGCAGTTCGAGACCGAGTACGTCGAGGGTATGCAGTTCGATCGCGGCTACATCAGCCCTTACTTCATCACCAACCCCGAGGTGATGGAAGTTTCCCTCGAGAATCCCAACATCCTGATCACCGATAAGAAAATCTCCGCGGCCGCCGACATCGTCCCGATCCTGGAGAAGCTGGTCCAGCTCGGCAAACGCGAGATCGTGATCATCGCCGAGGACGTGGACGGCGAAGCGCTGGCCACCCTGGTGCTGAACAAGCTGCGCGGCATGTTCAATTGTCTCGCAGTCAAGGCCCCTGGTTTCGGCGACCGCCGCAAGGCCATGCTGGCCGACATCGCCGCCCTGACCGGTGGCACGGTCATCTCCGATGAATTGGGCCGCAAGCTCGAAAGCGTCATGATCAGCGATCTGGGCCATGCCGACAAGATCATCGCCACCAAGGAAGAAACCACCATCATCGGTGGTAAGGGCGAAGCCGTGGCGATCAAGGGCCGCATCGAGCAGATCCGGGCCGAGATCGACGCGTCCACCAGCGACTACGACAAGGAAAAGCTGCAGGAGCGGCTGGCCCGGCTGGCCGGCGGTGTGGCGATCGTCCGCGTGGGCGCGGGCACCGAGACGGAGCTGAAGGAAAAGAAGCACCGCGTCGAGGACGCCTTGAGCGCGACCCGCGCGGCCGTCGAGGAAGGCATCGTGCCGGGCGGCGGTGTGGCGTTGTTGAACGCCACTGAGGCGTTGGACGCGGTCGAGAAGGGTTTGGAAGGCGACATCCTGACCGGGGTCAAGATCCTGCGCAAGGCGTTGTCGGAACCGATGAGCATACTGGCCGAGAACGCCGGCTACGACGGCGCCGTGGTCGTCGAGAACGTCAAGCGTCGGCAGCAGGCCCAAAATAACCGGCGGATCGGTTTCGACGTGATGGCCGAGGACTACGGCGACATGGTCGAGAAACAAATCATCGACCCGGCCAAGGTCACCCGCGGCGGGCTGGAGAACGCCGCCTCCATCGCGGCCATGATCCTGACCACCGAGTGCCTGATCACCGACATCCCGGAGAAGGAAAAGCCGGGTCCGGGTGGGGCCCCTGACATGGGCGGCATGTACTAAAATCTGTCCCAAAAACGCTCTGGCACGGTCACAGACCGTGCCAGAGCGGGTACAAGGGCAGAAACCGGGTTTCTCCGAGAAACCCGGTTTCTTTATGACAGGACAGGGCCATCCGGCCTGGTATTTCTCTCCGCCGCCGACGCGCTCAACCGCGCTGCCACCGCCGAAGGTTTGGTCGTGGACAACCCCCATCAGCATTCCTGAACTGGTCAACCTGCTTCACCCCTACCGTTCGGCTGATGGTTCGCCAGGCTCACCATATAGCTCACGACGAAGCCAGCGGCAACCGGGCGAAGTCGTCCGGGCCCAGGCTGTCCAGGTTCGTCTCCTGCGACGACGGGTAACTGCTTGACGCCCCGGGAATGGTTGACCGGACAGGCAGCGCAGGGGGCGTTTGCAAACGCCCCCTGCGCCTGACGTTGGCGCGGGTTCAGCTCCCTGCTGGCAGCAGGGGCATGTAGACCCGGACTGAGCCGAGGAACCAGACCGCCGTCTCGACCGCAAAACCGCAGGGATCGGTCGCGGTGACGACCGCCTGACCTGTCGATGCGCTGCTCAGGACCGTCTGCGCCACGCCGCCGGCTGTGCTGCTGGCGGATGTGTGCAGCGTGCCCAGGGTGGTGCGCCAGGCGATGGGCGTGCCATCGGGAGCAGGATATCCATCGCCATGCAAGACAGCCCGCACGGTCACCGTGCCCGGCACGGTCAC
>PHCA01000276.1 GCA_002842085.1 Chloroflexi bacterium HGW-Chloroflexi-1
GTCAAGCCGCAGCGCGGGCTGAGCGCGATCCAGCCCTACGTGCCCGGCAAGCCCATCGAAGAGGTCAAGCGAGAGTACGGCCTGACAGATGTGATCAAGCTGGCGTCCAACGAGAACCCGCTGGGCGCGTCGCCGAAAGTGCTCGCCGCGCTGGCCGCCGCGCTGCCCGAGCTGAACCTCTACCCGGATGCCCGGAGTTACACTCTGCGCCAGGCCATCGCCCGGTGTCTGGGTGTGCCGGCCAAACAGATCACCGTGGGCAACGGTTCCGACGGCATCATCCGGGAGGTCTGTGTGGCGTATCTGGAAGATGGTGACGAGGTGATCGTCAGCCGCTCGTCGTTCCCGGTGTACGACATCAGCGTGAACGTCATGCGGGGCAGGCTGGTCAAGACGCCGTTGACCGCGGACTACCGGCTCGACCTGACCGCGCTGGTCGCCGCCATCACCGACCGCACCAGGCTGATCTTCGTCTGCAACCCCAACAACCCGACCGGGACCATCGTCACCGCGGACGAGGTAGACGCTTTCATGGCCCAGGCGCCGGATCATGTGCTGGTGGTCTTCGACGAGGCGTACTACGAGTTCGTGGATGCGGCAGGCTATCCCGACACCCTGCGTTACGTGCGGGAGGGTCGGGGCAACGTCATGGTGTTGCGCACCTTCTCGAAGGGATACGGGATCGCGGGCATTCGCCTGGGCTACGGCGTGGCCCAGCCCGAGCTACTGGCCCCGATGAACGCGTGCAAGGAGTCGTTCTCGGTCAACCGGCTGGCGCAGGTGGCGGGCCTGGCCGCGTTGGAGGACGACGAGTTTTTGCATCGCACCCTGGCGATGAACCGGGCCGGGCTTGCGTATCTGTACGAGCAACTCGACCGGCTGGGACTCAACTACCTGGAGAGCCAGACCAACTTCGTGCTGCTCGAGGTCGGCCCGGGGGCAACCGCGGTCTTCCAGGCGCTGCTCCAGAAAGGCGTGATCGTCCGTTCTTGCGTGGGCTATGATCTGCCGCACTGGCTGCGGGTCACGGTGGGCACGCCGGAGCAAAACGCCCGGTTCATCGCGGCGCTGGAGACGGTGCTCGAATCATCGGGCCAAGCAGTTACGAGGAGCTGATCGCATGAGCGACAAACTGGACTTCATCATCGAAGGCGGTTTGCTGGCGACCGGCGCCGGCATCGCGCGCGTCGACCTGGGCATCCGGGGTGAACGGGTGGCGGAGATCGCGGCGGACCTGGACGCGGGCCGCGCCGGTCGCGTCATCGACGCAACGGGGAAATTCGTGCTGCCGGGCGTGGTCGACGTCCACACCCATCCGGTCTATCTGGATGACCTGGGCGGCGCCTCGGTGTCCGGCGCGCATGGCGGCGTGACGACCATGATCCACTACGCGTACGCACGTGGTCGCGGCCGAGCGCGGCCTGGTGGCGGTCCACGCGGAGAACGGCCTGGCGACCGACTACCTGGAGGATAAGTTCCGGCGGGAGGGGCGGTCTCCGGTCGAGGCCTTCACCACCATGCGGCCCGACCTGCTGGAGGCCGAGGCGGTGAACCGGGCCATGTCGCTGGCGCAGGTGATGGGCTGTCCGCTGTACGTGCCGCACAACAGCGCGGCCGCCTGCCTGGAGCCGCTGCGCCGCGCCCGGGCCAATGGCTGGCGGGTGTACGGCGAGACTTGCCCGCAATACCTGACCCTGACCGAGGAGACCACTGCCCGGGTCGGCCCGCTGGCCAAGATCGGGCCGCCGCTACGGACACCCGCCGACAACGAGGCGCTCTGGGCGGGCCTGGCCGACGGCACGCTGATCACCGTGGCCAGCGACCATGCGCCGAAGGCCAAAAAGGTGACCGACGACTTCTTCGACGCCGCGTACGGCTCGCCGCAGATCGAGACCATGCTGACCGTGATGTACCACGCGGGCGTGAACAGCGGCAAGATCAGCCTGCCGCGGCTGGTGCAGGTGATGAGCGAGACGCCGGCCAGGCTGTTCGGGCTCTACCCGCGCAAGGGCACGCTGGCGGTGGGCTCGGACGCGGACCTGGTCATCTGGGACCCGACGCGCACGCACACCCTCACCGCTGCGACGCAACACTCCGGCGCGGGCTACACCCTGTACGAGGGCTACGCGGTCACCGGCGCGCCGGTGCTCACCATGCAGCGCGGCGCGGTGATCGTCGAGGATGGGCGGCTGGTGGCCCAACCGGGGCGGGCGCAGTTCCTGCCCACCGACGTGAGCCATTTGTACTTGTAGGGGTCAGGGGACAGGGGACAGGGGGCAGGGGTCAGGGGTCAGGGGGTGTAGTTCCTGCCCATCGACGTGAGCCATTAGTCATTGCGAGCGGTGTTTGCGAAGCAATCTCTGATTGTGGCAACCGGAGATTGCTTCGGGGCTGCGGCCCCTCGCAATGACTGTCACTTGCCGGGCGCATCCCGCTGCGGCGGAATGGGTAACTCGCAATGACAGGCGAAAAGTGACATTGTGGAATTACTCAGGAGGCAGATTCATGGCAACGACATTGTGCGGTAAGGACATCCTGCGCGCGGACCAGTTCACGCTGGACGAGATCGAGCTGATCATGGACACCGCGGCGCGTTTCGAGGGCGTGATGCGGGCCGGCGGCCGGCTGCTGAACATGGCCGGCAAGGTGCTGGCGACCCTCTTCTACGAACCGTCCACCCGGACGCGGCTCTCGTTCGAGACCGCCATGCTCCAACTGGGCGGGCAGGTGATCTCAGTGGCCGAGGCGAAGACATCCAGCTCGGCGGCCAAAGGCGAGACGTTGTTCGACACCGGCAAGATGATCGAGGGCTACGCGCACGTCACGGTGATCCGGCACCCGGTGGTGGGCAGCGCGGCGGAATTGGCCGCGGGCGCGGGCGTGCCGGTGATCAACGGCGGGGATGGGGCCGGGCAACACCCGACCCAGGCGCTGCTCGACCTGTACACCATCCGCAAGGAGAAGGGCCGGGTGGAAGGGCTGACGGTGGCGCTGGCCGGCGACCTGAAGAACGGCCGCACGGCGCACTCGTTGTCCGCGCTGCTGGCGACGCAGGGGGTGCGTTTCTACTTCGTGGCGCCGGACGCGTTGGCGATGCCGGCGGAGATCACGGCCGGACTGCGGGCGCGCGGGGTCGAGATCGTGGAGACCTCTGACCTGGCCGAGGCCGCGGCGCAGAGCGACGTGCTCTACATGACGCGCATTCAGCGGGAGCGCTTCGCCGATCCGGCGGAGTACGAGCAGTTGAAGGGCGCGTACGTGGTCGACATGGCGCTGGTCAAGAGCGCCAGGCCGGGCATCACCGTCATGCACCCCCTGCCGCGGGTCGACGAGATCGCGACCGAAGTGGACGCCTACGCGGGCGCTGCTTACTTCCGGCAGGCGGCGAACGGCGTGCCCGTGCGCATGGCGCTGATGGCGTTGGTCACCGGACAGGAGTAGGGGCGATTCAAAAATGCGCTGGAGGAACGCGATGTGTTTCTGATATACTGGTATCTTCTCAATGATCCGGGGTGTTCAACGTAGACCTGTCAGATTTCTGTTGCGCATCGCACAGGTCGCACAGATATGGCCAGAAACCTGACAGATCTCCCCCAAGTTATTGAGAAGATACGTTACGGCTCACGGTTCGCTCATTTTTAACCCAGTATTCAAGATTTGACCGGCGCCGGCATTCAATTTGTGTATAACAAAGACGGTCATCGACGACAATTGCCAGTGCGCCTGGTCTTGTGGATTAGATTTCATCATACCATAATCCGCAATCCGCAATCCGCAACACGCCTACCGCCCGCCCAACAACCCCAACAGAACCGCCAGCGCGCCCAATGAGAGGTACGGCGCGTAGGCCATGAAGCTCTTCCGGCCGGCGCGGCGGGTGATCAGCAGCGCCAGCGCCGCGACGCCCCCCAGCGCGATGCCGATGACCAGCGCGGTGAGCACGCCGGGATAGCCCGTCATCAGTCCGATCACAGCCGCCAGCTTCACGTCCCCCGCGCCCAGCGCGCCGCGGCCGATCAGCGCCAACAGCAAGAACACCCCCAGCCCCACCGCAGCGCCGAGCAGCGCGTTCAGCGGCTGCGGCGTCCCCGGCAGGAGGCTGAAGAGCAGGGCCGCGACCGCCGCGGGGATCAGCATCACGTTGAGCACGCGGCGATGCTCCAGATCGATCACCAGGACGGTCAGCAGGAAGATGGCATAGCACCAGGTCACCAGGAGCAAAGTCAGGTCGCCGGGGACCCGCAGCCAGGCCAGGGTGAAGACCGCGATCGTGCCGACTTCCAGCGACGGCGCGCGGCGAGGACACAGTTCGCCGCAGTGGGGGCAAACGCCCTTGCGAAAAGGGTACCACGGCAGGGTCAGGTAGTGCCAGAGGGGAAAGCCGCGGCGATCCGCCTGGCCGCGGTCCACGCCCAGATGCGGCAGGATGTCCGCGGCCCAGTTCCCGGCCGCGCCGGCCAGCCAACCCACAATAACGGCGATCGCCAGGCCGATCCAGGTCAGTTCGCCCGTGAGCATCATCATCTCTCTGCCGCCGGCCACTGATCCGGCCGCGGCAAACGCAGTATACGCCAGGACTCCCGATTCGGCAAGCATTGCTTCTGAACCGGCATCGCAATGCATGATGGGCGCAGAGAGATTCTGGTGTATAATGTCGCTGGATCATGATCCACCGGACTCCCGCCGAACGGAGGCACAGATGCTGCATGTCGAAAACCTGACCCGCGGCGCCATCCTGGTCGATCACGGCCGGGTGGCGGACAACTTCTGGACGCGCATGAAAGGGCTGATCGGCGTGCGGGGCCTGGCCGAGGGGGACGGCCTGCTGATCACACCGTGTAACGGTGTGATCAGCATGTTTATGTCAATTCCAATCGATGTGCTGTACGTCAGCCCGGACGACCGCGTCGTGGCGATGGACCCGGCCATGAAACCCTGGGCCGTCGGCCGCATCTATCGGGGTGTCCGCTACGTCATCGAGCTGCCCGCCAGCGCCATCGCCCGCACCGGCACCGCGGTCGGAGACGCCTTGCGGGTCACCTGCTATACCTGACAAGGTGACAAGGTGACACGGTGACAGGCGGCAGGCGACAGGGCGATCGATGACCAATCTACCAATCTACCAATCTACCAATCACACGGGTGAGACACTGAACGTGAAGGAGCAGGTCATGCTGGATTTCTTTGAAAGCAATCTCGAGACCGTCGACCCGGCGGTCAGCGAGCTGATCGATTACGAGGCGGAGCGGCAGGCCCGCAAGCTGATCCTGATCCCGTCCGAGAGCCAGGCCCCGGCCGCGGTGCGCCAGGCGCTCGGCTCCGTCTTCCAGAACATCTACGCCGAGGGCTACCCCGATCCCACCATCCACGGATCACCTGAGGCGAAGATCCTCGACTACGAGACCTCGCTGGCCTGGTATCGCCGCCACTCCGACCAACGCTATTACAAAGGGGTCGAATACGCCGACATCCTGGAATCGCTGGCCCGGCGCCGGGCGGCCGAGGCGTTCGCGGCCAACGGCGTGCCCCCGGAGGGAATCTGGGCCAACGTGCAGCCCCTCTCCGGCTCGCCGGCTAACAGCGCGATCTACGCCGCGCTGGTCCCCATCGGCAGTACGGTGATGGGCATGGACCTGCTGCATGGCGGCCACCTGACCCACGGCAGCCCGGCCAATCGTTCCGGCAAGCTCTACGACATCGTCTCCTACGGCATCGACCCCGAGACCGAGCGGCTGGACTACGACGCGATCGAGGCGCTGGCGCGCGAGCACAAGCCCAAGATGGTCATTGCCGGCTACACCTCCTACCCCTGGATGCCGGACTGGGCGCGCTTCCGCCAGATCGCGGACGCGGCCGGCGCCTTCCTGTTGGCCGACATCTCGCACATCGCGGGCATGGTGGCAGCCGGCGTGGTACCCAGCCCGATCGGCCACGCCCACGTGATCAGCTTCACCACGCACAAGACGCTCTATGGCCCGCGCGGCGCGGCGATCCTGACCACGGACAAGAAGCTGGCGCGCAAGATCGACGCGGCTGTCTTCCCGGGCGAACAAGGTGGCCCGCACATCAACGCCATGGCCGGGATGGCCGTCACCTTCAAGCTGGCCCGGACCGCCGACTTCGCGCAGCTCCAGCGCCGGGTGGTGGCCAACGCCGTTCATCTGGCTGCGGAGCTGG
>PHCA01000277.1 GCA_002842085.1 Chloroflexi bacterium HGW-Chloroflexi-1
CCGACGCACTCGCAACCCGCAAACACCGGCTGCAGGTGCATCGGCTGCCACAGCGGACGAGCCTCGATGTTCTCATCTTCCAGCGCCAGGCGGATCGCCACCCGCGCCGGTGACGAGCACCCGCTTGCCCCGCAACATGCCGCTCACCGCGCTGACGTCGGTGCGCACCGGCGCGCGGCGCAGCAGATCCTCGATCCGCACGTCGCGCACCTGCTTGACGCTGACGCTGCCGTCCAGTAGCTCGTATCCTCGCCACGGTGCCCGGAACCGCGAGGCATGCCATCACAAAGTGCGTAGGGTCGGCCCCGCCGGTCTAGCGCGCTAAGCTCTTGTAAACGCCCCCTCTTGAGCCGATCTCCACTACCAAAACGATGAGCCTGTCATCTTCCAGCCGGTAAATAATGCGCCAGTCCCCCACACGCAGCCGGTAGAGATCATAGCCGGTTAACCGTTCGCTGCCCGGGGGGTGCGGGTCGGTTTCCAGCCGGTCAATGGCCTTGCCAAGCCGTTGGCGTAAGTCTTTCGGCAACTTGGCCAAGAGCTTTTCAGGATCGCGCAGGACGATGGCGTGCCAGGTTTCAGGCATCGAGTAACCCGTCCCGGATCATTTCGGCCTTAATTTCGGCCCAGGGTCGCCCCAGGCTGGGATCACGCTGCCAGGCCGCATAAGCCGCTTGGCCGCGCCGAGCCGCCCGCAGTTCGTCCAGCTCTTCCTGTAGGGCCAGAAAGTCGGCGTAGGGGATCACCGCCGCAATGGGGCGCCCGTTGCGCTCTATGACGGTATCCCCTGTCCCCTTATGTGCGGCGTCGAGCAGATCGCGCCAGTTCTGACGCGCGGCCTTGCTGTTGATCGTTTGAGTTACCAGCATGTCATCACCTCAAAGGGTACACTATGCACACTTTACTCTCATTTGAGCCGGCTGTCAAATCCCAGCATACACTCTGACGGTCTTCTGGTAGGCCCTGCAAAAACAACGAAGCCGTCGCCGCCCCGCGGACAGGAGAGAGGGTGAGAAATTGAGAGGGTGAGAAGCGGAGAAGAGGAGCGGGGGAGATTAGAAGCAGAAGGTATCGGCTTTGCGTTCCATGTTGTTGAGCTTACCCAGGTGGGAGAGGTTGAGAAGGTGAGAGGTTGGGAGGTTGAGAAGGTGAGAGGTGACGTTCACTTCGACTGCGCCCTTCGATGGACTCAGGAGGGGCCTCAGTACAGGGTTGGTGATCGCCTCGCCGGGGTTGCTCTCCATCAACGGCACGTGGATCACGGGCACGAGCTGCACGTCATGCGCGGCCGCCTGCGCTTTCAATTCCTCGGAAATCTCGAAGATGGAGTTTTCGCCGTGACCCAGGACGATCAGGCTGGCCGGGCGGCAGCCCAGGATCTGGCGACACAGCTCCGCGCCGATGGAGCCGCCGCCGCCCGTGACAAGCACCCGTTTGCCCCGCAGAAGCTCCTGCACCGCCGCGATGTCGGTCTGCACCGGCTCGCGGCGCAGCAGGTCTTCGATTTGCACCTCGCGCAACTGCCTGACGCTGACCGCGCCGCCGATCAGCTCGTAGAGCCCAGGAACGATCTTGGTTTGCAGGCCGGCGTCCTCGCAGATCTTCACGATCTCGCGAATGGTCTTGCCCGCCATGGTCGGCATGGCGATGATGACGAGTTTCACCCTGTAGCGGGCCGCCATCTTCGGGATCGCGTGGCGGTCGCCCAGCACCGGCACGCCGTGGATCTTCACGTCGTGCTTGCCTACCTGTGCGGGCACAGGCGTTGTCGTCCAGGAAGCCGACCGGCTCCAGGCCCAGGTGCGGATTGTTTTGCAGCTCGCGGACGATCCCTTCGATGAACTCAGGGCAGGCATGGCGCCCGCGTCGCCCGCGCCCATGATGAGCACCGGCTGGAGTCATGCACCGCTGTCCTTGCCGTTGGAGCGCTTGAGCGCGAGCGCACGCGCTGATAGACGCAAGGCGAAACGCGGGCCGGCCGTGGCAACCAGCGCCAGGAGCAGGAAGATGAGGGGAATCGAACGCGGCAGGGGCGGATCACCGGGCAAAAACTGGACGACCACCAGGCTGATGGCGCCCACCAACAGCACGGCGACTGTGACTGAGCCGGCCAACAAGAGCAGCTCTTCGACCGAGGCATAGCGCCAATAGCGCGCGTAGATGCCGGCGCGTCCAAAGACCAGCGGTGTGATGACCAGTGCCAGCCTGGTGAAGAGCAGGAAGCCGGGCCAGTGCGCGCCCAGGTCGAACTTCTCTAGCCGCAGCACGTATTGGTCAGGATCACAAGTCGCCCCAACTGCCCCTAGGCCACCAGTATCCGATCAAACGGATTCACATGTCCAGGGAATTGCGAATCGCCTGCTCAATAAGTCGCAGGAAGCGGGGCGACAGGATGCCGATTCCGGTTGTCAATCGCTGTTTGTCCATCGCCCGAATTTGCTCCGTGAGCGCCTTTGAGTCTTCCGTCAAACCGCCTTCACCCCTCGGAATCAACACGTGGCTTGGCGAAAGACGAGTCACATTAGTTGTTAGAGGCACCACGATGACCAGTTGACTGCGCTGGTTGATCACATCATTGGACATCACGACGACGGGCCTTGTCTTCTGGATTTCGACACCGATCGTAGGGTCAAGATTGGCCCAGAAAACGTCACCGCGTTGAATGAAGGGCGTCATGCGGCGCCCTCAGTCGTTGCTTCGGCATCTGCGAACGCGAAATCGGCCAAGAGGGCGAGCTCCTCGTCCTGATCCTCCGCCGCACGCAGGGCGTAGTAGCTTTCGTATGCCTGCTGACGCTGTGACCGCTCCAGGTTTTGAGCATAGCTCTCCAGCAAGAAGATCACTAATTCCCGCGCCGGTTCCTGCACCGGAACACGCGCCCGGCGCAAGAGGGCGGCAGGAAGCTCAATCTGTACACTTGTTCGCATCGTCATTTAATCTATCTCCCATCTCCGTGACGCCATCTCACCGTAAATCCATCCACTGGGACACATCATACACCCGCGAGCAGCAAAGCGCAAACCGCCGCGGACTCGCACCGGCCCGAAAAAACAACGAAGCTGTCGCCGCAACAGGCACGACAGCTTCGCGCAGACGTGGAAGTGTCTCCCCTTCCTTTGTCTATGAGAGTGAGTCCAGTCTCAGGTGATCATCGCTTCGCCGAATCGAAAAGGATAGCGTTCAACGGCGATCAGTTCCTTGCGAAGCAACACCCGATCAAGCTGGTTCAACTGCAACAGGCGCTCAGTCACTCGCCCGACTATCGAAAGCGGCACAATCAGAGGGCCGTCCAAGTGAAAATGATCGCGCCAACTCTGTGTTCGCGGGTTGAACAACGGGACGATGATGCCCGACTGCAGATCCGGGGCGGCCACGTTGCTCCCCTTGAAGCGATTGCACTGCGCACAGGCATACGCAAGGTTGTCGGCGCTGGTGGCGCCGCCATGTTGCCGAGCGATCACGTGATCCACTTCATGCGCAAACACGGCATAGTCTGCATGGAGCAGGCAGTACTCGCAGCTTGCCCGTGCGCGCGTCACGACCAGATCGCGCAAGCGTGCGGGAACATACGTCATGCCGCCCTGCCGCTCCCCAATCGGCCATAGACCTTCGCCTTGAGTAGCGCCATCATCCGGTCAATGCGAATGTAATGCTCGAGCTCCTCTTCCTCTTGAGCGGTCAAGGCCCGCTGGCGGTTGACCTCGAGCAACTCGCTGAATGAAACTCCAACACGTTCTCGTAATAGGGCAAAGAGAATTCCCTCTGCGCGGTCACCGGGCGGGTACGAACCATTGTCGTCATTTTAGTCATCTCCGTAACGCGATCTCACGGCACATCCCTGAGCCTGGGACACATCATACACCCGCGGACACTAAAGCGCAAGCCACAGCGAACCCGCACCGGCCCGAAAAAACAGGAAGCCGTCGCCGCCCCGCAGCCAACAGCCTCGCCCATCACCCCATCACCTTGTCACCGTGTCACCCCGTCACCGTGTCCCCCGATACTCCGGCACCAGCTCGCTGAGCAACCGGCGCACCGTCTCCACATCATCCCGCTGCGCCGCCGCGATCAGGGCGTCTACCCCCCGTTCCAGGTCGGAAGTGGCACGCGCTCCCCCGCTCCCCTGCCCCTCTGCCCCCCTGCTCCCGCGCTCTGCCGCGCCGTTATTCGCCACGAAGATCTTCTGGTGCGCGGTGCGAGCGTAGACCTCGCCGGGGATGAACAGCTCCTCGAACAGCTTCTCGCCCGACCGAATCCTTCGACCCTTCGACGGCGCTCAGGGCAGGCTCGGCTCAGGACAGGTCCCGTGTAGACCACCTCGATGTCGCGCCCCGGCTCCAGCCTCCATAGACGAATCAGGTCGTCGCCCTGGCTATCGCGTAATCACAGCGTAGTCGCAGTCGAAGTCCAGCCAGGCCAGAAAAAACTCGTCGCGGGAAGCGCTCTGAGGCGCCTCTCCAAAGGCAGGATCGTTGAGATACACGGTATCTTCGTCCATGCCCACGAGTACAACGGCATGGCCGGTGTCTTCTGTCCAATAGGACAGCTCTCCAGTGCGCAGAAACACGATACACGGCTCGCCGTGCAGCAAGTGACTTACCAGATCGGCCTCGGTACCCTGGCCGAAGCTCACTGATAAGCCCAACTTTGCCAGACGTCGGATGTTTGAGGATGGCGCGCCAAAATCCTGAACGCCCAACAGCGCAATCAAACGGCTGTAATCGACAGGCCGGCCCAGATAATCCAGCGCCATCGCGGCACAGGCGGCCAGGCAGTCAGCCTGCCGGCGTTGTATGTGGTGCGCTACGGGTAGCAAGATCTTGTGCACGACGCTGGATCTCCGCAATCAGCCCGGAACTGACATTCAGTTCGCCAGTATCCACATCCACATCAATGCTCCCGACCATGCCGACGGGACCATGTGACGGGAAGCTCAACACGATGGGGACGCGCCAGTAGACGCGGTCGGCGACAACGAGACTCGGCGAGTCTCCGCGCATCAAATAGCTGATTTCGTGATGAACGAAGCGATTAGCTGCTCGCCGGGCATCTTCAGCAGAACAATTCACCGCCGCGGAGATGTTGACCTGAAGTTCCCAAAGACCAGTCTCCGGGATAGGACGATCGGCCAAAACGATAGATGTGAGTTGCATCCCCGAAGTATCTCTACCGCTCATCATTCACCCCCATCCTCATGATACAATGCCTGCACCCACGGGTGAGGCGCGCCTGGCAATTCCCCACTCGCCGCTTCTGTGACAGGCCCATGATACACCCGCAGACGGCAAAACACAAACGCCCGCGCGCGCGGCAAGGCCCCGCGAAAAACAACGAAGCCGTCGCCGCCCCGCGGACAACAGCCTCGCCTGTCACCCTGTCACCCCATCACCCCGTCACCGTGTCACCCTATCCTCCGGTACTCCGGCACCAGCTCGCTAAGGAATGAGAATTAAACAACTGTCCGGGCCCCTCAACTGTAGCGGAGCATCCTGACCCTTCGACTGCGCTCAGGAGAGCCCGCTGTTTTTGGCGGGCGTAGTCGAAGGAGGCGGAGCGGTCATCGCGCAATGGCCGCATCCTTCGACTTCACTCCGCAAAAGACGCTCCGTTCC
>PHCA01000278.1 GCA_002842085.1 Chloroflexi bacterium HGW-Chloroflexi-1
ATCCGGGGTGGCTGTGGCCGGTCTCCTGACCGAGCCACGGTGGCTCGGTCAGGAGACCGGCCACAGCGAGCGATTCCCCGAAAAATTGAGAAGATACGGGGAGGCGGATTAAGTGGCACATACACCGACGAGGCGCTTCTCGACTTCAGGCAGGGATTTCCAATCCCGGTTTCCTCAGCCTGGGCGAGGAGGTACCGACATGGAGATGCAACGCGTTGACACGCAACGGGCTTACGAATTGCTTTGGGACAAGATCACGACCCTCGAGCTGGCGCCCGGCGCGCCCATCGACGAGCAACGATTGGCCGTCGACCTGGACCTGCCGGCGGCCGTCGCGAAACACCTCGACCTGGTCGAGGCGATCCGCGCAGGCGACACCGTGGCCGCGGCTGAGATCATGCGGGACCATGTCCAGGAGTTCTACGACAAGGTGCGCGAAGCCCGGACTGCCCGAGTGACCGTCAGCTATGGCGCCGACGTGCGGTCGGTGATGGTGGAGGACGACGCGTTGCTCAGCGGCGCGATCATCGCCACCGGGTTGTCGCTGGAGCAGCCCTGCGCCGGCCGGGGCACCTGCCTCAAGTGCAAGGTGATGGCCGAGGGGGCGCTCAGCCCGCTGGACGAACACGAGCTGCACGGGCTGACGACCGCCGAGCGGGCTGCCCACTATCGGCTGGCGTGCCGGGCCAGGGTGCTGGGCGACGTGGCGGTGACCCTGGCGCCCATCGTCGTTTACTCCAACAAGATCTTCCGCGCCAGCAACGACCACAAGCGCAAGGGCGTGCCGTTGGGGCTGGCCATCGACTTCGGCAGCACGACCGTCGCGGCGTTCGTCACCACACTGGATGCGGGCAAGGTCTGCGTCGGCGCGGCCGTGCTCAACCAGCAGACCGCGTTTGGCGCGGACGTGATCTCGCGGCTGGCCGCGGCCCAACGCGGCCCCGAAACGGCCGAACGGATCTCCGTGCTGGCGCTGTCGTCTATCGTGCAGGCCGTGGACGCGCTCAAGCTCGCGCCGGGCATCAAGGAGCGCATCCGCAAGGTGACCATCGTCGGGAATTGCGCCATGCACCATCTGATGCTGCGTTACCCCGTCGAGACGCTGGCTGAGCTTCCGTTCCAGCCTTACCGCAAAGAGGCGGTGCGTTTCCGCAGCGGCGACGGGGCGCAGTCTGATGCTGCGAACCCCTTCGCCGACATCTTTCCGGCCGGCGTCGAGGTCGCGCTGCTGCCCTTGATCGGTGGCTTTGTCGGCTCTGACGCCCTGGCCTGCCTGGCCTATTACAACTTCGACCGGGCGACCGGCCCGATGGCGGCCATCGACCTGGGCACCAACGGCGAGGTGATGGTGACCGACGGGCGGGGTCAAGGTGAACGCGGCGGACGGCACGCTGGCGCTGACCACCATCGCGGACCAACCGCCCGTGGGGCTGACCGGCTCGGGGCTGCTCGAACTGATCTGCGAGCTGCGCCGGGCGGGCGTGATCGACCCCAGCGGTCGCTTCGTCCCCGATCACCCGACCTTCGGGCCGCGCATCAGCGTGGGCGCGGACAAGGTGCGCCGTTTCCTGATCACCGACCAGGGGGTGGATCTGCGCGGGGTGGACGCCGGCGAAGAGGCCGCGGCGGTCTCGCTCTACCTGACGCAGCACGACGTCCGGGAGCTGCAGAAGGCGAAGGGCGCGATCAAGGCTGCAATCGAGACGCTGTTGGATAAGCTGGACCTGAAATCGGGCGACCTGCAACACATGATCCTCACGGGTTCTTTTGGCAGCCAACTGAACGTGGAGGCAGTGCTGGGGCTGGGTATGATCCCGGCCGTGCCATTGGGCGCGGTCGAAACGTCGGCCAACGGCGCGGGCATGGGCGCGGCGCTCTTCCTGGATGACGCGGAGTTCGCCCGCGGTGAGCGGATCGCGGCCGTGGCGGAACAGGTGGACCTGGACCTGGACCCCGATTTCGACATGCGCTACGTCGACGCGCTGGCGCTCACGTCGGAAGCCGGCTGATCGTGACCCAACCCAAGTCTGACACGCACCTCACCCCCCTGCCCCCCTCTCCTACGAGGCGAGGGGGGTGGCGGCGCTCCCCTTCCCTCGCAGGGAGGGGGCCGGGGGGTAGGTGGGTGATTTTCACGGCAGATGCAAAGGGGGGCGCGGTCCGCGTGTCCGCGGGGGTGGGGCTGGCGCTGGTGGTGCTGGCCACACTCTTTTGGTCGACGTCGGGCCTGTTCGTCAATCTCATCGTGAATGGCAGCGGCATCTCCGCCATCGCCCTGGCGTTCTGGCGCGATCTGACCACCTTTCTCTGCCTGTTGGGCGGGCTGGCGGCCATCAAGCCGGCGCTGCTGCGCGTGCACCGGGCCGATCTGCCCTGGCTGGCCGCGATGGGGGGATCGGCATCGGCACCTTTCACGTGCTGTGGAACATTACCGTCCTGATCAACGGCGTGGGAATTTCCACGGTGCTGCAGTGCAATTCGCCGGTCTTCGTGACCGTTTTCGCCTGGCTGCTGTGGCGCGAGCCGCTGACCTGGCGCAAATGGGCGGCGATTGCGCTGGCGGGCATCGGCACGATCTTGATCGCGCGGCCGGGCGCCCTCACCGGCGTACAACTCACCGCGCTCGGCTTGTCGACGGCGTTGGCCGCGTCGTTGGCCTACAGCGGCATCACCCTGTTCACCAAGAAGCTCGCCGGCAACTACGAGCCGTGGACGATCCTTGTCTATGCGTTCGGCTTCGCGGCCCTGGCGTTGCTGCCTTTCCAGATCGGCCGGCCGCTTCCAGGCCCGATCTCGCCGACCGCGGCCGGGGCGTTCCTGGCTTTGGTGTTGATCACAACGATCATGGGCTATCGGACCTACACGTCCGGGCTGCGGCGGATTCAAGCCAGCGTGGCGTCGATCGTGGCCACGTCAGAGGTGCCAATGGCCTCGCTGCTCGGCTACGTTTTCCTGGCTGAGCGGATGGACGGGTGGCAGATAGTGGGCGCGGGGCTGGTCGTGAGCGGGGTGATCCTGTTGTCGTTGAACGGGCGGCGGCCGAGGCTGAAGGTGCGGTGAGGGCGGACGGTTGGCCTGCTACTCGGCCTCAAGTTGCCCCAGAAGTTTGAGAAACTCAGGTACACCGATGATCTCGAAGCCATACTCGATGTGCATCTTGGCTTTGAGAGCATCGTCCGCTTTGAGGTCATCGTCACCGGTGATCAAGTAAGCCACTTGACCGGCAATCGCTACCTCTAGAAAAATGTCGTCCTTGGGATCTCGGCAGAGGGCCACGCGGGTTGTCGGGTAAATGATCTCAGCTCGTTCGTAGATCAGTTCGCTGAGTTCATGGATGTCCGCCCGCGTGAAGTAGCGCCTGAATTTGGGACGTGCCAATACTTCAAACAACTCGGCGAGCAGTTCCTCGGAAGTGACGAGACTGAGGCGTTGCCCTTTCCATGCCTGCATGAGTGGCGTGGTAACGGCACCCTTCAGTAGGCCGCGAACAAAGAGGTTCGTGTCAATAACCACCCTGGGCCCAGAGACCTGTTCGGGCGAGTTCGACTTCGGCATCGACCTCTTCCTCCGTTATCGGCGCAATGTCAACGCGGTCCCATACACGGTGCAGCACCTGGTCGAGGCGTTGGCTCCAGGGTGGCTGATTGATGGCGTGTCTGATCAGTTCGCGCTCATCAGGTTTTAGTTGCTTGACAATTGCGACAAGTTGATCTAAGGTCAGGTCAGACTGGACCCGTTGTGCAGTTACCTGTGGCATGTTCACTACCTCTCATGGCGCTTAACCGCAAATGAGTTGAGATCCCGACGCTTGGGATACACAATCTCAATATCAGGATTATAGCGGTTTTGCATACAATAAGCAAGTGCTTGCCGAAGCAAGTGCTTGCCGACCATGCCGGAGATCATCGCGGCGCTGGAAGTCGCGTTTCGCGAGCACGGCCAGGGCAACGTGGAGATGCCGCCCAAGCCCGGCGTGCACTCGCGGCCGGACGCGTTCATCCACGCCATGCCGGCCTACATCCCCGCGCTGAAGTCCATCGGCGTGAAGTGGGTCAGCGGTTACCCGGAGAACTACCGGCGCGGCCTGCCCTACATCAGCGGCCTGCTGATCCTCAACGACGACGAAACCGGTATGCCGCTGGCGGTGATGGACTGCACCTGGATCACCGGGATGCGCACCGGCGCGGCGACCGCGCTGGCAGCCAGGTACCTGGCCCGCCCCGACTCGGAGACGATGGGCATCCTGGGATGCGGCGTGCAGGGACGCACCAATTTGGAGGCGCTCAAGGCGCTCTTCCCGCTCAAGTATGTGGTGGCCTACGATAACTTGCCCGAGGTGCAAGACCGCTACGCGGCCGAAGTGAGCGAGCGCTGGGGTCTGAAGGTCATCGAGGCCAGGGAGCCGCGGGATGCCGTCACGGGCTGCGACATCGTGGTCACCGCCGGGCCGATCCTGCGGACGCCGCACGCGACGATCCAGGCCGGCTGGTTGAATCCAGGCGCGTTCGCGTCGCTGGTGGACTTCGACTCCTACTGGGCCGGCGCGGCCATGCAGGAGACCGACAAGTTCTGCACCGACGACGTGTCGCAGTTGGAGCACTATCGCCACATCGGCTACTTCCAGGAGATCCCGCCGATCTACGCCAGCCTGGGCGAGCTGGTCACCGGCCAGAAGCGGGGGCGGGAAACTCCAACCGAGCGCACCATGACCGCCAACCTGGGCCTGGCGCTGGACGACAT
>PHCA01000279.1:0-1722 GCA_002842085.1 Chloroflexi bacterium HGW-Chloroflexi-1
ATTTGGGGGGAATTTTCGCAAGTAATCGGGGTAAGCCACGCTGCTGGACAGTTTTTCCCATAGAACGTTAGTTCTGGTAACTAAGAGTATCTGCACCCTTTTGCCAGTGGGGTGTTGGGATGAAGCCACCTGCCGAGCCCCCGCCAAGGGATCTGGTCGTCCTGGTCGCCGACAAGAACATGGAAGCGACGATCGCCGGCCTCCTGGAGCGATCGCAGTCTCTCGGAATCACGCCTATCACGTGCGACTTGTTCGTTCACCCGCACCGCGACCCCGGATGCCTGAACGAGGCAGACGATTTCCTGCGCTCCTTGGCCGGCGCTTACCGCTATGCCCTGGTTCTGTTCGATCACCAGTGCTGCCAGCCATAGGGGGGCTGTGGCCTGGATATGGCGATACACAGGAGGTCGCATGATTACACAAGTACATTACGGGAAGATGTGTCCCACCGCGCTCGTGATACATTATTCTTGAATCGCGGTCACAGAATCCGCGTTTTTGACCGTTTTCTGTAATCCTGTGAACAGAGGTTTCGAGTGAATCCTCAAGGGCACTCTGCAAAAGCGAAGGAAATTCGACAAAGTTTGGATCGGCTGTTGCCCGATCCCACCGGCGTAAATGTCGCCGCGATCACGGAACTCGCGTTTGGAATTGCACATCACTTGATCGCCGTGGGCGCGGCAAGCCAGTTTGGACAACACCTGGACACGCACGAAGGCATCACGCGTCTCTTGCGGCAAAATCAAGCGTCAGAGATTGCAGAGGCATTCGAACGTCTGGATCAACTGCGCATCGGACGATGGTACGGCGGCAAGGGCAATGGGAAGGTGGTGGAAGAATGTCTGGCGTTGCTAAAGCAAATCGAGAACTGGTCCCGTTAGGGATTCCGGAATCACTTTACGCGGCATTGGGCTGTTTCGTTGACTATGCCGAGAACATTCCCAATCTGCGCTTTGCCGTGCTGTTCGGTTCCACCGTCACTGGCGAGTTTCGCAAGAAAAGCGACATTGACATCCTCCTGATATTCGAGATAGATCACGATCCCGAATTTGGTCCCGAGGCAAAAGCCGCGCTGCAGGTGTCGTCGTTCATTGCAGCCAGGTACGATTTGGCGAATCGGCTCTCGTTCGTCTTTGCCAATCTGCGAGAGCCCAACCTGGATTCGCACTTTCTCTGGCAGGTCGCCAAAGAGGGAATCGTTCTCTGGGGCAATCCCGCACCCCTTTTGGAATCCATGGCGCGCCCGCGGGCGGAGCCGCTGGTTCTGGTGACCTATTCGACGCGCGGACTCGACGCGGCGACAAAGGGCGCGCTGCACCGCACACTCTACGGCTATCAGGTCAACAAGCGCGTCGATGGAAAAGAGTACCACAGCGCGCGTGAAGGCATGTTGACGAGACTGGGGCGCAAGATTGCGCCTGGCGTCTTGCTCGTTTCAGCCCAAGCCGCAGACCCGCTGCTCGCATGGCTCGATTCTCACAAGGTTTCGCATACAGTCACGAAGGTATGGGGTTAGACGGCTTGCGCGCGGCAGGGGTGTGGTTCAAGGTTTTGCGCGGCATCTGTCGGCAAACCTCACCAGACCGTTCCGCCGCGGTTCGCCAGGTGAAACAACTGACCGCTTATACTGAGCGGAAATGAATTCAGTGCATTGGGTCATTGCGAGGGCCTCGCTGTGGCGAGGGCCTCGCTGTGGCGAGGGCCTCGCTGTGGCGAGGGCCT
>PHCA01000279.1:1755-8080 GCA_002842085.1 Chloroflexi bacterium HGW-Chloroflexi-1
ATCCCGATTGCGGCAATCGGGATTGCTTCGCAAAAAACGCTCGCAATGACAGCTTGCGGTTCTGGCTTCGAATGCACTCGTTTGATTTCCGACCAGTATAATCCAGGGTGAAGTTGACCGCGTTCTGGTGGAAGTGACCGGCACTTCCGAAGTGCCGGTCACTTGCGCTTGATGCCGGCCTCGATGCGCTGGGGTGCGGCCTTGACCTCCTTGATCCCCTGGTCCGTCAGTTTCATCAAGAGAACGTAGTGTGCCATAGAGCTATTCTCCTTTCTTGTGAAATGTAGCCAGTGCGCCACCTCTGTTTCCGACAAGAGCGGCGACATCAGTGCCCCCACCTGGTTTCTCTCCCCGGAAGGGAGAGGAATTAACGAAGCCCTTCCCCTTAAGGGGGGAGCTTTGCTATATTTATGGCATTTTATAGACGTTCGGCCAGACGCGTCAGGTGTTCTTGCGGAACCATTCCAGCAGCGGCTCGATCTGCGACGGTTTTTCCACCGTTGTCCAGTAGGCAACCTTGTCCGGTTTGAGTTCCTTGTGCGCCATTTTGATTTCATCCACCGTGCCGATGAACTGGACGGCCTTGCCGGCCGCCTGGATCCGCTTCAGGAGCGGAAGGCAATCGCTGTGTTTGTAGCCGGGGTCCGGCACGAACCCGAACGTGTGCAGCCCTTTGAGGCTGAACAGGTTGTTGGCGTGGACGAGGGCGCGCGGGCCGTCCCAGTGATAGAACGCATGCTTGACGATGCTCGCTTCTTCTTCGAGCGCCGGCATCACCCAGCGGCGGAACATCGCCGGGCTGATCATGGCACTGAAGTCACAGCACACCTGCGCACAGCCCTCCCACGAGAAACCGCAGCACCCGTAGCCGGTCTCGTCCATCCTCCCGAGCTGCGCGAGCCGCTGCCAGAGCACGGGGAAGATCGCGCGGGCGTCTGCCATCGCCCGGTCGATCATTTCAGGCCGGTCAATAAGGTCAACGCAAAGCTTCTCTGAGCCGCGCGCGGACATGAGAATGTCCATGTTCGTGTGCAGGTCAACGGACCCTATGGGCATCTTGCCCGCGAGCTTTTGTGCGGCGCGGCGGTAGAACTCCTGCATTCGCAGCCAGAGCGGGTGGTCTTCCTGAATGCGCAGTGGCAGGGATTTCGCCCAGTCTTCGACGAACGGTTGCGCCCAATTGGTGTCGCCGGAAGCCTCGTGCCAGCGGAATTCGGCGCCGCAGAACACGGTTATCTCATCGGGACCGAAGCTCGGCCAAAGGCCCGGAAAACTTTCGCCGCCCCAGACCGTGCCGGACGCGTTGTAGAGCTCCTTGTCGATGATTTCGTCGATGTCGCCGAAGACACGCTCGCGGTAGCCGTCGATGGGTCTGGCTTCGAAGCCCTCCACGGGCGCCGTTACACAGATGAGGGGGCGGTCGAGAATCTCACCCTGCCAGTACGCTTCCCAGCGGCGGATGGTATCGTCCATGTCAGGCTTGAATGTCGGCGCTACTGGATTATTCATAGACAATCTCCTTCGCCTGCCGGAAGTATCCTCTCAAGCGACAGCCATAATCCGGGGTGGCTGTGGCCGGTCTCCTGACCGAGCCACGGTGGCGCCGGAACCAACTGACTCACGCAAAGGCGCAAAGAACGCTAAGAAATTCCTTTGCGGCTTTGCGGCTTTGCGTGAGAGTTTTTCCAGCTTTTGTACAAGAATTTAACTCGTAAGATACTGTGGCTGCATACGCCCAGCGCCCACCGATCATCGTGCGCCAGGCGGTGAAGTCGTCGTCGAAGATAGCGATGTCGGCGTCCTTGCCGGCCTCCAGGCTGCCCTTGCGGTCAGCCACGCCGATGACCCGGGCCGGTGTCCGGGTGGCCATGCGCACCGCCTCGACCAGCGGGATGCCCACCACATCCACCAGAATGGGCGCCATCCGGTTCACAAAGGTTGCGCTGCCGGCGAGACTAGAGCGGTCGAACATCATGCCCACGCCGTCGTGCACCTCGTACTCCATGCCGCCCAAGCGGAAGCGAGCGCCCTCCGGCAGCCCTGCGCCGCTGGTGGCGTCAGAGATGAGGCACAGGCGGTCAGGGCCGATGCATTTATAAGCCAGTTTCATCAATGTAGGCGGCAGGTGCTTGTTATCGGCGATCATCTCCACGGTCAGCCCATCGAAGACCAACGTCGCCTCCAACAGGCCCGGCTTGCGCCAGGGACCCTCGCGCACAGTGGAGGACTGGCTGCTCCAGACGTGGATGATGTGACGCAAGCCGGCCTGCATTGCCGCCCGCACATCTTCGTCCCTGGCAGAACTGTGTCCTGCCGCCGGTACAATGCCCAGCCCGGCCAACCTGGCCGTGAGCGCCAGCGCTCCGGGCAGCTCTGGCGCATAGGTCATGATCTTCAAGACATCATGCTGCTCCAGCAGGATGTCAGGCGTGCCATCATCCGGGGTGCGGATGTTCTGCGGGTCCTGCGCACCCTTTTGGGCCATGCTGAAGTACGGGCCTTCTAAATGTGCGCCCAACACCTGGGCCCCCTTGTGCGGTTCGCTCATCCACTGGCGAGTGAACTCCAAACACTTCACCAGGTCGGGGAGCGGCGCTGTCGCTATCGTCGCCAGTAGCGAGGTCACACCATGCTGCGCATGCTCCTCCGTAACGGTGGCGAATGCTTGGGGCGTTGGTTCGTTGAAGGTGCAACCCAGCGCGCCGTGTACATGGATATCCATCAAGCCGGATGTGACATAGCGTCCTCCTACATCAATCTTCTCTACTTCAGCACCCAGGGAATCTACCCCGGCAACGCCGATGATTTTCTGGCCCTCCACCACTACTGCCTGGCCGGTCACCACTTGCCAGGGCAGGATCACCCGGCCATTGAGCAGTGCAAACCGACCCTTCGGCTGTTGAATGATGTGGTTGGTCATCTTAGCCATTTCCTCTTCCACAATGACACTCATAATCTTGCCATCAGCCCGCGTCTGTTCGCCGGTCGCTGAGCCCCGCAAGCTCCTTCGAGCAGACATACAAGGCGCGCGGGACGTGGAAGCAGCCTTTCCACTTCCCGCCCTTGCGCGGCAACAAGACTTCGCCACGGCGGTTTAGATTGCGCCGGAGGATATTTGCGAAGGTCTGCTGGGCGAGGTCCTTGGCCCGCTCGTCGCCGGAGGCCAGGGCGTATTGGCTGTACGCCATCGCCGCGCAGCAGTCGGAGAAGATGCTGTATGGCTGCACGAGCGGCCGGCCGCCGCGGTCGAGGGCAAAGTACCAGTTGCCCTCGTCGTCGGTCCCGTGCTTGCGGACGCCGGTCGAGGCAGGTGAAGTATCCGCCGCACGCGCGGTCGATCGAGTGCCGCTGCCAGAACGGGACAACGTCGTCGAACAGCGTGCGCCGGTAAAGGCTCTCGAGTTCCTTGCTCGCGCCGCAGATGCCGCACACGTATTTGTCCATAGTGTACGCCCCTCCACCGCGCGGGCAACTCTGAGTTCCGCGACACCCGGCCACCATTATACGCACGCCTCACGTTAAGGCAAATCGAAAAGGCGCAACAGTAGCCTTGCCCATTTGGCTTCAAGGCTGTCTATACTAACCGCACGCTGAATTCTTGAAATTAACCACGGAGACACAGAGGCCACGGAGATTTTGGGAGCTTTCTCCGTGCCCTCCGTGCCTCTGTGGTGAAAATTTGACGTGCGCCTGGTATGCTAACGCCTCATGACGATCGGCAGATAGATCACCTCCTCAGCCGCGCGTACGCGGGCCGCAGCCGCGGCGCCGAGCACCGACTCGCCGGCATAGGCCGCGTCGGTCGGCCGCCAGTCGGAGAAGCTGAACCGCACCGCGGTCTGGCCGGCACCCAGCACCTTGAAGCGCAGCCGGGCGACGACGAGCTGGCCGCTGGCCGCGGTCCCGCCCGCGCTGGCGGCCACGAAGTCAATCCAGCCCCAGGCCGGGTCCACGCGGTTCAGCAGCACCGCCGGTAACGCCGTCCCCGGCTGAACGGCCGTCACGGGTGCGCCGGAAGCGTCCACCGCTTGCAACAGCGCCGGGTCGAAGTCCAGGTACAACTCGACCGCGTCCACCGGCTGCGCGCCCGCATCGGCGATCACATCCACCGCGATCACCTGGCCGACCGCCGCCAGCGCGGACGAAGGCACGATGCGCAGGCTGACGGGGCCGGTGGCCCGTGGCTCGAAGTCCAGGCTCAGGGGCGGCTCTTCACCGGCCGCGGACGCGACGGTCGCGCCGAGCAGCAGATCGCCCCGCCGGCCCAGGTTGGGCTGGAGCAGAGCCAGGTCGGCCTGGTTGATCACGTCGTCTTCGTCGAAGTCGGCGCGCGGGTCGAAGCCGGGCTGGCCCTGGCTCTTGCCGAAGGCCGCGGCCAGCAGGATGATACCACCCCTGCGCCTCTGTGCCGGCCCGCGGGAAGACGCGCACGCGGTAGTCGCCGGCGGTGCTCAACGCGCGGTAGCTGATGTGTTCGTCCGCGGCTGTGTGGGATGAGGTGACCAGGTGCGGCCCGGCCGGCGCCGAGAGGGACAGGTCGAACTCCCCTTCCATCTCGGTCAGCGAGACGTCGATGAAGTACCACGCGGGCACGTTGAACTTGAACCAGTCCTCGTCGTTGCCGCAGATGAGGGCGTACTTGCCGGCTGAGCCGATCGTGAGGGCGGTCGCGGCGTCGAAATTGTTGCCCGCCTCATCCACCAGACAGATGGGCGTGGGTGTGGCGGTGGGCGGCCGGATGATCCGGGCGGCGATGGTGGTGGTTTGCAGCGCCCCTTCGACGCAGAGGGCCGCGTTGCCGACCAGCGGCCGGCACGTCCAGGTGACCGCGGCCCGATCCGTGAAGACCGTGTCGCCGGGCGTGTCGGCCGGCGTGTCCACCGTCAGGTTGACCGCGTAGGCCGCGCCGTTCTGGAGGGATGGCACGGCCCAGGTGACGGAGCCGTCGTCGCGGTAGACGCCCCCGCCGCTGGCCTCGCTGAAGGTCGTGCCGGGCGGGAGGTAGTCTACCAGCGTCATGCCCGTCTGCGTCTGCCCGGTCAGGTTGCGCACGCCGATGGTGTAGACGATGGGGTTGCCCGCGGCGATGGGGTCAACCGCGTCGCTGACCACGATCCGCATCGGCAGCGCGGTCGGCGTGGGGCTGGGAAAGAGGGTGGGCGCCGGGGCCAGGGCGGATTCCGGCGTCACCTGCGCCAGCACGCCCTGGACGGTTACGACTGCGATCAGGCAGGCCGCAGCGATCAGCACGAACAGGAATGGTTTGCGTTTCATGGGAATGACCTCCTCTTCTCAGAATGTCGGTGGCGTCATTGCGAGGGCCGCAGCCCGAAGCAATCCCTACGGCCCGTTCAACCGGACGGGCGAGCCGTCCGGCTCCACGTCGAGGCAGCGCCGTGCGGACGCCAGCGTCAAGCCTCGCCCATCAAGCGCGGCCACGGTGCAGCAAGCCGCGCCCAGGCCGGCGGGAACCCAGGCGTGAACAAGTTCTTGCGCTTCTTGCGCCGCATCTGTCGCCAGCAGCGTATTGTCGCATCACAACTCGACGCGGCCGGCCCGGCCACGCGATAGCGCACCTCCACCGCCTGGCCGGCTGGCAGGGCCACGTCGGCCGGCGGCGAGATGATTTCTACGGTCACGGTCGCCTGGCCCGATCCGCCAGCGATCCGCTAGCGCTTTTCCGGCGGGTTAAAAGCACACACCCGAAGGGCCGCGTTGGCCCTCCGGGTGTGTGCAGTATCTTTCAGAATGTCCCTGGCCGGAGCGTCTTACGTGTAGCCGGCAACCTTCAGCCATTCTGTTGGTGTGTAGAGTTGTAGACTTGTCTTGCCCTCGAAGTGGCGCTTGTTCCAGGTCACTACGGCATTGCAGTTCACACTCTCGGCCACCCAAAGCACTACGGCGTCTCCGAGGCGCATTCCCCGTTCTATCCGCTTCATCAACTCCTCATTGTGTGAAGCCCAGTAGTCGGCCAACGATTCAAGATGTATGGCTGGATAAAGCACCTGCATGTCGGCAGCGGTGAGGTATCGCTGGAACAGCGTCTTGGCCTCGGCGACTCTGCCGGCCGAAGCGACGATGCCGCAAAGCTCAAGCAAGTTGTAGATCGTCACACCGCGCTCATGCTGAACGCTCCGCTCCATGAATCGGGCATTTTCTGAGTAACGCGTATCGCCGGTGAAGATGTGGTGAACAGCCAGCACGTCAGAGTCTATGGCGATCATTGGCGGTCTCGTGCTTGCTCGATGAGTTCTACCGCGTCGGACGTTCCGTAGCTTGCCCGGATAGCCACCGCTGCCTTTGCGCTCAGTTGAAAGGCATTGAT
>PHCA01000280.1 GCA_002842085.1 Chloroflexi bacterium HGW-Chloroflexi-1
TGACCGTGCCCGTCTGGCACACCAACGCTCGGGCCGGTCTCCTGACCGTGCCCGTCTGGCACACCAACGCTCGGGCCGGTCTCCTGACCGTGCCCGTCTTGCGTACCAACGCTCGGGCCGGTCTCCTGACCGTGCCCGTCTTGAGAAACCTGGCTTCTCACAGGTGAGGAAACAAACGGATGTACTGTAAACGCTGCGGCGCCCGGCTCCAGCAGGGCATGTTGATCTGTCCGGAATGCGGCGCGCGCCAACGCCGGCCGACGCGCACTATCCGCTGTGCGCGCTGCCACGACCGCGCGGCGATCGAAATGACCGTGTGTCCGCATTGCGGCCGCGATCTGCGGCCGGCCGGCCCGCGCTGGGGGTTGTGGCTCGGGGGGCTGGTCATCGTGGTCCTGGCTGGGCTGTGGGGCCTGGGCCGGCTGCCCGTGGCCAAAATGTGGCAAACGGTCACGGACACGCGCACCCAACTGGCCAGCCTGGTCCAGATCCCCGACCTCAACATCACGGTGACCCCCGCGACAGCCTACCAGCCAGACACCCTGGTCGGCTTGACACCATTCCCAACCGCCACGCCGACCAGTCCGCCGTCCTTCCTGCCCAGCGCGACCCGGCCAGCGCCGACGTCAGAAGGAGAGGGCACGCGGTCCGGCGACACCGCGACACCCGAGCCTACACCCACACCGCTCCCGCCGACCGAGACACCGGCTGCGACCGCCACGCCCGCGCCAACGCCCACCATCGTGGTTCCCGCAGCCACAAAACCGCCGGTCACGCCGACCACGCCGGCCGCGGCAAACACACCGGCCACCGGTCCCACGACCTATCGCGTCCAGGCCGGGGACACGCTGGAGAAGATCGGGGCGCGTTTCGGCGTTGTCTGGCAGGCGATCGCCGCGGCCAACAACATCACCGCGGCCACGATCCTGCGCGTGGGCCAGGAGCTGGCCATCCCGCCGCCCGGCGCGCCGATCCCACCGACGGCCACCCCGCGCCCGCGGCCGACCGCCACACCCGTGCCGCCAACGGCCACGCCCGTGCCCAGCCTGGCCGCGCCGGTCCTGGTCAACCCCGGCGATCAGACGCCCTTCTCTGGAGAGAAGGCGTTCATCGAGCTGGTGTGGCAAACCGTGGCCAACATGCCGGCCGACGCCCAATACCAGGTCACGGTGCGGTGGACCGAGAAAGGCGTGTCTCAGGAATACCCCCTGGACCCTACGCCGTTGACCAGCACCCGGGCGCCGTTGTGGCTTTGGCAAAAGGCAGACCAACCTGCCCGCCGGTACACCTGGTTCGTAACGGTCGTCTTGCTCACCACCGACGGGCAGGGGGGCCAGCGCGTGATCCCGCTGAGCCCGCCGAGTGAGCCAAGAACCTTTACCTGGGACTGAACGAGCATGTCTGAAGATCTGCAATTCGCGTCAAGCCAACTGGCCGACGAAACCCGACCCATCCACAGCATCAACCTGGCGCCCTTGTCCGACCTGACACACGCGCAGGCCGGGCAGTTCAGCGCGGCCTGGGCAGAGCTCAACACGATGAGGCGGTTGGCGTTGCTCACCCACATGATAGAGCAGGCCGAAGCCAACATCCACCTGAACTTCCATACGATCCTGCGGGAGTGCCTGGACGACGCCGAATCCCAGATCCGCAAGTTGGCGATCGAGGGCCTGTGGGAGGACGAGCGGTGCAGCCTGATCACGCCGCTGACACAACTGCTGGCCGAAGATCCCGCGCCGGAGGTGCGCGCGGCGGCCGCCAGCTCGTTGGGCCGTTTCGTGTTGCTGGGCGGGTTGGGAGAGATCGCCGAGGCACACGCCCAACAGGCTGAACGCGCCCTGCACGCGGCCTGGTTCCGCCCGCTGGAAGTGACCGACGTGCGCCGCCGTGCGTTGGAAGGGTTGGCCTATAGCGACGCGTTGCACGTCCATGAGATGATCGACATCGCCTACTACGATGAAGAGGCTGTTATGCGCCAGAGTGCGCTCTTCGCGATGGGGCGGAGCGCCGACCGGCGTTGGGCGCGCATGGTGTTGGCGGAGCTCGACAACCAGGATGCCGCGATGCGCTTCGAGGCCGCCGCGGCCGCAGGCGAATTGGCCTTGCGGGCCGCCGTGATGCCGTTGATCCGGCTCCTGCAGGACGTGGACGGTAATGTCCGAGAGGCCGCCGCGCTGGCTTTGGGCCAGATCGGCGGGAAAACCGCCCATCGCGCCCTGGAAGCGACCGTGCAAAGCAAGGATGCCCGCCTGGCCGAGGCCGCCGAGGAAGCGTTAGAAGAGTTGGTCTTCGACAACCAGGACATCGACCACGTGCTGATGGCGTACGAGGAGGACGCGGAAGACGGCGAGGACGCCGAGCTCCTGGCCGAGGAGTACAACGAGGAAGATGATGACCTGTACAGAGACGATGATGCCGATCTATACGACGCCGAGGCATTCATCGACGACTTCCTGGCCGACGATGCCAACGCGCTGATCGACGATCTTTTGGAAGACGAGGAAGACGACCTGGCCTGGGACGACGACGAGGCCTCCGAAGACGAGGCCTCGTAAACGTCTTCGCGCCCGTCCTGCTGCCACTGATTCTGGTAGCCGGGGCTGCTTTTCTGTTGGGGCGCTTCAATCGCGTCAACCCCAGTCCGATCGCGAACGTGACGTTCTATCTGTTCAACCCCAGCCTGGTGTTTGTCGCCCTGGCCCATTCCACAGTCTCTCTGGAGATGCTCGGCCGGCTGGTGCTGCTGAAGTTGTTGGTCTATCTGGCGTTGATCCCGGTGGCGCGCGCGTTCGCCGTTCAGTTGAAGCTGCCCGCGTCGGTGGCCAGTGCGTTCACCCTGGTTGTCATCTCGGCCAACTCCGGCAACTTCGGTCTATCGGTCAATGAGTACGCTTTCGGCGCAGCCGGGCTGGCGCTGGCAGTGATCTGTTACGTCACCGACAACCTGTTGATCAATTCGGTCGGGGTCTATCTGGCGGCGCGGGGCCGCGCCAGCGCGCGCGGGGCGCTGATCCAGGTCTTCCGCAACCCGGCGGTCTACGCGGCGCCGTTAGGGATCGTGGCCAACCAGCTCGGCTGGAACCCGCCACTGCCGCTGGAACGGGCGCTGGAGATGCTCAGCCGGGCAGCCGTGCCCACCATGTTGGTCGTCCTGGGGCTGCAATTGGCCGTCCTGCCCCTGGAGCGCCGGCACTGGAAGTTGATCGGGCTGGCTGCCGCTCTGCGGCTTATCGCGGCGCCGTTGTTGGCCCTGGCATTGGCCGCACCGCTGGGGTTGACGGGCCTGGCGCGGCAGGTCGGCGTGGTGGAGGTCGCTCCCCCCACGGCCGTGATGGCCAGCATCATCGCCGGCCGCTACGATGCCGAACCGAACCTGGTGGCCGGCACGATCATGTTCACATCGCTGGTCAGTCTGGTCACCGTGACACTTCTATTGAGCTGGATTTCATGAGATGAGCAAGCAACGCAAACCCCAACTGCCCAAGCCGCCGGCCGGGCCCAGCCCCACGTCTGAGGAGGCCTCGGCCCTGGCCGAGGCGGCTTTGGTCAGGGCCGCGCGCGTCCGGCGCCTGGTGAGCGACGGCGCGCAGTTGTTGGCGGCCAAACAGCCCGGCGAAGCGGTCGTCCGACTTGCAGAAGCGTGGAAGCTGGACCCCCAAAACGCCGCGGCTGCGATCAATCTCGGCGGCGCCTACATTTTGCAGGGCAAACACGAGCGCGCCGTGCCGGTGCTGGAGGCTGCGACCCGGTTGGAGCCGGACAACGCGATGGCGTGGAGCAACCTGGCCGCGGCCTACCTGGGCAGACTGCCTTTTGCGACACGGGAGCGCCAGGATCGGGCCATCGCGACCTGCGAACGCGCGCTGGCCATCGATCCTCGGGCGCCCCACGTCCACTACAATC
>PHCA01000281.1 GCA_002842085.1 Chloroflexi bacterium HGW-Chloroflexi-1
GATAATAATGGCGAAGGGGTGCTTCGGGTATTGGTCATCGAGTGTTCACTCATCATTATAGCACATTTGACAGAATTTCAAAACTTGAGTATGATCAAAACGATAGGTATTTGTGATCACTGGAGTCAGCGTGTGCCATCCACCACCAGGGCCAGGCGCACCGGCGACCGGCGCCGGACGATCCTCGACCAGCTTGCCGCTGCGGGCCGGGCGACCGTGACCGAGCTGAGCCAACAGCTCAGTGTGTCGGAGGTGTCGGTGCGCCGTGAGCTGGAGCAGTTGGAGCAGATGGGGCTGTTGCGCCGCGTGCGCGGCGGCGCCGAGGCGGTCGGCCGGCCGGGCCAGGCGACGATCTTTGAGGCGCGGCGGCTGCAGCGCGTGGGCCGCAAGGCCGCCATCGGCCAGGCCGCGGCCGCCCTGATCCGGCCCGGCGAAAGCATCATGCTCGACTCCGGCTCCACGGTGCTCGAAGTGGCGCGGCACATTCCCCAGCCGTTGCTCGATACGGGCGGACTGACGGTGATCACCCGCTCGCTCGTGATCGCCTCCGAGCTGCGCCGGCAACGCCAGGCCCGGCTGATCGTGTTGGGCGGCATCTATCTCCACGATTTCGACGACTTCGTGGGCCCGGCGGTGGAGGCCGCGCTGGCCGACATCCAGGCCAGCACCCTTTTCATCGGCACGGACGGCGTCAGCGCCGAACGCGGGCTGACCACCGATAACCTCCTGGAGGCTGCGCTCTACCGCAACATGGCGCGCGCGGCCCGGCGGGTGGTGGTCGTGACCGATGCCAGCAAGATCGGGCTGGACAAACTCCGGACGACCCTCACGTTCGACGACATCCACACCTTCATCACCGACGCGTCCGCGCCGGCCGATTTCGTCGCTATGCTGCGCGGCCGCGGGATCGAAGTGATCCTGGCGGCGGACGATTGAACATTAAAGGAGCAGAGGAATGTACGACAAAAACTGGGCCAAAGTGGACCTCGACAACGTGCCGCGCATGGTGACGCCGGCGCCGGGGCCGAAATCGCACGAGATGCACGCGCGCGCGGCGCAGTATATGAAGGGGTACTCCTCACAGGTACGCCTGTTCCCGGTGGTCTTCGAATCGGGCCACGGCTGCACCCTGACTGACGTGGACGGCAACGTCTACATCGACTTCTCGTCCGGCATCTACGTCACCGGGCTCGGCCACTGCCATCCCAAGGTGACGGAGGCGGTGCAGCGCGCGGCCGGCGAGCTGATGAACGCCCACGACTACACCACGCCGATCAAGATGCGCCTGCTGGAAAAGCTGGCCGACATCACCATGGGCGAGGGCCGGAAGAAGTTGAGCGGTATGCAGCTCTACGACTCGGGCACGACCGCGGTCGAGGCCGGCCTGCGGTTGATGCGCGCGGCCACCGGCAAGTCGGAGTTCATCTCGTTCCACCGGGATTTCCACGGCAAGACGATGGGCGCGGTGGGGCTGGCACGGCTCGACGCGAGCCAGGGGTTGCGCGCGCCGGGCTTCTTCCTGGCCCCGCGCGGCTATTGCTATCGCTGCGAGTTTCGCCAGAAATATCCGGATTGCGACCTGCTTTGCGTGGACTACCTGCGCACGATCATCAGGGAAGAGACGGCGGGCCGCGTCGCCGGCATCGTGCTGGAGCCGATCCAGGGCTGGGCCGGCAGCGTCGTGCCGCCCGACGGCTGGATCCGCAAGATCCGGGCGTTGTGCGACGAGTATGGCATCCTGCTGATGGCCGACGAGGTGCTCACCTGCATGGCCCGCACCGGCAAGATGTTCGCCATGCAGCACTGGGACACCGTGCCCGACGTGATGACCCTGGGCAAGGGTTTTGGAAACGGCTTCCCCGTCACCGCAATGCTGGTGGCCGACCAGTACAAAGAGGTCATCGAGAAGATCAGCGCCAGCACCTCCTACGGCGGCAACCCGATGGCGTGCGCGGCCGCGTTGGCCAGCATCGAAGTGATCGAGGAAGAGCGCCTGTGCGAACGCTCGGCGCACCTGGGCGAAATCCTGCTGGCGCGCATGAAGCAGCTCGAAGCCAGCTCGCCGATCGTCGGCGAGGCGCGCGGCCTGGGCTGCCTGCTGGGGTTGGAGCTGGTCAAGGACAAGGCGACCAAAGAGCCGTTCGACCTGGCCGGGCAGCTCGTCTACCAGAAGGCGTTCCGCAAAGGGCTGGCCTGGATCCCCGCCGGCCACATCCTGCGCATGTCGCCGCCGTTGATCATGGACGACGACCTGGCGATGAAGGCGCTGGATATTATCGAAGAGAGCATTTACGAGACGCAGAGGGAGTTGGGGTAGAGCGGATGGCGGATGGCGGATGGCGGATGCACCACGCAATACGCAATACGCCCTCGAAGGAGGCCGTGAAGATGACTGAAAGGATCCTCCGCTTCGGCGTGATCGGCTGCGGGTTGATGGCGCGGGAATTTGCGAGCGCCACGCTGCGCTGGCCGCACCTGCTGGACCTCGACGTGCGGCCGCGGTTGGTGGCCGTGGCCGATACCAGGCCGTCATCCCTGTGCTGGTTCACCGACAATCTTCCCGATGTCACTGTGGCGGTCAGCGATTACCGCGAGTTGCTTGCCAGCGCCGACGTGGATGCGGTCTACTGCGCGGTGCCGCATCACCTGCACGCGCAGATCTACGGCGACATCATCCGCGCGGGAAAACACCTGCTGGGGGAGAAGCCGTTCGGGATCGATTTGGCCGCCAACGAGGAGATCCTGGCGACGCTGCGGGAGCACCCCGGCGTGTTCGCCCGTTGTTCGTCGGAGTTTCCCTTCTTCCCCGGCGCCTCCCAGGTCGTGAAGTTCATCCGCGAAGGGCGTTTCGGCAAGATCATCGAGGTGGAGGCCGGGCTGTGGCACTCGAGCGACCTGGATCCGGCCAAGCCGATCAACTGGAAGCGTATGATCCAGTTCAACGGCGAGTACGGCTGCATGGGCGACCTGGGGATGCATCCGCTGCACATCCCGCTGCGCTTTGGCTGGATGCCGAAGAACGTGCGTGCGCTGCTATCGAAGATCGTGACCGAGCGGCCGGACGGCAAAGGCGGCAGCGCGGCCTGCGAAACCTGGGACAACGCCATCCTGGCCTGCGAGGTCGAGACCGCCGATCAGCACTTCCCGATGCTCATCAGCACCAAGCGGATCGCGCCCGGCGAAGCCAACACCTGGTTCATCAAGATCATCGGCATGAAGTTCTCCGCGGAGTTCAGCACCAAGTATCCGCGGACGCTGCGCACGATGACCTGCCGGCCGGGCCAGCCGCAGAGCTGGGAAGTGTTCGATCTCGGCCACACGCCGCCCTACGCCACGATCACGGGCAGCATCTTCGAGTTCGGCTTTTCCGACAGCATTCTCCAGATGGTTGCGGCCTTCTGCGACGAGCTGACGCACGGCGACCAGATGCGCCAGCCCTTCGGCTGCGCGACGCCGGAGGAGACCCACCTGCACCACCGCGTGTTGACCGCCGCACTGGAGTCGCACAAAACGAACGCCGTCGTCAAACTCTGTGACAGGTGACAAGGAGGCAACGGATTGAAGCGGATAAACGGATGGCCTGAGTCGCCCATCTGCCATCTGCCGCTCGCTGTGGCCGGTCTCCTGACCGAGCCACCGTGGCATACCAATCTACCAATCTACCAATCTACCAATCGATGCCTCCGCCGCGTTCGGCCGGCTGGTGCTGGCCGAGGTCGTGCCGGGGGTCGTGCAGGCCATTCGGGACGCGGGCGGCCGCTTCCACGTCAACGTGGCCCATGCCGATGGCCTGGAGCGGTGCGAAATCGGCCCGATCGAGATGGCCGTTCCGGCCGTGGACGCTGATCGGTCACGGCTGGTGGAAGCGGTGGCGCAAGCGGAGGAGCTGTCCACCGCGGTGCCGGGGGTTGCCAGCTATCGTTCCCCCGGCCCGGGCAGCATCCATCGCATCCTGGCCGAGGGCCTGCGGCGCAAGGCCGCCACGGGCGGGCCACGGGCCGTCATCTACGCCGCGGAGAACCACAACCACGCGGCCGAAATCCTCGCAGCAGCGGTGCTGGAGGAAGTCCCGGCTGCCGAGCGGACCGCGGTTCGCGCGCGCGTGCGTTTCCTAAACACCGTCATCGGCAAGATGAGTGGCGTAGTGACCGACGCGGACGCGATCCGAGACCGGAACATGGCGACGATGGCGCCCGGCTACCCGCGGGCGTTCCTCGTCGAAGCCTTCAACCGCATCCTCATCTCGCAGATCCGCTTCGACGAAATGCCCGGCGAGCCGGCGTTCCAGCGCGGCATTCGGGTCTTCGAGGAAAAGCCAGACCTGCTCCCGTTCGAAGAAGCCAAGCTGTATGGCCACAACGCCACCCACGCGTTGGCGGCCTACCTGGGCTTCCTGCTGGGAGTGCCAACCATCGCGGAGTTGCCGCAAGTCCCCGGCGTCCTGCCGTTCCTGCGCGCCGCGTTTATCGAGGAATCGGGCGCCGCGCTGGTCAAGAAGCACGCCGGGCTGGACCCGCTCTTCACGCCCGCCGGCTACGCTGCTTACGCCGACGATCTCCTGGCGCGCATGGTCAACCCGAACCTGTTGGACACCGTGGCCCGCGTCGGCCGCGACCCCGCGCGCAAGCTGGCGTGGGACGACCGGCTAGTCGGCACAATGCGCGTGGCGCTGGCAGCGGGTGTGAGCCCCGAGCGTTACGCGATGGGCGCCGCGGCCGCGCTGGCGTTCATGGCAGAAAGCCGCACCCCACCCGCTGCCAATGCGCTACCTGCCCTGCTGGACCGCCTCTGGGCCGATGCCGAGGTCGCGCCGGACGAACGCGAGGCCGTCGGCGCCCTGATCGTGACCGCGGTCCACCGGCTGGCGCGGTGGGCCAAGGCCGGCTATCCCCCCCTGGAACGGTTCTGGACCACAGTCTGAGCGTAGGAGGAGGCGGATCATGCCAAAATAGAGAAGCTGACGAAAACAAGCCCGAATCGTATCATCTCAAGCGATAGCCATAATCGGGGACGCGGAGACCGGCCACAGCGAGCGATCCCCCGGAAAATCGAGAAGCTACACCACACTGAAGGAGGCACTGTTCCATGAGCTCTTCGCTCGAAACCATCTACAATGCAGTCTTGGAAGGGAACGCGCCGGGCGCCAAGGCCGGCGTGCAAGCGGCTATCACGGAGGGCATCGCCCCGGAGACGATCCTGAGGGACGGACTGATCGCGGCCATGGGCGAGGTCGGTCGGCTGTTCGAAGAAAACGAGTACTTCGTCCCCGAAATGCTCGTTGCCGCGCGCGCCATGCAGGGCGGCCTCGCCCTGCTGAAGCCGCACCTGGCCATGGTCGGCGCAGCGCCGACCGGCAAAGTCATCGTCGGCACCGTCAAGGGTGACCTGCACGACATCGGCAAGAACCTGGTCGCCATGATGCTGGAAGGCGCGGGGTTCGAGATTGTGGACCTGGGGGTCGATGTCTCGCCGGATAAGTTCGTCAAGGCGGTCATGGAGCATAAGCCGCAGGCGATCGCCATGTCGGCGCTGCTGACCACCACCATGCCGGGCATGAAGAACACCATCGTTGCGCTGGAGGAGGCCGGGCTGCGCGGCAGCGTCAAGGTGATGATCGGCGGCGCGCCGGTGACCGACGGCTTCGCCAGGCAGATTGGCGCCGACGGCTACAGCCCCGATGCCAGCTCAGCGGTGCGCCTGGCCAAGGCGTTGACGGGCGCATAGGGTCAGCCTGCAGGGAATGAGAATTAAATAACTTGCGCGATTAGCCTTGCGAAGGTTCCCGAAGACGCCATTTCTAGCTCAAGTCGGGGCAAAAACCTTCGCAAGGCTGTCTACAAACAACCCCGCGCCGGTCAGCCGGCAGATGACGCCCAGGATGGCCGCGCCGCCGCCATGGCATCGAACGTGCCTGGCACTTCCGAAAAGTGCCAGGCACGTGGCATGGTAACTACTCAGCTTGTCATTGCGAGGGCCTCGCTGTGGCGAGGAGGCGTTTTTTGCGGTTGCGAGGTACGAAGCAAAGCAATCGAGATTGCCGCAATCGAGATTGCCGCAATCGAGATTGCCGCAATCGGGCGGGCTGGCCTGACGCGACCGCGGTTATGTTAATCTAACATTGTCGAGGTAGTTACGTGGCATGAGACTATTGCCTCACCTTCTTCCACCCCCGCGGACACGGGGGCTGCGGAACGGCCAGCGCTGGGTGAGATTATTCTATGAGGCAACGCTTGCCCCAAAGTAAGATTTAGCGTGAGTCAATGCGCGCCCAGGGCGGGCAACGCCAGACGTCGTTGCCGCGAGACTCCTGGGCTGGCCGAAGCTACTCCTGAGCACTCATCTCCCCGTGCGGAAGCCGGCCGGTTCGTTCCAGGTTGCGGCGGATCATCTTCATAACTCACTTCGCGAAACGCACGCCCAATAACTCGGCCAGCGTTTGTAGATCTTGTTGGCTGTTGAACGCCATGCCCTTTTCGCGCGCGAACCGGATGGCTGAGTCGCGGAAACCGGCGCGGGCGATGAACCACAAGCGCCACGGCCGCTCCTGTGGTAGCTGCCCGACCTTGGCCCAGAACGCCTCCAGGTCTTTGCGGGTGGCCGGCTCGTTCTGCCACTTGATCTCCACCGCCCAGGACTCGCCATTCTCGGCGAGCACGTCGATCTCGATGCCATGCCAATCGTAGGCCGTCACTGACCGAAAGGTCGGCAAACTGATTTCGCCCGGCAGACCCAGCAGGCTGCCACTGACGACCTGGCCGGCGAAGCAGCGCATGAGCTCACGCACCTGGCTCTCACGCGCCAGGCCCAGCTCGCTGGAGACGCGCTGATACCGCTGGCTGATCTCGGCCACCAGTTGGTCGAGGATCTGTTGGCGCGGCACCGCGGGCATCTCCAGCCCCTGGTAGTAGCAGGCGGCCCAGAGCTTCATCACGGGGTCGCGATAGTCGTAGAGCGCGCCTTGTTGGGCCACCAGGTCCACTTCGGTCAACCGCTGCAACAGCACGCGCGTCTGGCCGGTGGGGCGGCGTAGCCGGCCCGCCAGGTTGGTGAGGGTCAGCCCGCCTTCCTCCGCGGCCAGGATCTGGAGGATCAGTTGCAGCAACGACTCACCGCGGGCATGTCCCAGCGACTTCTCCATGGTGTAGCGGCACAGGTTGGCGATGCGGCCGTTCTGCCAGAGCGTCTCCAACGCGAAGGCCTGGGCCACGCTGGCCTCGGTGAGCTCGCCGCCGCCCAGGCGCACCTGTTCGGTGAGTCGCTCGCAGATCGCGCCGATGTAGAAGGGATGGCCGTAGGTCCAGCGGAAGATCGTCAACCGCAGCCCCTCGCTGACCGGCCCGATCACCTCTGCCAGGTGTTTCTCGATCAGGGTGTAGCTATCCTCGCGCGTCAGTGGCGGCAACATCTCGGCGCGAAAGTGCACGGCCAGGGGTGACGCCGGATCATAGAAGATCGCCTGCATCATGCCGATGGCCGAGCCGGAGGCGATGTAGGCGACCCGTTCCTGGGTTTGCAGCACCGCGCGCAGCAGATCCATGACGCGGCCGATCTGGGGATAGTTGGACAGCGCGTTGAGCTCGGGGAACTCGTCGAAGAACAGCATGAAACGCAGGTCGAGCGTCTGCGCCAGGAACTCGGGCAACTCGAACACCCGGTCGAGCAGGGCGCGCTGATCAACCGGGCTGGTGCGGAAGGCCCGATCCAGCTCGTAGAAGTAATCGGTGACCTTGACGCCCAGTGGCGCGGCCTCTTTGAGTTGGAACGTCAGGTCATGGAACGGCGCCGTGCGTTCGCTGCCGCGGCCCAGGAGCCAGGCCAGAACCCTGCCGGTGTAGTAGGTCGCGAAGAACTCCGGCGATAGCGGGGCGCGCTGGCAGTCCAGGTAGACCGGGATGCACGTCCTGTCGCCCGTGGCCAGGCTACGACGGATGAACTCCTTGATCAGCACCGTTTTACCGATCCGCCGCGGCCCAAGAAATGCCAGGTGCTGCGAACGACCCGCCAGGAGGGCCTGGCGCGCCAGGTCGAGCAGGCTCAGGTAGTAGTCGCGATCGGTGAAGAGGGCCTGCTGGCTCTGGGGGTAAAAGAAAGTAAGGTCCATGCAACGCACTCCTTTGTTTTTGCTATCCGATTGGATAGTATACCAATTGGATAGTCAAAATGCAAGGGGAGAATTGACCGCAAACCAGTAGT
>PHCA01000008.1:0-16153 GCA_002842085.1 Chloroflexi bacterium HGW-Chloroflexi-1
GATTGCCGCAATCGGGATTGCCGCAATCGGGATTGCCGCAATCGGGATTGCCGCAATCGGGATTGCCGCAATCGAGATTGCCGCAATCGGGATTGCCGCAATCCCCACCATGACGGAGATTACTTCATCGCAAACTACACTCCTCGCAACGGCAGGCTGAGTAGTTACGCAGAGAAAGGGTCAGACCAATGTCGTTAAATTAGCGTGCTGGAGTCGAGGCTTTAGCCGGAATTTGACCGCCTAAAGGCTCGACTCCGGCCTTGACTAAACGACATCGAGGGTCAGACAATACGGGGGCTCGACCCTGAATTTGCTCCCCAGCTTACAACAGATCCACCGGATCGATGTCCAGCCGCCACCCGATCGGGATCGGCAGACTTCTCAACAGCGGGGCGGGATCAGGGCTGCGCACCACGACCTGCCAGCGATAGTCGCCGCGCTGCCGGCTGAAGAAGCAGGGCGCCGGGCCGATCAGGTCGATGTCGGCCAGCGCCAGGCGATCGATCTCGGCCTGTAACAGCTCGGCCATCCGGGTCGCCTCGGCCTGGGCCCTGGCGCGCTGGCTGTGGTAGTACACCAGCTTGGCCAACCGGCGGACAGGTGGGTAGCCCTGTTCGCGGCGAAAGCCCATCTCCTGGCGGTAGAAACTCTCGTAATCGTGGTGACTGGCCGCGACAATGGCGTAGTGATCGGGGTGGTAGGTCTGGATGATCACCTGGCCACCCAACGCGCTGCGCCCGGCCCGGCCAGCCACCTGGGTCAGCAGTTGAAAGGTGCGCTCGCTGGCGCGGAAGTCGGGCAGGAACAGCCCGGTGTCCGCCGCGACGGCACCCACCAGCGTCACCAGCGGCAGGTCCAGCCCCTTGGCGATCATCTGCGTGCCGATCAGGATATCGGCGTCGTGGGCGATGAAACGGGCCAGGATCGCGTCGTGGGCGCCCTTGGCGCCGGTGACGTCGCGATCCCAGCGCAAGGTGCGGGCGGTGGGAAACTCCAGTTGGACCGCCTCCTCCAGCCGCTGAGTGCCGCTGCCGAAGTGGCGGATGCGCCGGCTTCCACAGTCGGAACAGGTGGTCGGCGCCGGGTAGCGCCGGTTGCAGTGGTGGCAGAGCAACATCTCGCCTTCGCTGTGATAGGTCAGGGGTACCGCGCAGCGGGGACAGGTTTCCACGTGACCGCAGTCGCGGCATAGCACGAAGGTGGCCGTCCCGCGCCGGTTCAGGTAGAGGATGGCCTGTTGGCCCGCCGCCAGCACGTGCTTGAGCCCGGCCGAGAGCGCCCGGCTGAACATGCTGCGGTTGCCGGCGCGTAACTCCTGGCGCATGTCCACGATCCGGACCGGGGGCAGCTCGGCGAACAAGGCCGCGCTCTGCGGATCGGTCAGCGCCAACTGCCCGGCCTGGCCCTCCCCGGGCATGTCGCGATGGCCCAGCACGCGCGTGGGCAGCGTCAGCAACTCGATCTCCCCGCGGCGGGCCGCGTAGTAGGTCTCCAGCGCGGGGGTCGCGCTGCCCAGCAGGACCGGCGCGGCGCACAGCTTGCCCAGCTCCAGGGCCACCGTGCGGGCGTGATAGCGCGGCGTGCGCTCCTGTTTGTAGGAGTTTTCGTGCTCTTCGTCCAGCACGATCAGCCCCAGCTCCGGGAAGGGCAGGAAGAGGGCCGAACGGGAGCCGACCACCACCTGCGCGGCCGGGTGATCCGTGCGCACGCGGCGCCAGACGTCGAAGCGCTCCCCCTCGCCCAGCTCGCTGTGCCACACGGTGACCTTGCCGGGGAAGCGGGCGGCGAAGCGGCGGATCGTCTGCGGCGTCAATGCGATCTCGGGGACCAGCACCACCGCCTGCTGTCCGCGCTTAAGCACCTCAGCGATGGCGCGGAGATAAATCTCGGTTTTCCCCGACCCGGTGACGCCGTGGAGGAGGATCGCAGATTGCGGATTGCGGATTGCAGATTGCGGAATTTGCCCATTTGCCTTTTGCCCCCCCGCTCCCATTCGTTTATCCGCTTCGATCCGTTGCCGCACCACTTCCCACGCCTGGGCCTGGTCCGCGGTCAACACCGGCGGCCGGTCGAGGGTGAATTCGTAGCCGGCCAAAGGATCACGCCAGACCATCTCCTCGGTGATCGAAATCAGGCCGGCGGCCTCCAGGTCGCGCAGGACGCGCAAATCAGCACCCGTCTCGGCATACACCCAGCCGATCCAGGCCGGGCCGTTGTGCTGCTGGAGGGCTTCCAGCACGGCGCGATGCTTCGCGGCCTCGCGCAGCTCGATCAGGGCATCGGGCACCGCGGCTGGATCCAGGGTCAGGGTCACGATGGTGGGTTCTTCGAAACGCTCTATCAGACCTTTGTCAGCAAGTACACGTAATACCTGCGTTTCGATGTCATAGGTAGCTCGGAATTCAGTCTCATCTACGAATGCGACCGGCAAGGCCGATATGGCAGCAGTTTGTTTGGGTGCGCGGGATAAGCTGGACAGGATCTGGGGCAAATCGGTCTCAACCACAGTTCGTCGTATGCGGATTCGGTGGGGCGAAATCTGAACCCAGCCACGTTCAGCCAGCGCTCGTACTGGTTCTTCAGTACAACCAATCGCTGTACATAGGTCATCCAAAGTTGGTGGTCTCTCGAGATGCTTAACCAACCAGGCCAATATATCGGCACGTCTAGATGAATGGCCTAACGTCGGCAGGGCGCGGGCGATAGTCTCGCGATCTGCCAACAGGCGCACCTGGTTACTGAATTTGGGGTGTGGTGGCGGGGTCAGGAAAGCAACTTCGCGAGTCACTAAGCCCTTTTCGATCAATGGTTCCAGGTCGTTTTTCAGGCTGACACCCCGCAACGCCCGGCTGATCTCAGCCCATGAGCTTTCGGCCCGGGCCACACACGACAGCACAGCGGCCTGGGTGCGAGTCAGTGTCGGCAGGACACGAGCGATCACTTCTTGATCGACCAGAAGACATATTTTCCGGCCGGCCCTGTCATAAGTCACCAGCCCCAGTGCAATAAGCGGTTCCAGATCTGCCTGCTGGGTTACACCGTGCAGTTCTTCGCTAATCTCGGCCCATTCCCCCTCAGTCTCGGCAATACGGCTGAGCAGAGCGACCTGCGCGGGAGTCAGGTCAGAGGGGATCGGCTCAGTAGTCCGCACGAGCACCGTGCGCCCGCGCTGACTGATCCCAACCGGCAGCATCAGGCGCAAGGCGTCAATCAGCGGGGCCAGGTAATAGCCACTGAGCCAGCGAGCCAGCGCAAGTTGGGCCAGGGTCAGGGGTGGCTGCGCCCAAACCACGGCCTTGATCTCGCGAGTCTCGAAGTCTGGGGCTTCTTCAGTGACGGCCAAGACCACGGCCTGCAGGCGCCGGCCGCGAAAAGGCACCCACACCAGGTAGCCGGGTTGCAGGCGGCCGGCCAGGTGGTCGGGCACCGCGTAGGTGAAGGTTTGGCCGAGCGGATCGAAGTCGGCGTCGTCGGCCTTTCCGCCACCCACGCGCCGGCCCAGGGGTGTGTTGACACAGACATCGGCGAAAAGCATGGTTTCGATGGCCTACGACTGGCCAGTCTCTCCGGTCATGTACTCAGCATCGCTTTCGCGCACTTGGGCAGTCTGCGCCCATGGGGAGGCGAGCATTTCATCTACACCGACCGCAGTACGGCGGACCAGTGCCTCGATCTGGTCCGCCAGCGCGGCGGCAGCCGGGAAGAGTCGTGTCTGTTTACAGCCAGGCGTGAAGCAAACGTACTGGGTTACCCGACGCAAGATCACGCGTCCGCCCGACAGACGCAAGTCTACCTGGCGCGGCTGCATCTTCGCCCCGCAGTGGCCGCAGCGGTCATAGCGCGATGACGGCTTGAACGTAAGCCACTCGGTTTCTTGTTCCATCAGGTCAGCCGTGTCGGTCGTGTCCCAATACGCAGCCTCTTCGGCAATGACCTGACGGACGGCCTCTCGGTCTATGTGCCTGGTACTCATGGCTGGCCCCTTGCTCTCCTGAACCGTTGCCTCTCACCATCTGTCATCTCTCGCGCCGTGACAGGATAAAAGTGACCAGCCGCTTCTCGGTCAAGCACGATGAACCAGTAGCGGCCACCTTTCGTCGGTCCGTAGGCATGATAGCGCGGCAAGCCGTAACGGGTCACACCTGCACGCCGTACTACAAGCTGCTCAGCGTAGCAGACCCACTCGACTTCTTTTACGTCAATGCCGTGCTCTGCGATGTGTTCGACGTTACAGTCATCCCACTCCAGATAGTCGATGTGTAGCGCGTTCATGGGAATGACCTTCTCTCACGCTCATCGATAGGCCGCTGCTGCCAGATAGCCGACACAGTAGGCGCCGGGGCGCTGGTCGCCGGTGACGTCACCCGAAGTCGTGTGGGCCAGCACCAGCGCGCCTGTGGCGCCGAGTTTTTGAGCCGTTTTCAGTGCCGCAACCAGCCCGGTCGCTCCACACGCCTGCACCTCCCCGGCCCGAAGCGCGGCGCTCAGCCCGTCCACGTCGAACGCGGCCACCAGATCCACCAGGCGCCGGTCGATGCGCACCACGTCCGCGTAGTTGTCCAGGTGGCTGAGATCGGTGCTGGCGACAAACAGCGTGTCCTCATCGGCCAGCTCGGCCAATGCGGCGGCCAGGGCGTCCACGCGCGCGGCTGCGCCGGGATCGCCGATCTGCTCACCCAACATGATCGGCGCCAGGGTGAATGCATCGAGAGCCACCTGGAGGAACGGCAGCTCGATCTCCAACGAGTGCTCCTCGTCTCCTCGCACCGGGGTGAGGGTCACGCGTGCGCCCAGTTGGGCGATGAAGTCGTGATCCACCGGCACGTCGCCCAGCGGGGTGCGATACGCGTCCTCGGTCGGCGTCATGAACGCGCCGGGCCGGCTGCCCCAGATCGGCCGGTGCAGCGGGCCGAGCAGGACAACGCGGCGGATTGGCGCGCCGCGCACCTGGGCGTAGGCGTGCGCGGCCGTGGGGCCGGAGTAGGCGTAACCGGCGTGCGGGCTGATCAGCGCGAGCACGCGGCCTGGCAGTGTGATTGGCGTGACCTGGTCCAGGTAACCTTCGACGGCCCGCCGCAGCGCCGGCGCACTGCCGGGATACCACGTGCCGGCGATGGCGGACTCACGCACGTTTGGTTTTGAGCTGGGAGACATAGGCTACCTCCTGGCAGAAATGAATTCATTTTTTACTGTACTGGTCAGAAGCTCGTGTCCTCTCAATAATCTGGGGGCTGTGGCCGGTCTGTGACCGAGCCACGGTGGCTCGGTCACAGACCGGCCACAGCATACCCCGAAAAACTGAGAAGATTGGGGCTGCGTCCATGATGTCGTTGACCAACACAGAATTCAGTTTTTACGGCAACGTTTCCAGCACCGAACGGGCGTGATCGGCGCGTTCGCCGCTGGTCTCTTGGGCCAGGAAACCCTGGAGCATGGCCCTGGCGTCGGTCGGCTGCCCCAGGTCGGCGTAGACCAGACCCAAAACGTACCGGGTATCCGGCTGGTTGGGCATCAGCTTCAGCACGGCCTCGAACGCCCCGGCCGCGCGGGGTAGATCGTTTTGCCGTGCATGCACCCATCCCAGATCGAAAAAGCTCTGTGCGTCAGTGGGATCGGCAGCGATCGCGCGCTCCAGCAAGGTCTGCGCCTGGGCCAGATCACCCGCGCTGCTGGCGGCCTGGGCCTGTTGGCGCAACACCGCGGCGCTGCCCGCCCAACGCTGGTTTCCCAGCGCCACGCCCCCGACCAGGGCCACCAGCACGACCAGGACCGCGCCGGCTTGCCGCCAACGGGGCATCCGGTCGACCAGGCGTGGCGCGGGACCAGTCGCGGTGAATTCCCAGGCCACCTGATAACGCGGCGCCAGCGCGCATCCCAGCGCGGCCCCGCTGATCAAGCCCCCCAGATGGGCGATGTTGTTGATGCCCGGGATGGTGAATCCCAGCACCAGGTTGACGCCGACCAGCACGGCCAGATTGGCCAGGCGCTGTCGGCCCAGGGCGCCGACCAGGCCGCGGTTGCGCAATAAGTAGGCGATCTCGGCCCCGACCAGGCCGAAAACGGCCCCGGATGCCCCGGCCGACAGCACGTCGGGCCCCAAAAGGTAGTAGGCCAGGCTGCCGAACAGGCCGGAGAGCAGATAGATGGTCGTGAACCGTCCGGAACCGTAAAACGCCTCCACTTCGCGACCCAGGCTGAAGAGCGCCCAGCCGTTGAAGGCGATGTGGGTCAGCCCGATGTGCAGGAACATGGCGGCCAACAGCCGCCAGCAGGCGCCGCCGGCTACCTGTGAGTTCACCTGCGCGCCGAGTTTTTCCAGCGCGACGAGACTGGTCGAACCACCCAGCACAGTTTCCAGGACGAAAAAGACCGCGATGGCCCCGAGCAGGACATAGGTCACCACTGGCCGGGCCAGCGGCAAACGCACCCCCTGCCGCGGCGGCGATGGATCGGGGGCGGACGTGTTCACGGCCGTCATAGGATCACCGGCCGCCAGTCTACCCGGCACTTTTCAGCCTGCATGACGGCGATCACCTCATCGACCGTATCGTCCAGCGCGCATTCCCGGTTGACGACCCGGTACTTGAACTCGTCCACGCGGTGTAGCTCGGCGCGGGCCGTGTCGATCCGTCGTTGCAGGTGGTCCTCGTCCTCGGTGCGGCGCCGGCGCAGGCGCTCGATCAGCGCCGCCTCCGATTCGGCGGTCAGGAAGATGGTCACCGCCTGCGGCACGATCTGGCACACGGTGGCCGCGCCCTGTACATCCACCCGCATCACGACGTCTTGACCACTGGCCAGGGCAGCCCACACGCCCGCCTTGGGGATGCCTTTGTACTGCCCGTAGACGATCGCGTGTTCCAGCAACTCGCCGCGGCCGATCATCTCGGTGAACTCGGTCTCCGAGACGAAGTGATAGTCCACGCCGTCGATCTCATTGGAGCGCCGTTCACGCGTCGTGGCCGTGACCACGAAGTGGCACGGGTAGCCCCGCTCTTTCATGCGCATGATGGTCGCGTCCTTGCCCACCCCGGAGGGTCCCGAGATGACCACCAGCAGGGGGTGCGGCTCTTTCAAGTCCTGATACCACTCCAGGATCGCCCGGCCGGGTTCAGTCAGGGTGCTCGGAGTTGGCTGGCTCGTTGAGCTCTCGGCAACCGCTGCCCAGTTGTCTATAACCGTTTTTTGCGTTATAATCGCCACGATTCTTGACTCTCGACGTATTCTCTCGATAATCCGGGGTGGCTGTGGCCATCGTTCGACGAGCTCAGAAGAGCCGCTCACGATGAGGTCTGTGACCGAGCCACCGTGGCTCGGTCAGGAGACCGGCCACAGCGGGCACACCCCGAAAAGCTGAGCGGATATATACTTGCGACTATGAGGTATGTATGCCTATCTACGAATATACGTGTCACGACTGTACGCGCCGTGTGAGCTTGCTCTGGCGCTCCTTCGATGATGCCCAGGCCCGTGAGCCGGTCTGCCCCCGCTGTGGCGGGAAAAACCTGAGCCGGTTGATCTCCCGCGTGGCGGTGGTCCGTTCCGAAGAGAGCCGGCTGGACGACCTGGCCGACCCCAGCGCGCTGGGCGGCCTCGACGAAAACGACCCCAAATCGCTGGCCCGTTTCATGCGCAAGATGGCCGCTGAAACGGGCGAGGATCTCGGCCCGGAGTTCGAGGAGGTTGTCGGTCGCCTGGAAGCCGGCGAAGATCCCGAGGCCATCGAACAATCCATGCCGGATCTGGGTGATGGGGCCGACGGCGGCTTCGGCGCTGGTGGCGGCGCTGGCGGCGGCGATGATTTCGGCGTCATGTAAGCGCAGCGCTCTGCCGACGGGCCTCCGGGTTACACCTGGAGAAACTGCTCCACGTTCATCACGAAAACGACGGCGCCACCCACACTGATCTCGATCGGCTCAGACATCTCCAGGCCCGGGCCTTCGAGCGTCGGCATAGGCGAGACCCATTGCGTGCGCCGGCTACAGGTTTGGCGCAGCAGCTCGATCGCTTGGGGCATCCGGTGATCTTCGGTACCCAGGAACATGGTGGTGTTGCCCTCGCGCAGGAATCCGCCGGTGGTGCTGATCACCGTGGCCCGGAAGCCGGCTTTAGTCAGGCGGTTCAGGACGTCGCGATAATCGTCGCTGCTGACGATGGCCATGATGAGTTTCATGAGGTGATTCTCCTTTCTCCGTAACGAGTGACGAGTGACGAGTAAAACATGACATTTTTACTCATTACTCGTTACTTTTTTTGCGTCAAGTAAACCGTAACCCGTTCACGAATTTCGTTCTGGATCTCCTCCACCGGCCTCAGCGCATCCAGCACCAGCCAACGCGCCGGCTCGGCAGCCGCCAGGCTCAGATAGCCCTGGCGCACCCGTTCGTGAAACTCCAGTTTCTCCCGCTCCATCCGATTCCATTCGCCCTGATCGCAGCCTTGTTTGCGCCGCAACCCCTCCAACGCCGGCAGGTCCAGGCAGATGGTCAGGTCCGGCGCCAGGTCCCCGGTGGCAAAGGCGGTGATCATCCGGAGCGTGTTCAGGTCTAGCCGGCGCCCATAGCCCTGATAGGCCAGGGTCGAGTCGGCGAACCGGTCGCACAACACCACGCCGCCGCGTGCCAGGTGGGGGCGGATGACCTCGCCGACGATCTGCGCCCGGGCGGCCGAAAAGAGCAGGATCTCCGTCTCCGGGCGCATCTCCGTGTGATGCGGGTCAAGCAACAACCTCCGCACGGCATCGCCGAGGCGGGTGCCGCCGGGTTCGCGGGTCGTCAGCACATCACGGCCTATGGCGCCGAGCCAGGCAGCCAACTGGTGGATTTGCGTGGTTTTGCCGCTGCCCTCCGGCCCCTCGAACGTGATGAATAGGCCCATCGATTACCCCAGGAAGATGCGGACGCGGCGCCGCGGCTCGTTGCCGTAACTGTGCGAGACCAGGTTGGCCCCGCGCGCCATGTCGTGCTGTAAACGCCGGATCTCCGCGCTGGCAGGTTGCAACTCTTCCGAGCTGGAGCCGGCCAGCACGCGCCGGATCGCCTCTTGCGTCTCGGCGATCGCGCGCTCGACCGGGTCCTCCATCTCGACGGGGACACCGAAGATGTCGCCCAGGCACGACTCCATCTGGTTGACAGTGTTCGCCCGCAACACATACACCGGGATGCGCCGCCGTTCGGCCTCGGCGATCGGCTGCGGGTGTTTGCGGTAGTAGTTCTTGAGCGTGACCACCGCCTGGGCGTCGTCCAGGGAATCCACGATGGCTACCGGGACGCCGAGGTTTTGCGCGGCCTGTACCAGCCGGCCGCGCCCGACCCCATAGGGATAGATGCGTGCGGCCTGGCTCGTCCCGGGCGTGGCTACGGCTGACAGCGGCTGCGCATTCGGCTGCGCATTCGGCTGCGCATCAGGCTGCGCATCAACTGGAACGTCCCGGAGGGTTGGCCCGTTATGGCGCTTTTCGAACGGCAGCCGGCCCGCTTCCCCGGCTACCATCCCCCGGTTGATCGGGGGCGGCGCCGGCGCCCGCTTGATGCGGACCTGGCCGGTCTCGTCGCGGTAGCGGACCTCCGGGACCAACACCCGGCCGCGCAGTAGGGCATCCACCGCAGCCGCGACATCATGATGCACAGCCATCCGCTGGCGGTCCTGGATTTCGATCAGCACGTCGAAGGTCGGCGGGGCCCGTCGCTCCAGCACGGACTTCTGGGTGCCACGGCGGCGCGCCTCTTCGTCACTCAGCGTGACACACTCGATGCCGCCGACCAGGTCCGAGAGGGTCGGGTTCATCAGCAGGTTGTCCAGCGTGATGCCGTGCGCGGTGCCGATCAGTTGGACGCCCCGTTCGGCAATGGTGCGCGCGGCCGCGGCCTCTTGCTGCCGGCCGATCTCGTCGATGACAATGACCTGCGGCATGTGATTCTCCACCGCTTCGATCATCACCTCGTGTTGTAGCTCGGGCGCGGCAACCTGCATGCGGCGAGCCTTGCCGATGGCGGGGTGCGGGATGTCGCCATCCCCGCCGATCTCGTTCGACGTGTCCACCACGATCACCCGCGTCTTCTCCCCCAGGATCCGGGCGGCCTCACGCAGCAGCGTGGTCTTGCCGACCCCTGGCTTGCCCAGCAACAGGATGCTTTGGCCGGAATTCACGATGTCTTCGATGATGTCGATCACCCCGTACACCGCGCGCCCCACACGGCAGGTCAGGCCGATGACTCGCCCCTGGCGATTGCGGATGCAGGAGATCCGGTGCAGGGTGCGTTCGATGCCGGCGCGATTGTCGCCGGTGAACTGGCCGATACCCGCGATGACATGGTTCAGATCTTCATCGGTGACCTCGCGCGGGTCCAGCACCAGCTCGCGATCCACGAACCGGGCTTCGGGTACCCGACCCAGATCCAGGATGATCTCCAGCAGGTTATCTCCTTGATTTGCGACCCGCAACGCCTGTTCGATCGGCGTCGGGAGGATTTGCAGTAGTGCCTCCAGGTCGTCTGTGATCTTTCGTTGTTGCATCTCTTACGTGGTTTATCCCTTAACTGAGCTTGAATATATCCATCAGGTTTCTGATCTCGATGTTATGGCCGATGTGGCTGGCTACGAACCGGTACTTCCTGGCGGCCATCCAAGGCCGGCAGAGTCGCGGGCAGCGACTCTCGCACGGCCGGCGGCGTGTGTTTGACAGATCGGGCCCGGTCGACGTATGGCGCAAACCCCAAACCGGTCAAGGCACCGCTCAACCCGATCTCATAATCGCGCACCGTGGCGTATACTGGCAGCGGCTTGCGCGCCCCACGCGACCGGGTAGTGGCGATCGAGCGCAAGCCCTGGTCGATCAAGGCTCGCAACTCACGCGCAGCCAACATATTGGTGCCCCAGATGCGCAACCAGTGGCCGGCCCGGCCGATGTGCACCTGCACGACGCCACGCACTTCACCGGCGGGCTCCCACACGACACCCTGCCAGCGGTCGGGCTCCCACCAGGACAGCGGCGGCGATCCGACTTCGCCGGTCATGGCGCCCTCGGCGCTCTGCACCAGGCGGGGCGTGCTGCGCGTGTACAGTCGCTGCAGCGCCCAACTATCCTGCGGCAGTTGGGGGCGAAATCCGGTCAATTGCTCGCTGGCCGGTGGTGCGGTCGCCAGCCGATAGATCGTTTCACGGGTGTACAGGCTGAAGCCCGCTTCTTTGAGACAGGCCGGCTCCGGCCCGTGGTCCCGGATGCTGGCGAAGACCCTTTGCAGTCCGTGACCGGCGGCGGCCAGGCAACCGTGGGCCAACAAGCGGCGCCAAATCTCCTCACCCACCGCGTTGCTGGTCGATGCGGTCGGCAGCGCCGGCGCCAGGTACAGTAGATCGGCCTCGGGTCGCGCGGTCCGTTTCATCAACTGGACGAAGCCCGCCATCGGTTCGTTCTCGCCCCGCGCATCGAGCACGTAAGTGGCGACCCCGACGCCAGCCCAGGGCCAAGGCGCCGTCAGCGCGATCCAGAGCGGCTCTTGCGGATGCGTCAGGGCGTGTTCGATCGCCAGCACAGCACTGCTGCGCTGTAAGTCCCACACCTGGGGAATGTTGGTTATGCCAAACGGGCGAATCACCGGATATCAGCACTCCTGGCCGTGTCTCGGACGGATCTTCTCTGGCGTTTGCCTTGCCGAAAAACTGTATCCTCTCGATAATCCGGGGTGGCTGTGGCCGGTCTCCTGACCGAGCCACGGTGGCTCGGTCAGGAGACCGGCCACAGCGAGGCGTTTGCCTTGCCGAAAAAACTCAAGCTATGCCATTCTACACGCAAACCAGGGTATTGGCAAGTGATTCGTGCAGGTCGGCCCGGCTCGCGGCACTCAAAAAAACAAGCCCCCGGCGCCGTTCGGCCGAGGGCTGAGATCGCGGATGGATGAACCAGTTCCCGCTAGATAGCTTGCACCTGGACGGCTTGCGGCCCCTTGACGCTATCCTCGATAACAAATTGCACCCGCTCGCCGGCCTCCAGATTGCGGAAACCTTCCCCGACAACGTTCGAGAAGTGGACGAACACGTCCTTTTGCCCGTCGCCATCTGGTGAAATGAAGCCGTAACCCTTGCTGCGGCTGAACCACTTGACTACATTGGGACATCTATTTTTCTGGAACGGCCTTATCAGTTCGGCAGCAAGGTGCCGCTCGGCCCGAACTGGACGCTTTCGGGCCAGTCCTTGGTGCGGGCCATCCAGGTCATCAGCGCGTTTTCACGGTTCAGCAACACGGTCTCCGCAGCCAGGATCGTCCTGATGGACTTGCTACCGAGAAGCTCCTGCTTTTCCGCGTTGTCGATCTGCATGGCGACCGCGGCCAGGTATCCCACCTGCCGCGGCACCTCGGGCATTTCGTCGATCTGGATTTGCAGACCGGCTGCTTCAGCGATCAACTGGATGTAGTGAGTCACCTGTTCGCGCACCCGTTTGGTCAACGCGGCCATATCAGCCGGGTCGGCCGGGTCAGCCAGCGGAAAAGTCTCCACCTCACCGCGCAAATAGGGTTGATCGTGCAACAGTCGGCGGATGCGGAACCGCTCGGTGCCGACTGTGATGATGTTCATGGCGCCGTCGGGCAGGTGCGAGCTTTCGATGATGCGGGCGACAGTGCCGATGAGGTGGGGTTCGACGGTTTTGCCGGCCACCTGGCCGTGCTGGATCAATACGACGCCAAACGCTGTGTCCTCGGCCAGGCAGCGCCGGATCATCAGCCGGTAACGGTCTTCGAAGATGTGCAGCGGCAACATCTGCCCCGGAAACAGCACAGTGTTGAGCGGGAACAGCGGCAGCTCGATGACGTCAATCGCCTCGTCCACAGATCACCTCCCGAAAGCGCTTCCTATTTCGCACCCCGCTGAGCCGTGAAAAACGGGACATAATTCTGGACACGTCCACAGGTCACCTCCCGAAATGACGTATCTTCTCAATAATCCGGGGGGCTGTGGCCGGTCTCCTGACCGAGCCACGAGTGGCTCGGTCACAGACCGGCCACAGCGAACGCGTCTCGAGAAAATGAGAAGATACGCGCAAACTGCATCGTCTGTATTGTACACCAGTTTGCCCAGGTTTTCCAATACGCGCAAAAAGGGCCTGGGGAACAGTCCGTGCTGCTCCCCAGGTCTTTTTTGCACGGCGCGGCGATGCTCAGGGTGACCGCCAAACGCTTGCCTCGCGAAACCTTGAACCGCACCCAGTTGCGCTGGGCTTGCCAACAATCGGCATCTGTGCGAGAATAATCCTGGTCGAGACATGCTGATACCTCCCCTAGACGCCATGCGATGGTGTTTTCGGCGTAACCTTTCGATAATTCGGGGTGGCTGTGGCCGGTCCCCTGACCGAGCCACCGGGAGTCTCACGGCGTGAATGGGGCGCACATGACGCTCGTTTACCTGACGCTCGCCTGGTGTGGCGGCATCCTCTTGGGCCATCTGCTCTGGTCGTGGGGGGCAATCGGGTGTGCGACGCCGACCGGGCCTTTCGGTGCGGCGGCCGGCGGGATGTGCCTCCTGATTTTCCTGCTGCGGCGACAGCCCGCGCGGCGGTGGTCCGTCCTGCTCCTGCTGACACTGCTCCTCGGCGGGTGGCGTTATCACGCGCACCCGTTTGCCGCTTGCCCAACCCCGGCCGACCTGGCATACTCTAACGGCGACGACCGCCGGGCTGTCTGGGTCACCGTCGAGGGCCTGGTGGTCGGTTACCCGGACGTGCGCGACGTGCGCACGCAGTACCGGGTGCGCGCCGAGACTCTGACCATCGATGGCATGCCCCGGCCGGTGCAAGGCGATCTCCTGGTTCAGGCGGCTCGCTTTCCCCCCTACGCGTACGGCGACCGGCTGCGGGTCACCGGCAACCTGCAAGTCCCGCCAACCTTCGACGACTTCGACTACCGCGCCTACCTGGCCCAGCGCGGCATCCACAGCTTGATGCGGCGGGCCACGGTCGAGCTGGCGGCCCGCGATCAGGGCGCCCGTTTCTGGACCATCCTGTACGGGGTGCGAGCGCGCGGGTCGGCGCTGCTCAATCGCGTCCTGCCCGAGCCAGCGGCCGCATTAGCCAACGGCATGTTGCTGGGCATCGAGAGCGGTATCCCGCCCGACGTCGACGAGGCGTTCAAGGTCACCGGAACGACCCACGTGATCGTGATCTCAGGCAGCAACATCGCTTTGCTCTCCGGTGTGCTGCTGGCGGCGCTTGGGCGGTTGTTGGGTAAACGGCGCGCGGTGCTGCCGACCATCGCCGGTATCGCCCTCTACGTCTTGCTGGTCGGCGCGGATGCGGCCGCGCTGCGCGCCGGATTGATGGGCGCGCTCTATGTGATCGCCATCGCCCTGGGGCGGCAGAGCACCGCGCTGGTCTCGCTGTTCGCCTCGGCCTTGCTCATGACCCTCCTCAACCCGCTGGCGCTGTGGGACGTCGGTTTTCAGCTCAGCTTCATGGCCACACTGGGACTGATCCTCTTTACCCCCGCCATCCAGGCCCGCTTCGAGCGTTTTCTGACCGCGCGCCTGGCGACCGACCAGGTGCGCAAGGTGATGGGCTTGTTGAACGACGCACTCATCATCACGCTCGCCGCGCAGATCACCACGCTGCCGTTGGTGGTCTACTACTTCGGGCGGCTGTCGCTGATCTCGTTGGTCACCAACTTTCTGATCCTGCCCGCCCAGCCACCCATCATGATGGCCGGCATGGCAACGCTGGCCGGTGGGCTGATCTGGGAGCCATTGGGCCGGGTGTTGGCCGTCGTCCCCTGGCTGTTTCTGACCTACACGACCTGGGTCGTGAAGTTGACGGCAGCAGCGCCGTTCGCCTCGCTGGAGACCGGCGCCTGGAGCCGGGCTCTGGCGTTGCTCTATTACGCCGTCCTCTTTGGGAATCTGGGATGGCGGCGGCTGGCCGCGACCGGTTGGGTGACGTTGCCCACCAGACGGGCGGTGACTTGGGCCGCGCTCGCCGTGTTGCCGCTCTGGCTGGGGATCAGCATCCTGAGCGCCCGGCCCGATGGCCGCCTGCACGTGATGTTCTTGCAGGGAGAGGGAGGTGAGGCGGCGCTCGTCGTGACGCCATCCGGGCGGCGTGTCTGGGTGTGGGATGGCCGGGGCGACGGTGAGACGCTGGCGACGACGACGCGTCCTTGGCTGATGGGTTGGCGGCGGGGCGTCGATGTGGCGGTGGGACCGGGCGCGGCCGCTCTCTGGCCTGACGCGCAGGCCGTGGAACCCGCACAACTGGCGCCCGGCACGACGGTCCGATTGGACGATGGCGTGGTCCTGACGCGATTGGCCGCGGGGGACGACTGGGCGTTGGCGCTGGCCTACGGGCAGTTCCGGACCGTGTTGCCAGCCACTTTGAAGCCCGATACCCAGGCAGCCGTTCTGGCCTCTGGTGACGCGGACAACTTGCATCTTGTCCTACTCAAGGCCCCCGGCCCCGACACCGGCGCCTGGCCCACAGCCGACTTCCTGGCCGCGACCGCGCCCCAAACGGTCATCTGGCCCCAGGACACCACCTACCCGCCCGATGTCGCGGCGGTGTTGACCGGCCGTGGCGCCTTGCGCGCCCCCGCCGACGCCGTGGTGGAAGTGATCACCGACGGCGCGCGGCTGTGGCTGCGGCAACGCAGCGCGTCGGAACGGCGGTGACACGCTTATTCAGCCGGCCAGCAGGGATGCGCGGGGTTGGAGGTGGTGGGACCCGCGATGATGGGTTCCTTTATCCAAACAGCACTGGCCGGTACACGTGTACCGGCGGCCAGTACAACTCGAAGTTCACCCGCAAGGTCTCGTGCGGGCTGACGCCGGTCGCCAGGTGCACGATCACCTGCCAACTGACAACCATCATGCCGCGGGAAGTCCAAGGGCGCACCGACCGGTTGCCAGGTGACGCCGTTGTCCGCGCTCCGCCAAAGGCCCTTGTCCACGCGGTCACAACCCTTGGCAAGGTTCTTGCCGCCCACCAGTAACACATCGCCCGCGCGCGCCAGCTCGACGGCATCGGCCGCACGCACCCCCAGCGAAAGCCAGACATCCCGACACAGCTGTCGCCGCGACCTCCGTGCTCCGTGGCATCCGTGCTCTCCGTGTCGTGCTCTCACAACTCCTCCCGAAACGCCTTGTCCGGCGCCGCGCACCAGCCCGACACGGATGC
>PHCA01000008.1:16302-19696 GCA_002842085.1 Chloroflexi bacterium HGW-Chloroflexi-1
TGGCATCCGTGCTCTCCGTGTCGTGCTCTCACAACTCCCCGGTCCGGCTCGACCGGCTCGACCCGCGTCTGCGCTGGAAGATGACCGCGGTGGTCACCTTCGACCAGCGCTGATCGTCCCTCTGATCGGGCGATCACGTTCATGCTCCACAGCTCGCCGGGGTAGCGTTTTGGCTTCCACAGCCCGAACGCGCCGATCTGTTGCACTGAGAAGCCGTGGCGACGCAGCAGCTCGGTGATGGTGGTCTGGTTGAAGTGGTAGAGGTGCGCGATCAACGAGGCCGGCGGGCCCTCGGCGCCCGTGTCCGGCAGGCGCAGGACGAGCAGCCCGCCCGGCTTGAGCAGCTCGTGGGCCCGGCGCAGGTATGCCGCAGGGTCGTGGACGTGCTCGATCACGCTGTACATGGCGATCACGTCGAAGGATCGGATGCCCCCGCCAGGGACCGGGTGCGGCACACCTGGGAATCGCCCCAACACCGCCGGGATGCCCCTGGCCAGGGCCGCGTCCACGCAGGACTGCGCGACCTCCACGCCGAGGACGGCCCACCCACGCGCACTGGCCTCCATCAAGGTATGCCCGCTCCCGAACCCCACCTCCAGGAACCGCCCCGGCGCGGCGTATCTTTCTATCTCGTCCAGCCGCAGCGCGGCGGTTTCCCGCAGCTTGACTTCGTCTGAGTGGACGTCCAGCGTAGCCTGTTCGAGCAGCGGGTCCTCTTCTCCGGCGACGTGGTAGTGCTCGGCATAAAGCTGGTCGTAGAACGCCGCGGTCGGTTGCGGATCGAGCCACATCATGCCGTCGTTGGCGCAGCGGACCGTGTGGAAGCGCCGGCCGTTCAGGAGGAAGGTATTGAGCCGGACGATCTCCCGCTCGCCGCACAGCAAGCAGGGGACCGCGATGACCGGGATGTCGGTGATCCACGCCGCGGTGATGTCGAAGACCTGGCGGACCGGCGGATCCTCGATCATGTTGCCCCAGCGGCTCTGCGACAATAGGCCAGGCTGGCAGCCATCAGCCCGGCCACCTCATCGTCGGACGCGCCGGCGTTGAGCGCGTCCGGCGACAACTCGATCGAAACCGCGCCCGTGTAGCCGTCGGCGGCCAGGCGGGCCAGCAACCGGTCCAGGCGCAGGTGGCCGTCTTCGGGGCGGCGGTGCTCCCGGCCGTCGAAGTTGCTCAGGTGGACGTGGCGCACCCGTCCACCGAGTTGGCCATAGACCTTGGCGGGGTCCAGCCCCCAGGCGCCCAGGTGGGTGGTGTCCAGGGTGAGGGCCGGGACGCGGGTGATTTCCGACAGGGTGTTCCAGGTTCCCGGGTTCACGCGCCGGCCGAACACGCGCACCGCGGGCAGGTTCTCGATGCACAGGGTAACCGCGGTGGTTTCCTGCAAGGCGGCATACCCGTCCAGCACCCATTCCCGGTAGACGTTGCGTCCCGGCCAGGGTAGCGGGAGGCGGATCCCACCCAAACCCGCCCAGCACAGGTTGAAGCGCAACGGCAGGTGGTGGATCACCACTTCCGCACCCAGGGTTTCCGCCAGCTTGACCGTCTCGTGGACGCGGCCGGGGGTGTCGTCGGGCCAGCCGGGAACCATCGCGTTCTCCAACGGGACATGTATGGCTACGATCGGGAGTCCATGACGATCGATCAGTCGGCGCAGATAGGCGGGCTGGCGGGTGTCCCAACGCCGGTCTGTCATCACCTCGATGCCGTCGAAGCCGGCCCTGGCGGCCATCTCGAAGCAGCGGTCCATGCCATAGGTGTAGAGGGAACCGGTGGAAAAGAGAAAACGCATGTGGGGCTCTCCCGACTAGTGGGGCATTTGACATGCTCACCGCCATTCCCGCAGCGGGCATCCTGAGTAGCCTGGGAGCCTGCGTTACCGAGATATGGGCTTCCAAGCTCGCAAAGACGCCGTTTTCCTGGCTGCACCGGGCGTATCGAAGGGTGCTCGCTGCGGACTATAATGGCGGTACTCATGCCAAATGACCCACTATTGCTGACTGCGTAGATACTCTCGGATCATCGACGCCGCGGTGGCGCCCTCGCCTGCGGCCGCCGCGGCCGCCTGCTTGGTGCTGCCGGCCCGTACATCCCCGGCCGCGAACATGCCCGGCATGGTCGTCTCCAGCGTGCTGCTGGTGACCAGGAACCCGCCGCGGTCGCGCTCGATCTCGGCTGGCAGGAAATCGGTGTTGGGCCGGAGATCCCCTCGTCGAAGTTGAACGCCCGGATTATTGAGAAGATACCCGTAGACGATGATGTTGGATTTCTCTGATGTCATGTTTGCCCCTTGACAAATCGCTCTCATGCCTGCATAGTATAGCATAGGTGAGAAGAAGATGAGATATGGGAGTTGGCGGCTTACGCCTGGCTGATGGCCGATGGCAGGGGGCAAAGGGCAAAGGGCAAAGGGCAACGGGTAAGGGGCACATCGCAAATCGCAAGGGGCACATGGGCACATCGGAAATCGCAAATCCCAAATCGCAAATCCCAAATCGGCAATCGCAAATCGGCGCGGGCTGGCGCTGGGTAGGGCTTATGGCGTTGGTGGCCGCGGTGGCCTGGATGGCGCTGCGCGGGTTGCCCGATGGCCGGCTGCACGTCTACTTCCTGGACGTGGGCCAGGGGGATGCGATCCTGGTGGCGGCGCCGGACGGCCGGCAGATCCTGGTGGACGGCGGGCCGAGCCCCACAGCGCTGTTGAGTGAGCTGGGTAACTTGATGCCTTTCTGGGACCGCAGCCTCGACCTGGTGGTGTTGACCCACCCCGACGGTGATCACATCACGGGGCTGATCCCGCTGCTGGATCGCTATCGGGTGGCGCAAGTGCTGGACACGCCGCTCTCGAACGCCGCGCCCGAGTCCGCCTCCTGGCTGGCCGGCCTGGCCCAAAACGGTGTGCCCCGCACCTACGCCCAACGCGGCATGCGCCTGGCTGTCGGTGATCTGACCCTCACCGTCCTGCATCCCGGCCCCACGCCCTTGACCGGCGCCGCGTCGGACGACAACAACAACTGCATCGTCTTGCGAGTGGACTATGGGGCGACGTGCCTGTTGCTCACCGGGGATGCGGAACAGGCGGCGGAAGCGGACATGATCGCGGCCGGTCTGCCGTTGCGCTGCGACGTGCTCAAGGTTGGGCATCACGGCAGCAACGGCGCGACCTCGGCCCCGTTCGTGGCCGCGGTGGCCCCGCGCGTGGCCGTGATCCAGGTCGGCGCGGACAACTACTTCGGCCATCCGCATCCCGACGTGCTGGCGCGGCTGGCCGGGGTCGAGGTCCTGCGCACCGACTTGAATGGGCGGATCGAGGTGGTGAGCGATGGGCGACGGGTGTGGGTTGACGTGACACGGTGACAGGGTGCGGGGGTGACAAGGTGACAGGGTGACA
>PHCA01000008.1:19703-40731 GCA_002842085.1 Chloroflexi bacterium HGW-Chloroflexi-1
ACAAGGAAACAAGGAGACAAGGTGGTATGTTGTCACGATGAAGAAGTGGGGAAACCTGGTTTTCTGATTTGGGTGTAATCGCTCTTATCTCCCAGAGGCAAATTTGCCCGTTTCCAGATCGATTTTCGGGCAACACCTGCGACTGGAATACGAAAATCGCACATCAACAGCTTTCCCACCTCGAATTTCGTGGTCGGGAGATAGGAGCAACTGCACCCTTCTGATTTTCATGTCGGGTAATGAAAAGCAACGCCGACGCCTTATCGTTCTCCCATTCTACCCAGTCCCCCCGCGTGAGTCTTCTCCCATATCTCCCGATAGGCCGTCTGCACCGAGGGGTCCAGGCTGTCGGCAAGCGCCAGGGGGAGCGCCAGGCGGGCGATCAAGTCCTGCACGTCGGCCAGGTCGCGCAGGCGATGGGGCGCGCTGCTCCCAGACGCCAGCTTCAGCTCGATCAGCTTCTCCAACGTCACCACCCGAGCGCCCGCGATCTCGATCGCGACTCCCGGATCCGCCGGGTCGGGAAAGGCCACCGGCTTGGGCAGCCCATCACCCGGGTACTCGCCGGCAGTCACGATTTCGATCCGCACCCCGGTCTCGGCGTCGCGAAACGTCTTCTGCGCGCCGCTGAAGGCCGGCCGGTAGCCCCGTCCCACCAACCGCTGGCGAAAGCGCGCCAGCCCTGCCGCCGTCATCACCACATCGATGTCCTCGGTCAGACGAGGGTAGCCATGCACGGCCAGAGCCAGACCGCCCAACAGGGCGTAGGGAATGCCTTCGGCGTCCAACCGTCGGACCAGATGTCGCAGCGCGGCGTGCAACCCGCTCGCGCCGGCGAAGTACGCGCTTGCTTCGCGCAGCATCGGTTCTCCGCCCTGCCGCAACAGGGACTCATAGGTTGCCGTTTGTCCCCCTGGCATGCGCCCTCCAATCTACCGACAGCCCCAAATTCGGCTCCACATCGAAGTCCAGTCCAGTCGGACCATCTTGCAAGAAGCGGTAGTGCGCGGCCGCGCCGATCATGGCCGCGTTGTCGGTGCAGAGGAAGAACGGCGGGATGGAGGCCGGGACCGGCAGCCGCGCGGCCGCGGCCGCTCGCAGCGCCCGATTGGCCGCCACGCCGCCGCAGACACAGACTCGCCCCACGCCGTATTCCCGCGCCGCGTCGGCGGTCTTGATCATCAGGACGTCCACCACGGCTTCCTGGAAACTGGCAGCCAAGTCCGCTACGGGCAGGTGCTCGGGGTCCAGCTCGCGCACCTGGCGCAGCACCGCGGTCTTCAATCCGCTGAAGCTGAAGTCGAAGCGATGCTCCGGGTGATTGGTCAGCGCCCGGGGGAAGTCAAATGCTTTCGGATTTCCACCCTCGGCCGCCCGCTGGATGGCCGGCCCGCCGGGGTAGGAGAGGCCCAGGAGCCGAGCTACTTTGTCGAACGCCTCGCCGGCCGCGTCATCCAGCGTGCGGCCCACCCGCTCGTAGCTGCCGTGGTCGTGCATCAGGATCAGCTCGGAATGCCCGCCCGAGACGATCAGCACTAGCAACGGGAAGGCCTGACCGGTCGCGTCCAACGCGGGCAAGCTGGGGCGAAGGATGGCCCCCGGGTCGATTTTGCCGCCCTCGTCCAGCCAGTTCGAGTAGAGGTGCCCCTCCATGTGGTTGATGGCGACGATCGGCAGATCCCGCGCCAGGGCGATTGCCTTGGCCGTGTTGACCCCCACCAGTAGCGAGCCCGCCAGCCCCGGACCGCGCGTCACGGCCAGCGCCGCCAGATCCTCCCAGGTCACGGCCGCGTCGGTCAGGGCGCGCTGGATCACCGGCGCGATGTCCAGGACGTGTTGCCGCGCGGCGATCTCGGGGAAGATCCCGCCGTAAGGACGGTGGAGATCGATCTGGGAAGCAACGACGTTGGACCGGATGCGGCGCCCGTCTTCGACGACGGCCGCGGCGGTCTCGTCGCAAGAAGTTTCGATGGCGAGAAGTAGACTCACATTTTACCCCTAAGCGGATGAGAACGAATCAGCGAATCAGCGAATCAGCGAATCGGCGAATCAGCGAATCGGCGAATCAGCGAATCAGCGAATCGGCGAATCGGCGAATCAGCGAATCAGCGAATCAGCGAATCAGCGGTTTCTTGTCACCTTGTCACCTTGTCACCCCGTCACCTTGTTTCCTTGTCTGCTTGTTTCCTTGTCTACCTGTTTCCTTGTCTACTTGTCTACTTGTCTCCTTGTCTACTTGTTTCCTTGTCTACCTGTCTACTTGTTTCCCTGTCCAGTATATCCGTTTATCCGCTTTCATCCGTTGCTTTGCCAGCCCAGCCACTGACCGTAGAAGTACGCGCTGCCGCCGGGGGCGAGCAAGCTGTCCGGGGCGGGAGCGGGACCGATGATCCGGGCGCCCATAGCCAGCAGCTCGCTGACGGGACGCGGCGCCGCGAACGCATGGATCAACGTTTCCTGGTCCAGCAATATCAGCGCGTTGACCTCAGCGCCCGGCCGGGGTCGGCTCAGCGCGGCGGCCCGGAACACCGCGTTCACCAGGGTGATCGGCCGGCGCTGGCTCTCGGGGCCGCGGCGCAGTGGGAAGGTCGCCACCCACACCAGTAACGGCCGGTACGGTTCTTCCCAGCGGTAAGCAATCGGCCGCGGGGTCTGATCCTGCCGGCAGAGGTAGGTGATGGCGCTGTCGCCCAGGGAGATCGGGCAGTTGGCCTCTTCTGTCGCCTCGCGCACGGCCGCCTGACCCCAGCCTTCGCCCGGCTCCAGATGCCCGCCGACCCCCACAAACGCGCCGATGTCGCGCGCGCCGCGGGCGCCCAGCGGCAGGGCTTGCGTCTCCAGGCTGAAGACGAGCGTGTCCCGCCAGGTGAGGATCAGCCCGGTGCTCAGCTCCGCGCCCGGCCCGCCCAGTTCGGCCAGTTCCAGCGTACCACCCCGGATCAACGCCGGGATTTCGGCGCTGCTCAATTCGCTGCTGAATTCTCTGTCGTCATCCATGTCAGTCTTGTCGATGAGGCGATGCTGGTATGGTACACAGAAACGGCCCATCCTCGTCGAGTTCTCCCTGGGGGTCACTCCGGCGCCGCCGCGTCCGGGCCGTCCATGTCGGGCCGCCCCTTGACGCCGATGCTGTTCAGCGCGGCGACGGCCAGCCGGTCGGCGCGCTCGTTGAACTCGTCCCCCGCGTGGCCCTTGACCCACTGCCAGGTGATCTGATGGGGGCGTGTGGCGGTGTGCAGGGCCTGCCAGAGGTCCCGGTTCTTGACGGATTCTTTCTTGCTGGTGCACCAGCCGTTGCGGATCCACCCCGCCAACCATTGGGTGATGCCCTTCTTCAAGTACTCTGAATCGGTGTGCAACTCCACCGCGCAGGGTCGAGTCAGCGCCTGAAGCGCGGCCAGCGCAGCGCGCAGCTCCATCCGATTGTTGGTGGTCAGCGACGCGCCGCCTTGCAACACCCGCTCGTGGGCGCCATAGCGCAGGATCGCAGCCCAGCCGCCAGGGCCGGGATTGCCGGCACACGCGCCGTCGGTATAGATGATGACGGGGATGGGATCGAACACGTTTCAGGCTCCAGGAGTCTCTTGCCGAAGGCGCTGTAAGTTCGCAGGGATTTCGATCAAGAGTGATTTGTCGATCTCGGCGATCTCGACACGGCGGTTATACTCGTCAAGCAAGCGAAGGAAACCGTGTGAGAGTTGATCGGATGCGAAGGTGGATAGTTCGGCGATGTTATCGGCGACGAAAACCTCAATTGCCCTGATGTTGATTGAATGCTTGATCCCATTCATCTCTGCAAGCATCCGTGCGCCTGAGACGCGCTCGTCCGGCACCAGCAGGTAAACGCGCAGGCCATCATATAGATTCTGTTTGCACTTGTCGTAGATCGGCTGCACGGGTGCGACGGTCACGTGAAATACGGTGTCACCCACAAGGAAATCGCCGGCCTTGTCGAGTTGCTGATCTGTCGTTCTGACTGACTTCGCGCCAATGGTCAGTTCGGGGAACCGCAGTTGCAGTTTAGCGCCGACGAGGTGATGAGTTACCGCTTCTTCTTTGCCGTGTTGACGCGCTAAATCGAGCCAACCGCGCACTGAAGCTGCCACACTGGCCGTCGGATCATACTTTACTTTTAGACCCGGTCGAGTGGGATATTCTTGCATCTTGGCGACAAGGGATTTCTGAAGCTCACCCAACACAACACTACGTTCATCAAGGGGTAACCTTGCCAGATCCGTTTTTGCCAATTGGTTCAGCAGCGCCTTGATATCGGCTCGCAGCCCCATGTTAGTGCGCCCGCCTTCAGCCAGGAAAGGCCTGGTTTCGCCGTATCGCGCCAGTAGCTTCCTGACCGCCTGCCCACTTGTGCCCTTGATCTGCACGCCGCCAGCAACGGTATGGTTGCTGATATCGAGATCGCATGACTCTTGCAGACGCTCCAGAACGACAAGCGCGCCTGCTAGAGTGCCTCGCGCCGGCAAGTTGTTGTTTTGCTTATATGTCGGCAAGGCGTCCCACCAATTGCGAAGAATATGCAGCGCTTGCTCTATACTCGTCATAAGCCTTTTGCCTGTTTCTCGAAGGGGGACCTGGTTGGCGACGATTGCGCATGCTGAAGGTCCTGGAGGAGCATCTTACATGAAAGTTCCGATTTCCAGGCCTGTTCGTTGGACGATCATTGAGAGTCTATCTCCGTTAATGAGAGTGATCGATGGTTTCTGGGAATGACGAGCTTCTACGATGGCAGCACGCGTGTAGTGGCTAGTGGTAATGAAGATTCCCTTGGCTGAGGCACTCAATGCACCCCTGAAATTGTTGATCTCGACGCTGCCGACTGCGTGCCGCCACCGTTTAACCTGTGTTTGGACATGAGTACCCGCAAAGAAGTCGTTGTTGTCATCCACATAGGCATTGAGGTCAATACCAGCATCGCCGGAGGCAGAGGTGACCGTAACGTCTCTGAAGCCGTTAGACTCCATGAGCGACTTAATCAGATGTTCGAATCGATAGGGGAGAATTTGGATCAAGCGGCTGCGCAGAATCTCCGCCTCAAGAGAAATGTTTGCCACTCGGTCCGCATCTTGGACTCCGTTTGCCACCTCACGTTCGAGCTCAAATAGTGGATTTCCGCGCGACTCACTCAGCAAAGTGGCAGAAATGACTCCGGCGTGGTCAACGGGTACTACATCTGGTTGAGCATGGATGCGGAACTCAAAAAGCCATACTTGACGGAGCGTGCCCCGCCGATCAGCCTGAGATTCTCGATAGTGACGCAGGAGTTCCAATAGACCCAGGAAACGGTACGTCTGGTGCCCAGTGTTCATGAATCCATAGAATGGCACAGGATTCGAGTACTGCTCGATTAGCCTTTTGTTCCTTCCAGCAAGTTGCTGATCACCTTCGCGCCCCTGAGCCGTATAGAGGAGAATATCCCCTTCTATCCGATCATGGTACGGGTTCTCTGCCATTACGCGTCCCGATTCCTCTGATGCAGTCATGATGGCAATGTGACGCAGATTGCGCCGCGCATCCACTGATGGCCGAATGCCACCGAGATTCTCCACTTCCAGAGTGAATTTTATCTGATCGTTGGTGTACAACTCGCCCACCCGAAATACCGTGACTGCATTGATCGCCATACTATGTCCTCGTTTCGCTTCTCCAAGATCACCGAACCTCATTCGCCTTCGGCCGCTTGTGCCCGGCCTTGCAATCATGCCCGTGCCAGAACTCACCATCGACAAAAACCGCAACGCGCTCCTCAGCCAGAACGATATCAGGTTTGCCAGGCAGATCGGCTGAATGAACATCGTATTCGATACCCCGTTCTCGCAACACGGATTGAAGCACAATTTCGGGCGCAGTATCGTACGAGTGGACTTTGCGCATGACTTCCGATACTTGCTCTGCCGTACGCTTTGGCTTTGTCATGATATCATTCCTTTACTGAGAGCTCATCCTCGAACGCGGAACCCTCGCTCGATCGGCGCGTCCGGGGGACTCATGACTTCTACCTTCGTCACCGCCGCGGCCGGCGGGCCGTGCTGGCACCAACGCACCAGCGCATCGACCGCCACGGCCGGCCCCTCGAACAGCGCCTCCACGGTGCCGTCCCACCGGTTGCGCACCCAGCCGGTCACGCCCAGGGCGACCGCCTGGCGCTGGCAACTGGCCCGGAACGCCACTCCCTGCACCTGGCCGTGGACGATAACGTGGACGCGTTTCTCGCTCATGGTTCGGACGGCTCCCTCTGATCCTGTGCCAACTTCTTATTGGGTACCCATTTGCGTTGAAAGGGCCTTTCAACGACAGGGGTCTGGTTGCGGCAGGAGGCCGCGCTATAGTATTACCCGATAACATTCGCGTGGATCGCGAGAATCTTTGACGGCGTCATTGCGAGCGGTTTTTGCGAAGCAATCTCTCACGCACGGAAAGGATTGCTTTGCTTCGTACCTCGCAACCGCAAACGGCGCTCCTCGCCACAGCGAGGCCCTCGCAATGACTGCCTGGTTTGGTTGCGGCAGGAGGCCGCGCTATGAGAGTATACACCGAAACACGCGGCGTTGGAAAACTCACCTGGGGTCTTCTGCTGTGGGCTGTGTGCCTGTCAGTCGGTAGGGCCAGGTCCCCAGCCCGGAGGCGCCCGGCGCACCGATCGGACGCGATTCTGACCGCGTCGCTAGATTCCCTGGTCGCACCGCAACCGATTCCGGATGTCTGGGGAGGCGCTCACGGAGCGGGTTGCCTGGGCACGGTGGTAGAGGTCTAGCAGGTAACGTGGAACAGGGCCAAGACCTTGCCTTCAGCGTCGTTCCACCGCTTGACCGCCTTGGGGGTCGGCCAAAGAGCCACCTTGCAGCCGCGCTGGACCAGGAACTCGGACGCGTCTTTGGATAGGCGCGTCTTGTCCTCCTGCCCCGTGCCGATGATGATGCGCTCGGCCCGTTTGCGGTACAAGTCCTCGATCTCCGCCAGGCTGATGGTGTGGGATGTGCCGTGGACAGCCTGGGAGAGCTTCTTGTCGCGCTTGCGCACCTTGCCGCTGAGCCGGATGATGATATCGTGCTCGTAGCGGGCGCCTTCGATGGTGATGCTGCCGAACCGGGTGTCGTCGATCTGGGGCCTCATGGGCGCCTCCCGGATGTGCCAAAGACTTTTATACCCCGTCAGTTGCGTTTTGCGCCTTACGTTTTATCCGCGTAGCGACACACGTCGTTCAACACACACGCGCCGCACTGCGGCGCCCGCGCGTGGCACACCTGGCGGCCATGCCGGATCAGGTTGAGGTGCAAGGGATAGTACCATGCCGCGGGAGTCAGCGCCTCCCAGATGCCCTTGATCTTCTGCTCGCTATCCTTGGGGCTGGCGATCCCGAGCCGGCGACTGACCCGCGCCACGTGGGTGTCCACCGGAAAGGCGGGTTTATCGAAGCAGAAGAGCAGGACAATCGACGCGGTCTTGGGCCCGATCCCTGCGAAAGATGTCAGCCAACGCAGCCCTTCGTCGACCGGCAAATCGGCCAGGAAGTCGATGCGGAACTCGCCACGCTCGGCCAGAATCCGGCGCAGCGCGGCCTGGATCCGGGGCGCTTTCTGCCGAGCCAGCCCACCGGAGCGGATCGTTTCGGCCAACTCCTCAACGGGCGCGTTCAGCGCCGCCGGCCAGGTCGGGTAACGCGCCTTGAGCGCCCCGAACGCCCGCCCCGAGTTCAGGTCGCTGGTGCTCTGGCTCAGAAACGTGAGCACCAATTCGTCCATCGGCGCGTACTGCGGCCGCCAGGTTGGCGCGCCGTAGGCATCCTGCAAGCGATGATAGATGGCGTGTGCCAGCGCTCGGGCGTCTGACCGCGCTGCGGCGATCTGTTCGGGCACGATGAACGGCTCCTGGGCGTTGCGGGCCACGACCCCGGATTATCGAGAAGATACGTCAAGAAGATCCGATGGTCATCATACCGGAGTTGGATCGGGCTGTCAAGGCTTCACGTTGACAGCAGGTTTCAACCGGGTTACAATCTCACTGCGATTCAGCGTCGCTGCAGTGTCGTATCGGTTGGGTGCATTCCATATCAGTTGGGCGTGTCCTCCTCGTGGTACGTGGTACGTGGTGCGTGGTCAGCTACGCAATGCGCAATGCGCAATACGCAACACGTGATGAGGCGAGCATCCCGAGCACAATACCAACCGACTTGGAATACCCCCGTATCAGTTCTTGGGGAGCTATCATGCCATCACCTTTTGCCTTATTCTGGCGGGCCATCAAGCAGTGGTGGGGAGACATCTACGCCTTCTGGCTCGCCAACCTGATTTGGACGCTCGGCGCCCTGCTGGTCGTGACCGCGCCGCCGGCCGCGGCCGCATTGAACGCGCTGACGCGCCAGACCGCGCAGGACGAGACGGTGCAGTGGGCGCAATTCTTGCGCCAGCAATTCTTGCGCCAGCAATTCTTGCGCCAGCAATTCTTGCGCCAGCAATTCTTGCGCCAGCAATTCTTGCGCCAGCAATTCTTTTGGGGTTTGACGCTCCTGGATGGGTTCATCCTGCTGCTGATTGCCGCCAACTACCAGTTTTGGGGGCACTTCATCGACGGATGGGCCCGGTGGATCCAGAGTTTCTGGGGGGCGGCCTTCCTGGTCTGGCTGTTGTGGCAGCTCTACCTGTACCCTGCGCTGGTAGTCCAGGCGCGGCCCAACGTGTTCCGCGCCATGCGCAACGCGTTGCTGCTCATGGTGAATGATCCGTTGCGCACGGTGGGACTGGGCCTGCTCTGTTTGGCCCTGCTGACTGCCAGCGTCGGCGTCGTGTTTCCGATATTCATGGCCACACCGGCCGTCATCGCGATCGCATGCAACGGCGCATACCTGGCGTATACGGGCGGGATGGATCGCCACCCGGAGCGCGCGGCCCCGCCCGCGCGGCGCCGGCGTTCTGACAAAGCATGAGATTGACACCGGATCAGCGGATATCAATGAGGACGTGGCTATGAGCCAGCTACTTCGCACGAAGATCGTCTGCACGATCGGCCCGGCCAGCCGGGATCCTGAGATGCTGACCGCGTTGACCGAGGCCGGCATGGACGTGGCTCGACTCAACTTCTCCCACGGCGATGCAACGTTTCACGCCGAGAACGTCCACCGCATCCGCCAGGTCTCGGCGCGGTTGGACAAACCGGTGGCGATCCTGTGTGACTTGCAAGGGCCGAAGCTGCGGGTGGGAATCATGCGGGAGGGTGGCGTGCCACTCAGCGCGGGTGACACCCTGGTCCTGACCACCGAGCCGATCACGGGCGGCCCCGGCCGGGTACCGGTGCAGTACGAACGTTTGCCCGAGGTCGTCGCTGTCTCGGAACGCATCCTGATCGACGATGGCCTCATCGAGCTGGTCGTGACCGCGGTCGAGGACCGAGAAATCACCACCCGCGTCATCACCGGTGGCGTCCTGAACTCGAACAAAGGGCTGAACCTGCCGCGCGCGGCGTTGACCATCCCGGCCATCACCGAGAAGGACCGGGAGGATTTGCGCTTTGCCCTGGGCCAGGGCGTGGATTGGGTGGCGCTCTCCTTCGTGCGCACCGCCGACGAGGTGCTGGAGCTCAAGGATTTCATTCGGGAGATCTCGGCGTTCAGCCGGCCCACGCCGGTGATCGCGAAGATCGAAAAGCCGGAGGCGGTCGACAACATCGACGCCATCATCGCGGCCGCGGATGGCATCATGGTGGCGCGCGGCGATTTGGGCATCGAGACTTCACCCGAAGCGGTGCCGATGGTCCAGAAGATGATCATCCGCAAGTGTAATCACGTCGGCAAACCGGTGATCACCGCCACCCAGATGCTGGATTCGATGATCCGCAACCCGCGCCCCACCCGCGCCGAAGCCAGCGACGTGGCCAACGCGATCCTGGACGGCTCGGACGCCATCATGCTCTCGGGGGAGACGGCCGCCGGCAAGTACCCGCTGCGGGCGGTGGAGACGATGGTGCGGATCGCACAGGAAGCCGAGCGGTCCGAGGCTTTTCGCGGGGTGCGGCAGGTGTCCGCCCGGCCGGGGCGCACCTTTGCGGAGGCGGTCGCCCATGCATCGGTCGAGACGGCCATCGATCTCTGCGCGGCCGCCATCGTCGCGCCGACCGCCTCCGGCCACACGGCGCGCACGATCTCCCGCTTCCGGCCCCCTTGCCCGATCATCGCGGTGACGCCCAACCCGATCGCCCAACGGGAACTGATGCTGTTCTGGGGCGTGTATCCCCTGCTGTCGCAGCGCGCCGCCACCACCGATGAGGTGATCAACGACGCGGTGGAAGCCGCCCAACGCCGCAGCTACGTCGGCGAAGGGGACATGCTGGTGATCACCGGTGGCACGGTGGAGGGCGGGGTCGGGACCACGAACTTGATGAAGGTGCACCTGATCGAGCGGGTGCTGGCGCGCGGCATCGGATTAGGGGACCGCAAGCTGATCGGCCGAGTGCGGCGCCTGACAGCCCCGCTGCCACCCGATGTGCGGGTAGAGCCGGACGAGATCGTAGTGGCGTCCCACACCGATCGTACCTTTCTGCCGGCCTTGCGCCGGGCGGCCGGGCTGGTGACCTCGAACGCGGCGCCGGATGCGCACTGCCGGCTGGCCGCGCTGGAGATGGGCCTGCCGGCCGTGGTCGGGATCGATGCGGACGTGGCCGTGTTCACGGATGGCATGCACATTGTGATGGATGCCAGGCGCGGGGTGGTCTACGAGCGTCCGCCGGCCCTCTGGCGTTCGGCGGACGATGTGTGTGGCTGAGCGGGGTCGGGGGTGACGAGGGCGGATTGTGGGGATGGCGTGCTGCGTATAGCGTACTGCTACATCCGCTTATCCGAGCGTTAGCCATCATCCGCTGCCTGATCTCTCGACACTACCCGAATCAACGTGGCCTGCGGCGGGACGCGGAAGCGCAGGGGGATACTCTCTCCCAGGCCGCGACTGACGAACATGCGCGTGGCGCCACGTCGGAACCAACCGGCCGGTCGTTGCCGCGTCAGGTGGGTGCCCTGGGTGTGGGCCGCGCCAAGCAAAGGCAGCCGGATCTGGCCGCCGTGGGTGTGGCCCGATAGTACCAGATCGGCCCGTTCGACGCGCGGGTCCAGCCAGATGTCCGGGTTGTGGGCCAACAGGAGCAGCGGGGCGCCCACCGGGACGTTTGCCAGCGCGACCGCCACGTCTGGATGGCCCTCGGTCAGGTCGTCCACCCCCGCGAGCCATAAGTCGACGCCGTCTCCCTGCAGGTGGATGGCCCGGTTTACCAGCGGCTCGACGCCGCGAGCTCGCAGTTCGGCGTGCATGGCCGGCACGTCGTTGAAGGCTACCGGCAGCCGCACCAGCTCGTTCCACAACACCTTGCGGCCGAAATCCCACAGCTTGCGCGCCGCCCCCGCCAAATCGGCCAGGCGCAACCGCCGGGCCCCGCTGCTCTCCCGCCAGGTATGCCCGAACACCCCCCAGGCCGAGTACTCGCTGTAATCGTGGTTGCCGGGGCAACTGAACGCGCCCAGTCGCGGTTGCAGGCATTCGATCAGCGACAGTGCGGCCGGGAATCCGGCCATGTCGTGGATCAGGTCGCCGGTCAAAGCCAGCAGATCATATCGTTCCCCTGCCAGCAGCCGCTGCAATCGGGCGATCTTGCGCGCCTGGACCCGACCACCGGACCCGAAATGAAAATCCGACAGGTGCAGGATGGTCACTCCCTCGGGAGGAAGTCCCGGCTTGTCCACGACCACCGTGAACCGGTCAAGTTGTACTTGTGTGCGTTCTACCAGCACCGCGTATCCGGCAGCCAGCACCCCCGCGCCGAGCGCGGCCACCGCGACCTCACGCATCCAACGCCTCATTCTGTGTCACAACTCCTCAGGCGCCGGAACCTGGCGCTCACATTGCCTGGCGCCTCCAACTCGAGTAACAGAACTGTCACCTGGTCACGACCGGGAACCAGCCGGATCAGCGCGGCCTGTGGCCGAGCGCCGAAGCGCAACGGGAAACTCTCCCCCACGCCCCGGCTGACGAACATGCGGCTGGTTCCACGTCGAAACCAGCCGGCCGGTCGATGGCGTGTCAGGTGGGTGCCCTGGGTGTACAGCGCGCCGACCAGCGGCAGCCGGATCTGGCCGCCGTGGGTGTGGCCCGCGAGGGTCAGGTCGGCCTGTTGGACGCGGGGGTCCAGCCAAATGTCCGGGTTGTGGGACAGCAAGAGCAGGGGCGCGCCTGCAGGCACATCGGCCAGCGCCGCGCCCAGATCCGGCGTGCCCTGGGTCAAGTCATCCACGCCTGCCAACCACAGGTCGACGCTGTCCGCGCGGACGTGGTGCGCCCGGTTCACCAAGGGTTCGATGCCGCGGGCCGCCAGCGCCCTGTGCATGGCCGGCACGTCGTTGGCGACCATGTGCAGGGACGCTCGTTCGTTGCGCGCGACGCGACCTCCAAAGCGCCACGCTTCACACGCCGCGTCGATCAGGTTGATCCAGCGCGGCTGGCCATCTGCGCGCGGCCCCCGCCGGAACATCGCCGAGAAGCCCGACTCCCAATAATCGCGATTGCCCGGGCAACTGAACGCGCCCAACCGTGGGTGCAGTGGCTCGATGAAAGCCAGCGCCGCTGACAGCCCATCTGTGTTGTGGATCAGATCGCCGGTCAGGGCCAGCAGGTCGTAGTGTTCACCGGCCAGCAGGCGCTGTAAGCGGGTCAGCTTGACCCCCTGCATCCGGCCATTGGCCCGGCAGTGCAGGTCCGAGAGGTGCAAGATGGTGAGCCCGTCCGGCGGCAGACCGGGCTTGTCGATGGTCACGGTGAACCGGTCGAGTCGGATGCGCGCACGCTCGATCAGCAGGGCATAGAACGCCGCTGCCAGGCCCGCTCCGGCCACCGCCCTGGCGATCCATCGAGTCATGTGGCCACGCTTCCCAGTGCAAAGAGAGATGATGTCAGCATTATCGATGCGCGCCGCGCACCTTCAAGGTTTGAACCGGTTTCGTTGTCACCGGTGTGATGAGGATGGGATCATCACCGTACTGAGCTCGAATCCGGTTGTGGAGCACCAATAACTCAGGATCGTGGTCGATCACAGCCCCATTGCGCATGGCAATGTATTGATCTCCATACTGAGCGAGCAACTCGGCGTGTCTTGCTCGAAAACGCTCTGCCTCTTTGTAGATTTGTCGACGCCGCTCGTGCCATAATTGATCTTCCAGCCAATCGTTGACCAACGCGTCAACACTCGTCTGGCGGCGTCTGGCCTCAATGTCCAGTTGTCCTGCCAGCCTTGGCTGCAATGCAACAATGGCCATGGTATCACCTCCCGCTGTAAATCGTGTTCAGCTTTGCATCTCCAGCGTCGATTGGGTTTCATCCAACCGCCAGCGTATTGTATCACGGTTTGGCTGAAACGGGTATCCGCTGGGAGTATCGCGGGGTTGTGGTGATCGGTTGGCTATGCTATAATCTCGTTGCCGGCCGGGGCGCCCCTGGCGTGGGTGGGATCGGCAGAAGGAACGCATGTCTTCACTATTTCCCGGTATAGTATTACCCGGTAACATTCGCGGGGATCGCTATAGAAGTTCAGATAATGTTTCGTGGTAGGGGCGATCCCTTGCGGTCGCCCAGGGCAGGCGCAAGGCACTGCCCCTACGAATCTTTATCTGACTGATTGCTTTGCTTCGTGCCTCGCAACCGCAAACAACGCTTCTCGCCACAGCGAGGCCCTCGCAATGACAGCCCTTTGGTTGCGGCAGAAGCCGCGCTATGGATCCGTATCTCGAAGGGGAGATGTGGCAGGAGTTTCACGACCGCCTTGCCAACCAGATCAGCACGCAGTTGATGCCGCAGCTCCAGCCAAGTACGTTGCGCTGCTCTCGAAACGTCACGTGCTCGATCAGCCGGCACTGGGCATCATGGGCCCGCTCCCCGAGCGCGTCATCTACCCGGACCCTTCGACAGGCTCAGGGAAAGCTGTGGCCGTGACCAGGGTGAAAGAGAGCATCGCCACCTACGCGGTCATGGGTGCGCCGGTGATCGAGTTGATCAACCCGTGGGTGGAAGAAGTGCCGCTGCTCACTGTGGAGATCAAGGACGTCGCCGAGCGCCGCCTGGTGACTGTCATCGAGGTCCTTTCGCCTGTGAACAAGCGGGGCGACGGTGCCCGCGAGTATTTCCTGCGCCGCGAGGACATCCTCAGTGCGTAGTGCGTGTTCCGTTTTTCGTTCCACAGGCGTCGATCTGCTTCACTCGTTACTCGTTACTCGTTACTCGTTGGCGGGCGCCAGGGGCTGGATCAGGCGCTGGATCTTCTGGCCCGGCCCGACATCCGCACTGTGCCGTTGGCCGGCGGCGACACCCTGGTGGGCGCCGCGGATCCGGCGGTGAATGCCGTGGTCGATCTGCAAGATCTGGGGTTGGACGTCATCTCTGTGGCATCGGATGCCGCGGCCATCCACATCGGTGCGCTGGTGACCCGCTCGGCCTTGGCCGAGGCCGCGCCGGTGCGGGCGTGCTACAGCGGGGTGATCGCCGAGGCCGCGCAGCGGTGGGGCGGCAGCGTCCAGCGCAACCGCGCGACCGTAGGCGGGGCGGTCGCCACGGCCGCGGGGGACGATCCATTGATCGCCGCGTTGCTCGTCTGCGATGCCATGGTCGTTCTGTATGACCGGACGGGCTTTCACGAGCTGCCCCTGGTCGATTACCTGGCGGACCGCGCGGAACTGTTGGCCGCGCCCGCGCTGATCACCGAGTTAGTGGCGCCGGCGCCGGCCGCCGGGACCGGCGCCGCGTTGGCAACCGTAGCGCGCACCCCGGCAGATGCGCCCATCGTCCTGGCCGCGGCCGCGCTGACGACGGCGCGTGGCGCGTGTGTCGCGGCCCGGTTGGCGTTGGGCGGGGTGGCCGAACGGCCGGTGCGCCTGCCCGCAGTCGAGGCGTGGTTGGTCAACCGGGACCTGACCGAGGAGACGCTCCTGGCTGCGGGGGCAATGGCGGCCGATCTGGTCAATCCTACAGGTGACTTCCGTGGCAGCGCCGAGTATCGCAGGGCGATGGCCGGCGTGTTGGCCGCACGGGCGTTGCGCCAGGCGCTGGCGAATTGATCACGCGTCCTCGCCGGGTTGTCACCGAACGGGCAGTCGTGCTGGGCCTGGTGATCGGAGTTCTGGTGGGCGGTCTGGTCGCGGGCCGGCCGGCCATTATCTCTCGGCCGGCGGTGCAGCCTACCATCGTTGCGCTGTCCGGGCCGCCGATTGATCTGCCGCGCGCGGATCTGCCAGACAGTGGGGCGGCATCTGTCGCCACGAGCACACCGATCTGGGCGCCGCCCGCGCCGCCCACGGCGACGCGCACTGTCATGCCAGCCGTGATGCCCACGGCGACGCTCCTGCCGACTGCTACGCCGACCGCGACCGCGCCTCCACCGACCACTGCGCCGACGCCGTCCATGTCGCCCACCGCGGCCGCAACGGCCACCTTGGCCCCGACCCCTGAGCCGTCGCCGGTGCCCCCGCCGACCCCGACCGACGTGCCATCCCGGAACGGGGGGGTCGGGGCGGCTGCCGCTGCCGGGGTCGCGCCGGATGCTGCGGCCGCCGTTGCGGCCGCCGCTGCGGGCGATCCGGCAATCGCGGCGCTGGCGACGCGCATCAATCAGGTTCGTGTGGAAGCCGGCCGGGCGGCGTTGACGTGGTCGCCGGAGCTCGCGAATGCTGCCCGCATGCAGGCCGAGGATATGGCCGCCCACGGGTTTGTCAGCCACACCGGCTCCGATGGCTCCGACGTGGTCGAACGGATGCGTCGCGTCGGCTACGACCCCGCCTTCCGCGGCGAGATCATCGCCTGGGCGCCGGGTGGACCGGAGACCGCATTCGATTGGTGGTGGCACAGCGATCTGCACCACAACACCATGCTCGGTGCGGCGTATCGCGACTTCGGCATCGCGCACGTGCCCCATCCGACCCGCGCCGGGCATAACTACTTCGTCGTGGTGTTCGGGCAACGTTGACGATTTGCGATTGCCGATTTGTGATTTGCGACTGCCATCTGCCATTTGCCATTTGCCATTTGCCATTTGCGGATTTGCGATTTGCGATTTGCAATTTGCGATTTGCAGTTTGCCATTTGCAATTTGCGATTTGCGATTTGCGATTTGCAGTTTGCCATTTGCAGTTTGCCATTCGCCATTCGCCATTCGCCATTCGCCATTCGCCATTCGCCATTCGCCATTTGCCATTTGCCATTTGCCATTTGCCATTCGCCATTTGCCATTTGCCATTTGCCATTCGCCATTCGCCATTCGCCATTCGCCATTCGCCATTCGCCATTTGCCATTCGCCATTCGCCATTTGCCATCCGCCATCTGCCATCTGCCATTCGCTCGCCCATTCAGGAGTGCAACGATGCAACTTCAATTCATCCTCAACGGCAAACCCCAAGCCTGGGACGTTGCGGTCAACGAGTCGTTGTTGGACGCGCTGCGCCGTCACGGCGTCTTCAGCGTCAAACACGGTTGCGAGACCGGCGAATGCGGCGCCTGCACGGTGCTGCTGGACGGCGTGCCGGTCATCTCGTGCACCATGCTGGCGGCCCAGGCCGGCGGCCATGCGGTGGTCACGATCGAGGCCCAGGGAGAACACCCCGAGCAAGGTTGGCGACACACTCCAGGATTGAGCGCGTTGCAGCAAGCCTTCATCGAAACCGGCGCCATCCAATGCGGCTATTGCACCCCGGCGCAACTCCTGGCAGCCGAAGCCTCGTTGGCCGAAAACCCCAACCCCAGCGAGGCGGAGGTCCGCCAGGCGCTCTCGGGTGTGCTGTGCCGCTGCACCGGGTACGTCAAGCCGGTAGAGGCTGTGTTGGCCGCGGCCGCGAGGATGAGAGGCGAGGAAGGGATATCAGGTATCAGGTATTCCGTGAACCAGATCCTGCACATAGAAGCCTCCAATCCCCAATCCCCAATCCCCAATCCCCTGGAGATGCGCGGCATGTTGGTGGGCAAGCTGTTGCACAGCCCCATCGCGCATGGCTACATCAAGCGGATCGACGTCAGCAAGGCGCGCGCGCTGCCCGGCGTGCACGCGGTGCTGACCTACCAGGACATCCCGCGCGTGGTGCACTCCACGGCCGGCCAGTCGGATCCGATCCCTGGGCCGCTGGACTTCTTCAGCCTGGATCGCAAGATGCGCTTCGTTGGGGACCGGGTGGCCGCGGTGGCTGCCGAGACCGAGGAGATCGCCCAACGCGCGCTGGCGTTGATCGAGGTCGAATACGAGGAGTTGCCGGCGATCCTCGACCCGCGCGAGAGCATGGCGCCGGGCGCGCCGGTGATCCACGACGAGCCGGAGTACGTGCCGTTCGGTGCATGCGACCCGCAGCGCAATCTGGCGGCCCGAATCGACATCAACCTGGGGGACGTGGACGCGGCGCTGGCGGCTGCCGACTACGTGTTCGAGGGGGAGTACCAGGTACCCAGGGTGCAGCAGGCGCCTATCGAGCCGTTCGTCTGCATCACCTGCTGGGACGCGGACGATCGGCTGGTAATCCGGACCAGCACCCAGACGCCGTTCCACGCGCGGCGCATGCTGGCGCCGGTGCTCGGATTGCCCATCAAACGCATCCGGGTGATCAAGCCGCGCATCGGTGGTGGCTTCGGCAACAAGCAGGAGGTGATGCTGGAGGACATTTGCGCGCACCTGACCATCGCCACCAGGCGGCCGGTCAAGATGGAGTACACGCGTGAGGAGCAGTTCGTCGCCAGCACCAGCCGCCACCCGATGATCGTCCGGCTGCGCACCGGTGTCATGGCCGATGGCCGGATCGTGGCCAATGAGATGCACGTGCTCAGCGACACCGGCGCGTACGGCAACCACGCGCTGACCGTCACCGGCAACACCGGACACAAGGCCATGTCGCTGTATCCGGCTGACAAGGGGCCGGATGGCCAATCCAACATTCGCTTTCACGCGGACATCGTCTACACCAACCTGCCGACCTCCGGCGCGTATCGCGGCTACGGCGTGCCCCAGGGTTTCTTCCCGCTGGAGAGCCACATGGAGCGTATCGCCCGGACGCTGAACCTGGACCCGCTGGCGTTCCGGCTGCAAAACGTGCTCCAACCCGGCGAAGAACATCCCATGTCCAAGGCGTGGAGTGAAGGCCGCGAGGCGCACGGGGAGATCGTCCGCACCAACGCGATCGTGGAGTGCGCACGGGTGGGGGCGGAGATGATGGGGTGGAATCAGCGAATCGGCGAATCAGCGAATCAACGAATGGGCGAGCCACAGATTCGTTCATTCGCAGATTCGCCCATTCGCCGCGGCCAGGGCATGGCCCTCGTCATGCAAGGCACGGCCATCCCCAACCTGGACATGGGCGCGGCCAGCATCAAGATGAATGACGACGGCAGCTTCAACCTGCTGGTGGGCGCCACCGACCTGGGCACGGGCTCCGACACGGTGCTGACGCAGATGGCCGCGGAGGTGCTCGGCTGCCCGCCCGAGGATTTCATCACCTACTCGTCCGACACCGACTTCACGCCGTTCGACGTGGGCGCGTACGCGTCCAGCACGACGTACATCTCCGGCGCGGCCGTTGTCGACGCCGCGCGGGTGGTCGCGGAGCAGATCAAGCAGGTGGCCGGGCGGATGTTGGACGCGCCAGCGGAAGAGATCATGCTGGCCGAGCGGCAGGCCTGGGCGCCGGACGGCCGCAGCGTGACCCTGGCCGAGGTGGCGCTCCAGAGCCTGCACCACAGCCAGCAGCAGCAGATCATGGCCGTGGGCTCTTACGTGAGCCCGGACAGCCCGCCGCCCTTCGCAGCCCAGTTCGCCCAGGTCGCGGTGGACACCGAGACCGGGCAGGTCACGGTGGAGAAGCTGGTCATGGTGTTGGACTGTGGCATGATCGTCAACCCGGCCACGGCGTCCGGCCAGGTGGAGGGTGGCATGACCCAGGCGTTGGGCTACGCGATCTGCGAGGAGATGGTCTTCGACACGGCCGGCCGGCTGGTCAACCCGCGGTTCGGCGACTACCGCATCTTCACCGCGGACGAGATGCCCGAGATGCAGGTGTGCTTCGTGCAGACCTTCGAACCCACGCACCCGTTCGGGGTCAAGGCCGTAGCCGAGATCCCCCTCAACGGCGTGGCGCCGGCCGTAGCCAACGCGGTCTACGCCGCGATCGGCGTGCAGATCCCGCGCATCCCGTTGACGCCGGAGCGGGTGTGGCGGGCGCTGCAAGTGCATAAATAGTCCGGGACGGCCACGGCGCACGGCGCTATTTTCGCAGCAGTTGTTCATGCCGTGCGCGCCGCCTGTCCTGAGAACCGTCGCAGGGCCACGGTGAATGAAAACGGTGGCTCGGACTTCGGCGAGCTTTCGTCCCGAGTTCAGGCCGAGGGGCTCAGTCGAGCCGTCGCAGACCTCATCGTGAGCGGCTCTTCCGAGCTTGTCGAACGGCGGCCACAGCCAGCCTCCTCAGCGCTGGGGCCGGTTTGCAACCGTGCCCCCTTGAGTACATGTCCACCCATCAGGCGCCAGGCACTTCCAAGCGATCGCAGGTCGCCAGTGCCTGGCGCCTGGATAGGTTTTTCTTTCCCTCGTTTGCTGATGAAAGTTGTGGCCAACCGTCTCTCATACCAAATTTAATCAAAATCAGGGGTATCCTCCGACCGGCTGGGACGTCTTCTTATCAATGGGGATGTTCAGGTGACTGTCCCTTCAGGATATCAGGTGTATCGCATCGCTTCTTTGGATGAAGTGACAGTGCATCTTCTCAGTAATCCGGAGTGGCTGTGGCCGGTCTCCTGACCGAGCCCACAGCGAGCGATTCCCCGAAAAATTGAGAAGATACGTGACAGTCACCTCCAAATGTAAGTAAACTGTAAGCTTTTCCTATTGAAGCGCTATGTTGAATCTGCTATTATTGCAGAGAGACAGAAACGTTCAAACCAGTATTGTATGCAAACCAGTATTGTATGCAACGTTAGCAACTATTCGATAGATAATCATGCCCTCGATGGCTCTTACGCTTTGCCAGGGCGCAAGATGTTCAGTGGAACGTAAGGAGAATAACCATGAAAACGAAACACCTGATTCGCAACGGGTTCAGTGCATTGGTGATCATCGCGGCATTGCTACTGTTCCCTCAGGCTGGCACGGGCGCTTCGGCGGCGGCCAGCGCCCCGATCCAGTCTACGGCTGCCCCGCAAGGGGGGGTAACCTGTCAGGTCGTCCAACCTGGGCCAACGCCGGGTAAAGACGCCTACATCAAGCAGGATAAAGTCGACAAACGACATGGCGGCGACTCCGAGTTGCGGGTCAAGACCGAGAACGGCATGCTCAACCGGTCGTTGCTGCAATTCGCGCTGCCCAGCCTGCCCGCGGGGACGGTGATTGATAGCGCCACCTTATCGCTCTACGTTAAGGACGCGTCGGGTGGCTCTGTTAACATCAATGCCCATCGGGTGACCGCTTCCTGGAACGAAGATCAGGTCACCTGGAAGGCGCGGGACAAAGCGGCCAGCCTGCTCTGGACGAACCAAGGCGGCGACTACGACTCGGCCGTGGCCGGCTCGACCACAGTGGATGACACAAAGAACGTCTGGCGTTCGTGGAGTGTTACCGGTTTGGTCAGCGGCTGGTACAGCAACCCGTCCAGCAATTATGGGCTGATCTTGGAAGCGCCGGTAACCAATCCCAAGACCGAGAAAAAATTCAAGAGCAGCGATGACGGGACCGCCAACCAACGTCCTAAGTTGGAGATTTGCTACACTGCCGGTGTGACCCTGGAGCCGGATAACAGCGCGGACGGGTTGGCTGGCCAGACCAAGACCTACGCGCACGTGGTGCGGGTTGGTAATCTGGTCGAGACTGTGAACCTCAGCGCCAGCTCCAGCCAGGGATGGACTACTCGGATCTACAAAGACGGCAACGGCAACGGCGCTAAGGACCCCGAAGATACTCTCATCAGTCAAACTCCGTCCATCGGCCCGAACGCCGACTATCCCATCCTGGTGCAACTCGACATTCCTCTAG
>PHCA01000282.1 GCA_002842085.1 Chloroflexi bacterium HGW-Chloroflexi-1
GCGAGGGCCTCGCCACAGCGAGGAGCGTTGTTTGCGGTTGCGAGGCACGAAGCAAAGCAATCTCTGTCATACGCAGGAGATTGCGGCAATCTCGATTGCTTCGTAAACTACGCTCGCAATGACGCCGCCAAAGATTCTCACGATCAACGCAAATGTCGCGGGGTAATACTATAAGGTCCGCGCAATCCGTTTATCCGTTTCTATCCGCTGCCTCGCACCAACCGCCAAACTGTCTCGTTGACCGGCGTCGGCGCCCCCAGCCGCCGGCCTTCGGCCACGATGACGCCGTTGATGCTGTCGATCTCGGTCGGCCGGCCGCGTTCGACGTCTTGGAGCATGGACGAATGATTGGCCGCGGTTGCCCGGCACACTTCCTCCACACGGGCAACCGGATCAGGGTAGGGCAAAACCACGCCACGGGCGACCGCCACGGCCGCGGCCTCCTTGGCCAGCGCGGCGAGCAGGGCGCGGCGGTCGGCGCTCGCCAGCAGCTCGCCGTTGGGCACGCGCCAGAGGGCTGTGAGCGGGTTGATGGCCGCGTTGACCACGGCCTTGCCCCAGAGGATGCCGTCGATGGCTGACTTAGCAATAGCCGTCTGCTGGGCTGTCACTCTGAGCGGGTCTGCCGCCCAAGGTGCGCCACAGCGAGATTCCAGCGAAGAGTCTCGGCCATGCTGAGGAGATTCTTCGCTGTCTTGGCCGTGCAGCGGATCTCGGCGTTCAGAGCCGCTCAGAATGACATTTTCTTCTGCCGCGCCGCCCGAGACGACCTCGGCCGCAAACCCCGCCCGGCGAAGCAGGTCCACAAAAGCGGCCACCCGCCCGGCAACTTCCGGCCGCGCGCCGATGTGGATCGGCCCGCGCCCGGCGTGGCGCACCTGACCGGGGCCGAGCAGGGTTGCGCCCTCGAAGGTGACGCCGACCGCGGCCCGCGCGGCGCCCACGGCCGCGGCCAGCCGGGGGCCATTGTCCAGCCCGTTCTGCAACGTCACCGCGAAGCCGGCCGGCGCTAAAACTTGCGCGGCCCACGCCGCCGCCCGGTCGGTCTGGTAGCTTTTCACCAGCAGCAGCGCCACGTCGGCCGACGGGACTTGCGCGGGATCAACCGCGGCGTTGACCCTGGCCTGCCAGGTCGCGCCATCCATCTCGTGGACGCGGACGCCATCGCGCTGCACTGCGGCCACCCCCTCGGCCCAGGTGCCCAGCATCCACACCTCAGCCTGGCCGGCCAGCCGCGCCGCAAACACGCAGCCCAGTGCACCGGTGCCTAGTACCGCAATTCGCATCGTGAGATCCTTTCAAGTAGACAAGGCCGACTTATCTCCTTGTCTACTCATCTACTTGTCTACCTGTCTACTCATCCACTCCTCCCACGCCGCGTCGTCCATGGCAAACGCGTGCTCCGGGCCGGGGAAACGACGCTCGATCACGTCGTCCCGATAGGCCGCCAGCGCCCGCTCCATCTCGGCGAAGAGATCGGCGTATTTCTTGACAAAGCGTGGGGTGAAGCGGTCGAACATGCCCAGTATGTCGTGCAGGACCAGCACCTGGCCGTCGCAACCGGTCCCCGCGCCGATGCCGATGGTCGGGATGCGCAGGCGGCGGGACAGCTCCCCAGCCACCCGGTCAGGGGTCATCTCCAGCACGATCATCGCCGCACCGGCCTCTTGCAGCGCCAGGGCATCTTTCAGCAGCCGTTGCGCGTCGGCCGCGGTGCGCCCCTGCACGCGATAGCCGCCCAGCTTGCTCGCCGACTGCGGCGTCAGGCCGATGTGCCCAACCACCGTGATGCCGGCGTCGCCGATCGCGGCCACCGTATCGACCATCTCTCGGCCACCCTCCAGTTTCACCGCGTCCATGCCGGCCTCCTTGAGGAAGCGGCCGGCGTTGCGCACTGCCTCGGCCCGGTCGGCCTGGTAGGACATGAACGGCATGTCGCCGATCAAGTACGCATCCTGGGCGCCGCGGCGCACGGCTCGACAGTGGTGCAGCATCTCCTCCATCGTCACCGGCACCGTGGAATCGTAGCCCAGCACGACCATCCCCAGCGAATCGCCCACCAGGATGCTGTCGATGCCGGCCCGGTCGGCAGCCAGCGCGCTGGGGTAGTCGTATGCCGTGACCATCGTGATCGGCTCGCCCCGCGCCTTCTTCTCTTGCAACGTCAGAACAGTGACCTTTTTGCGTGACATGTGCGCCTCCGCAACAAAAAACCCCCCGGCGAACCGGAGGGCGCAAAGACCCGCAAAGACCTGACAGGTCTCGCGAAGTCCCGCGCCAGCGGGGAAGACCTGTCAGGTCTGGCATCGTCTGTATGCTGCCGTCTCGGTCGCCATCGCGATCCAAGCGACTGGGTTGTGTCGTTACATCACCTTGCTCACCGCCCCAGCGGGGTCGGTGGCGGAAACAGTGTAGCACAACGGGCCGAAACGGTCAATTTGGTAGATTGGTAGATTAGTAGATTGGTAGAGGTAGATGGCAGATCGCAAATGGCAAATGGCAAATGGCA
>PHCA01000283.1 GCA_002842085.1 Chloroflexi bacterium HGW-Chloroflexi-1
CCCGACTGACCGGCAGCGTGCTGGTCGCCCAGGTGGATGGCAGCCTGCGCGGCGAAGGGCTGGCCGATCTGCGGCTGATGGGCGGATGCAACGGCGACCTGCGCTTCGAAGACGGGCAGAGCCTGACGGCTGAACTGATTGCTGGTGACCTGCGCCTCCACGACGCCACCGAAGCCCGACTCAACCGGGTGCGGGGCGACGTTTGGATCGAGCAGGTGCTGGGAGAGGTTCAGGTGACCCGCGCCGACGGTGATGCCCGTCTGAACGACATCGCCGGTCCGGTCAAGATCCAGGCTCTCGCGGGCGACTTGCGCGGCACGGCATTGACCGGTGGCCTGACCGCGCCGCACGTGAACGGCGACGCGATGTTGCACGGGCCGTTCGGCACGACTGACGGCTACACCCTTTCGGCAGAAGGGGACGTCAGCGTGCACCTGCCGGAGGATGCCGACTTGCGCCTGACAGTGAAAGCCGGCGGGCGGATCCGCTCCGACCCCCAGTTGACCCCCGCCACCGACGGCTCGCCGACCTTCACCGCCACGTTGGGGAGCGGCGCGGGCCGGATGAGCCTCAGCAGCGGCGGCGACTTGCGCATCGACCAGGTCGGCGTGGAAACCTGTGCCAGGGCCGCGCCGGACCCGTTGAGCAATCTGGGCGAACGTATCCGGCGCCAGGTCAGCGCGTCCCTGGCCGCGGCCGGCATCGACATCGAAACCGGGGAGATCCGCTGGACGCGCGGTGGCCGCGCGCGTGAAACCAGGGCCAGTCGGCCGCCCACGGCCGAGCGGCCGCGGCAAACCACCCGGCCCCGATCTCCAGACGAACAGATCACCATCTTGAAGATGGTGGAAGCGGGGCAGATCACGCCGGAAGAAGCTGAGATGTTATTGAAAGCACTGGGAGCATAGGGCTAAGGACTAAATAACTTACTCATCTGCTCCGGCAAATGAAGAGGAGACTTGCGCAAGTTATTTAATTCTCAGTCCTTAGCATAAGCCATGGTGGTCACCGCGTTCGCCCGTTCCGACTCGACCCGGGAAGGCGTCGTCCCATTCAACGCCGCCCGCCACTTGCGCCAGGTCACTGAGCTGGTCAGCGCCATTTTCGCCGATGAATTGGATGCCAGCGGCCGGAGTATGCTGCGCGAGATGCGGCTCGTCGGCCAGTTGAGCCCCTTCCTGGGCGGCCTGTTGAGCGTCGCCTTTTTCGACAATTTCGTGGCCGGCTACGTGTGGGTGGAGGCCGGGCGGGTGATCGGCAACGCGACGCTCCAACGCGCCGATTTCACCGGCATCCGCTGGCGGATCAGCAACGTGGCCGTTGCGCCAGGGCGCCGCGGACTGGGCATCGCCTACCACTTGATGGAGGCCACCGTGCGCGAGATCGCCAAACGGGGCGGCAACTGGGCCGTCCTGCAGGTACAGGCGGACAACCCGGCTGCGCGCCATCTGTACGAAAGCTTGGGGTTCACCGACGTCTGCCAGGACGGGGTGTGGAAACTGCCTGTCCTGCCCGCAAACCCGCCACGGCCTGACCCGAACGTGGCCCTCCGCCCGTTGCGCGCGAGCGCCTGGCGCGACCGGCTGGACCTGGCCCACGCGGCCTGCACCTCCCTGGCACATTGGGCCGACGCGGTTAACCCGGCGGACTACCAGATGAGCTTGTGGCAGTACTTGGGCGAGATGCTGGGCAACCTGACGGGATTCTACCGGGTCGCCCGGTGGGGTGTACTGGGAGAAGCGGACTGGCTGGGCGCGGTCGAGACGCACGCCACCGGCATCGCCGACTCTCACACGCTGCGTTTCGCCGTCCGGCCCGAGGCGCGTGGCAAACTGGAGGACACCCTGGTGGCCCAAGGATTGCGTACCCTGGCCGGCGCGCCCGACCGCCCGGTGCTGGTCGAGCACAGCGCCGATCACGCCGAGGGGGTCGCCGCGCTGGAGGCGGCCGGGTTCCGCCCGCAACGCGTCCTGCTGACCATGCGCCGGCTGATCGTGCCGGGCGACGCGGGGAAGACCTGACAGGTTTTCGATGACCATCTCACAAGGGAATTTACTGCAAATCGTGTAACTACTCAGCCCTCTGTCATTGCGAGCGCAGTTTGCGAAGCAATCCCGATTGCCGCAATCGGGATTGCCGCAATCGGGATTGCCGCTCGCCACAGCGAGGCCCTCGCCACAGCGAGGCCCTCGCAATGACAGGCTGAGTAGTTACCAAATCGTGGCGATTCCGGCTCTGACGAATCGCACCAGAAACCTGTCAGGTCTACAGCCTTTTATAAACACACAGGAGGATTCTCATGTCCACCACCGAAGAGCGCATGCGCATCTTGAAGATGATCGCGGAAAAACAGATCACCGCCGAGGAAGGCGCGAAACTACTCGAAGCGTTGCGGGCGTCCGGCGGCGATGCCGCGGCCCAGGAAGCGCCGACCAAGGCCCGCTGGCTGCGCGTCCGGGTCACCGACCGGGGCAGCGGCCGGGCAAAACTGAGCGTCAACATCCCGATCGGCCTGCTCGACGTAGGACTCAAGATGGGCGCCCGTTTCGCCCCCGACCTGGCCGGCATGGACATGCAGGCGATCCAGGCCGCCATCAAGGAGGGGTTGCAGGGTCGGATCATGGAAGTGGACGACGAGGAGGACGACGAGCGGGTGGAGATTTTTGTGGAGTGAGTGGGTAGGTTGGTAGATTGGTAGATTGGTATGATAGGGTTGGATAATGGGCCGGTCGCGACTTTTGCCGCGTTGGGACGTAATGGGGAATAGTGCGAGACCCACAGTAGCTCACTCGCTGTGGCCGGTCTGTGACCGAGCCACCCGTGACTCGGTCACAGACCGGCCACAGCCACACCCCGGATTATTATGATACCAACAAGCCAACATTCTCGGAGGTTCACATGTGGTTTCCAGTTCGCCTGCTGATCAATGCGGCCGCCCTGTGGGTGGCTCAGGCAATTGTGCCCAACATCGTTTTCGACGGCGGCTGGGGCGCACTGTTGCTGGTGGCCCTGGTGTTCGGCGTGCTCAACTCCATCGTACGCCCTATCCTCAAGCTGCTGACCTGCCCGTTGCTGCTGCTCACCCTGGGGTTGTTTACCCTGGTCATCAACGGCGTGATGCTCTGGCTGACCAGCGTGGCATCCGACGCCCTAAGCCTGGGCTTTCACGTGAAGGGGTTCTGGGCCGCGTTCTTCGGCGCGCTGATCGTCAGCGTCGTCAGCATCTTGCTGTCGGTCTTCGTGCGGGATGAGGAAGAACGACGATAGCTCCTTTGCCAACGCATAGCCAGGCGCTGCGGAGGGAGCGCTTGACGCCCAGCGAGATCGGGGGGAGCGCGATGGGCGTCGGCGGGGTGGTGTTAGTTCAGCGGGTGCCAGGCACTTCGGGGGGCAATTCGTTTCGCTTCAGCCGGCACAAGCCATAAACGCCGCGAAGACAAGTGCCTGGCGCCTCTGCCTGGCATCTCTGCCAGGCAGAGATGCCCGCCTACCGCAATACCTGGCCCGCTACCTGAAGCGCCTTCTCGACCAGGGGCGCCAGCTTACCGGCCGCGGCCGCCAGCCCGCCGGCCGCGGCCATGAACTCGGCGATGGTCTTGAGCTTGGCGACGACAATGGCTTGGTTGGGCTTGTCCCTGGCAACCTGCTTCTCGACGTCGTCCAGTTCCCCCGTGACGGCCGCGTTGCTGTCCTCGTCCAGGCCGGCATCGGGCAGCAACGCCCGGATCTGCGCCAGTAGATCGGTGAGGTCGGCCAGGCTCGCGTCGGCCGCCGGGCTGCCGACTACGTTGTCGTCTCCTGTGACAATCGTGCTCCCGCTGATGTCGCCGCCGGCGTACACGCCACCCCGGCCGATCGAGATGATCTCATCCCGGCCGACGAACTTTCCACCACCGGTATCAACGTTGCCGCCCACGAACGCGCCACCACCCGTGTCAGCCTGATCCGGTTTGCTCATATTCTCCTCCTCATTTCCTGTCGCGCTCCCCGCGCCGAAATCGAAAAGGCGCGCATCGGCTGCGCGCAGGTAGAGGGCCAGCGCGCCCCACGCCATGCTGCCGCCGCGGGCGTAGATCGCCTTGCGCGCCTCGGCCAGCGCCATGTCGACCGGCTGCCCGGCGGCCAGCGCGGCGTAGAACTCGCGAGCGAAGGTCTGTGCGACCGCGCCTTCCAGCCGGGCCTGGGCCGCGAGCACGGCCGGGATGCCGCCCCGCACCAGCGCCTGGGCCGTGCCGCTGAAGGCATCGTCGGGCGCGGTCATGCCCCCGCTGCACGCGTTGAGCACGGCCAGCCGCAAGGTATCCCGTTCGTCGTGGAGCAGTGGGGCCAGGCGGTCGGCCGGGATCACGTCGCCCCGGCCCGCCCCGTCCTCCAGCACCAACAGCCCGCCGGCATGCGGATCGTAGCCGCCGTGCCCCACGAAGTGCAGGATGTGCCATCCGCCTTCCTGAAGACGCCGCTGCAGCGCGGCGACGGTCGGCGTCTTCAGGCGTTCCAGCACCAACAGTCCCCGGCCCACCAGAGAGGCCAACTCCGTCTGGAGTCCCATCCACTCCGCCTCGCCCTCCACTGGCGGATAGTCCCTCGGTTGGGCAATCACGACCAGCATGTGCAGGGGTGGCTGCACGGCCAGCGGCCCGACGCGGCCCGGCAGGTCGAGGTAGCGGACGACCGGTGTGCGGCCGGAGAGCGCCAGGAACCGGTCCCGCTCGCGGTCGTAGAGGTATTCCCAGGGCCAGGCGACCAGGGCGGGGACCGCGACCAGACGCAGCCGGAGCCGCAGCGAGCCGCCCTCGATTTCCGCGCCGTGGAGACTGGCCCGGAACCGATCGCGGACCGGGCCGGCAAAGACCGCCTCGAACAGCCGGCCGCCCCGATCCCGGGCGAGAGCGGGCGTTGGGTTCGCCAGCGGGAAGTCGGCCAACTCCTCGGGCGTGAAGGGGGGCGGGAAATCGTTGCTGCCCTGGCCGGCGGGCGAATCGATGACGCGGGCGCTGTAACATCCCTCGGAGCCGCCCCCGGCGCGTTCGAGCAGCAGGTCGAAGTTGGCGTAGGCTGGGTTGTTCATGAGATGTTCCTCGCCGCCGGAGGCCGAGGCCGTCCGGCTATACTGGTCGGAAATCAAACGAGTGCATTAGAAGCCAGAA
>PHCA01000284.1 GCA_002842085.1 Chloroflexi bacterium HGW-Chloroflexi-1
GTTCGCCCTCGTGCGGGGGCGTGGATTGAAACACCGCCGTCGCTCCCATCAGCTTGCTCCGCAGCGCGTTCGCCCTCGTGCGGGGGCGTGGATTGAAACCGAGGTGAAGGAAGCGGATGCGGCCGCCGGGACGCGTTCGCCCTCGTGCGGGGGCGTGGATTGAAACGTTGGCGTGGTAAATTTCGATGCCGGGCGCTAAAGTTCGCCCTCGTGCGGGGGCGTGGATTGAAACCGAACCAGTAACTCGACATTGGGCGGCGGCCAACTTGTTCGCCCTCGTGCGGGGGCGTGGATTGAAACATATTACTGACAGTCCAATACTTACTGGCCGTTGGTTCGCCCTCGTGCGGGGGCGTGGATTGAAACTGGAAACAGCGATATTTGCGATGAAGGCGCTGTGTTCGCCCTCGTGCGGGGGCGTGGATTGAAACATGCTGGCACGCAGGGCTCAACCGGCCCCCAGGGGTTCGCCCTCGTGCGGGGGCGTGGATTGAAACGCTGCCATCCTGCGAGCGCGCAACGATGTGATCGAGTTCGCCCTCGTGCGGGGGCGTGGATTGAAACTCTTGCAGCTCATACACATCCGCCCCGTCCGCCTTGTTCGCCCTCGTGCGGGGGCGTGGATTGAAACACATTAGCAACAGATGCCGACGCGGTATTGTCACGTTCGCCCTCGTGCGGGGGCGTGGATTGAAACTCTGCCAGCGTGGGTGGAGCCGTTCGGGCGGACGGGTTCGCCCTCGTGCGGGGGCGTGGATTGAAACCTACTGCCCAGCCGATGGAGGCTATCACATGTTGTTCGCCCTCGTGCGGGGGCGTGGATTGAAACACGCCCACCGTCAACTTTGTGCCCAGCCCGGCCATGTTCGCCCTCGTGCGGGGGCGTGGATTGAAACCAAGAACTGCTGAAATGAACACAAAAGCATCATGTTCGCCCTCGTGCGGGGGCGTGGATTGAAACGACTGCAAGCGATACTCAGTAGCATCAGCGACCCTGTTCGCCCTCGTGCGGGGGCGTGGATTGAAACGACTCCGCGCATCACTGACGCAACCAACACACGCGTTCGCCCTCGTGCGGGGGCGTGGATTGAAACGACTCCGCGCATCACTGACGCAACCAACACACGCGTTCGCCCTCGTGCGGGGGCGTGGATTGAAACTTCCGTAACTCCGCAATACACGCATACTCCGCATGTTCGCCCTCGTGCGGGGGCGTGGATTGAAACATGTCTACCTGTCCTGTAGGTAGACATAACACGCGTTCGCCCTCGTGCGGGGGCGTGGATTGAAACAACATTAAGACCGCCAGGCATTGATTGTATACCAGGTTCGCCCTCGTGCGGGGGCGTGGATTGAAACAAATCGGCGTCCAAGGCACCCAAGGTTTCACAGGCGTTCGCCCTCGTGCGGGGGCGTGGATTGAAACAACATGTTGGTCAGTAGTCCACTCAAACGCATAGTTCGCCCTCGTGCGGGAGCGTGGATTGAAACGCTACTAGCGGTGTTGTAATGACCCCCGCCAACTGGTTCGCCCTCGTGCGGGGGCGTGGATTGAAACTTACCAAATCGGCGGTTGTAGGCGGTCCCCAGATGTTCGCCCTCGTGCGGGGGCGTGGATTGAAACATGCTGGCACGCAGGGCTCGACCGGCCCCCAGGGGTTCGCCCTCGTGCGGGGGCGTGGATTGAAACTTCAAAACTACCCGCCCATTGAAGTAGCTGCCAAAGTTCGCCCTCGTGCGGGGGCGTGGATTGAAACTCTTTTGTTAATGCGCCGGCCTCGTCGGCGCTCAAGTTCGCCCTCGTGCGGGGGCGTGGATTGAAACAATGTGAAGGTTAATGTAAAGGTTGGTGTAAGCGAGTTCGCCCTCGTGCGGGGGCGTGGATTGAAACACACCTCCCCGGAAAGCAATCGCCAGTGGCCAAAGCGTTCGCCCTCGTGCGGGGGCGTGGATTGAAACCCCAAGTGCACATCATAGGTGATCCGTACAGCCACGTTCGCCCTCGTGCGGGGGCGTGGATTGAAACTTCTTCTTCCAGGTGGATTTGACCCTGCCTCGGGTTCGCCCTCGTGCGGGGGCGTGGATTGAAACAAATGTCAAGAATCGCCAGTTACCTGGCGGTCCAGTTCGCCCTCGTGCGGGGGCGTGGATTGAAACTTTATCGTTCATCCAACGTGATCCAATGGTATCATGTTCGCCCTCGTGCGGGGGCGTGGATTGAAACCCACCATAAGGAAGAGCCTCACCCATAAGGAAGGTTCGCCCTCGTGCGGGGGCGTGGATTGAAACAGTCAGACATAGTCCCTGTTCTGCTAATATGACGTTCGCCCTCGTGCGGGGGCGTGGATTGAAACAATGTGCTTACATACGCTCGGTTGGTCGCGGCGAGTTCGCCCTCGTGCGGGGGCGTGGATTGAAACAGGCGGTACTAATCGTCCATCCCAGCGCACACGGGTTCGCCCTCGTGCGGGGGCGTGGATTGAAACACCCCAGGGGTTCGCCCTCGTGCGGGGGTGTGGATTGAAACCACCAATCGCCGGCTGATACTGCGGCAACATACTCGTTCGCCCTCGTGCGGGGGCGTGGATTGAAACCGCATCGAACGCCCGCTCCGAGGATCGCACTACCGTTCGCCCTCGTGCGGGGGCGTGGATTGAAACATCACCACGTACCCCTTGTTCCGCAGCGTTGCCTGGTTCGCCCTCGTGCGGGGGCGTGGATTGAAACCACCAATCGCCGGCTGATACTGCGGCAACATACTCGTTCGCCCTCGTGCGGGGGCGTGGATTGAAACCTCGCCGATCTGCAATTCCAAATTCTTGCACAAGTTCGCCCTCGTGCGGGGGCGTGGATTGAAACTCCGCCACCGTGAACGCCGAAGTGTCCACCGTCAGGTTCGCCCTCGTGCGGGGGCGTGGATTGAAACTTAACAATATCGACCCAACAGAGGCGCTGCTGAAGTTCGCCCTCGTGCGGGGGCGTGGATTGAAACCAAACGGCGGCATCCACATGCGCTGCTCTACCTGGTTCGCCCTCGTGCGGGGGCGTGGATTGAAACCCGCAAACAGGGACCCACTCGGCGATCTCCTCGGGTTCGCCCTCGTGCGGGGGCGTGGATTGAAACG
>PHCA01000285.1 GCA_002842085.1 Chloroflexi bacterium HGW-Chloroflexi-1
GGCAGGCTCCCCTCCCCTCGCAGGGGAGGGGCCGGGGGAGAGGTCGTATCGCAGCCCGATCCTGACCCTGCGCCGCCACTTCGACCTCTACGCCAACCTGCGGCCCACCGTCCAGTTGGTCCCCGGTGGCCGGTCGGTTGATCTGCTGATCGTCCGGGAAAACACCGAGGGCCTCTACAGCGGTCGCGAGCGGCGGGAAGGCGACACCGCCATCGCCGAACGGGTCATCACGCGGCGGGCCAGTGAACGCATCGCTCGCGTCGCCTGCGAGCAAGCACGGCAGCGGATTGCGGATTGGCGATTGCGGAATGCGGATTCGATCTCTGCGACCCGGAATCCGAAATCCGAAATCCGAAATCCGAAATTGACGATCGTCCACAAGGCCAACGTGCTCAAAGTGACCGACGGCCTGTTCCGCGAGAGCTGTCTGGCCGTGGCGGCCGAATACCCGGACGTGGCCGTGCAAGAGATGCTGGTGGATGCGGCCGCGATGTGGCTGGTCAAGGACCCGAGGCGCTTCGACGTGATCGTCACCACCAACTTGTTCGGCGACATCCTCTCCGACCTGGCGGCCGGGTTGGTCGGTGGGCTGGGAGTGGCGCCGTCGGCCAATGTGGGCGCGGGCCGGGTCGCAGTGTGCGAGCCGGTGCACGGCAGCGCGCCCGACATCGCCGGCCGCGGCATCGCCAACCCGGTGGGCGCGATCCTCAGCGCGGCCATGCTCCTGGACCACCTGGGCGAGGGCCAGTCAGCGACGCGCGTCCGACACGCGGTCGCGGCGACCCTGGCGGCCGGCATCGCCACGCCCGACCTGGGCGGGACCGCGACCACCGCGCAGGTCACGGACGCCATCTGCCAATGGCTGGCGTAGTGCCAGGCCGTAGGCGCCAGGCACTTTCGAAGTGCCTGGCGCCTGGGAAAAGGTAACATAATCATGAATCAGACATCTTTGCCGTGGTCTTCCCCGGATTTTCAGCGTGATGGCGTGACGTTGTTGCGCGAACTGGTGGCAATCCCATCGTTGTCGGGCCAGGAAGTTGGCGCGGTCGTACGATTGGTGGCGTGGATGGCGGCGCACGGGTTCGCAGCGCATCGTGACGAGGTCGGCAACGCGGTGGGCATCCTCGACGGTGGCCCCACCCCGGACGGCCACCCTGCCCAGGAGATCGTGCTGCTGGGCCACATCGACACCGTGCCCGGTTTCCCCCCGGTCGAGGTGCGCCATGGAAAACTCTACGGCCGCGGCGCGGTGGACGCCAAAGGGCCGTTGGCCGCGTTCGCTGTCGCCGCCGCGACTGTGGGGCCGCAACCCGGCTGGCGCATCGTGGTCGTCGGCGCGGTGGAAGAAGAGGCGGCCACGTCCAAGGGCGCCCGTCACATCGTGGGCCAGCACACCCCCGCGCTGGCCGTCATCGGCGAGCCGACCGGTTGGGGGCGGGTCGCGCTCGGCTACAAGGGCCGACTGCTGGCTGACGTCACCATGCAGCGCACCATGTCCCACACGGCCGGGCCGGCCGCCAGCGCGCCGGAACTGACCGTCGGCTATTGGCAGCGTGTGTCGGCCCGGCTGGCCGAGCTCAACGCTGGCCGGGAGCGCGTGTGGGATCAGGTGCAGGCCACGCTGCGCGGCTTCGACTCAACTGACGATGGCTTGCTGGAGACCGCCCACCTGCGGCTCGGCTTCCGCCTGCCGTTGGACGTCGGGCCGGATGAGCTCAAACGGCTGCTGCGCTCGTTGGACGGCAACGGCGTTCTGGCTTTTCACGGCGAGGAGCTGGCCTACCGCTCGGAGAAGAACACCCCACTGGTGCGGGCGTTCCTGGCGGCCATCCGCGGCCAGGGCGGCGCGCCCGGCTTCGTCGTCAAGACCGGCACTTCAGACATGAACGTCGTCGGGCCGATCTGGCGCTGCCCGATCCTGGCCTACGGGCCGGGCGACAGCAGCCTGGATCACACGCCGGAGGAGCACGTGGAGATCGCCGAATGGGAGCGGGGTGTCGCGGTGCTGGCGGACGCGTTGCAGCGCCTCACGGCAGGATAAGGAGGGTTTATGGGGTCTCTTATGAGAATCGTCGAGTTTTCAGCCACGAATTACACGAATTTTCACTAATTTCTGATTACGGGTCATTGCGGTATCATCTCAATAATCTGAGGATGCTGTGGCCGGTCTGTGATCGAGCCACGGGTGGCTCGGTCACAGATCGGCCACAGCGGGTGATCTACCCCCGAGAAATTGAGAAGCTACTCATTGCGGGGAGCGGCTCTCCCCCAAGTTCTGCATGCGCCCGTGAGTCAGATAAAACATCCGTAGGGGCGATTCCTTCGACGGACGATGATATGGAATAAGGAGCAATCAGCCATCAGCCATCAGCCATCAGCGAATCGGCGAATCAGCGAATCGGCGAATCAGCGAATCGGCGAATCAGCGAATCAGCGAATCAGCGAATCAGCGAATCAGCGAATCAGCGAATCAGCGAATCAGCG
>PHCA01000286.1 GCA_002842085.1 Chloroflexi bacterium HGW-Chloroflexi-1
CCCGAGTCACGAGCGTTCTGGACCCCCGTCAGATCAGATGCCGATAAGCCCCCCGGCAAGTTCCCGATCATCGAGCACCGAGCAGACTGTGCCCGGCGTGCTGGTCGCGCTGCAACAGCAGCAGCAACACGTCCAGCAGTTGCAGCACGAGCAGCAGCAGCAACCCGCAGGGACGAATCCCGCGTCGAGACGTAGTCCCTCACTACCCATCATGCGTACTGACATAGCTAATCACCTCCTCCCTTGTGTATGGTTTGGTGCTTTACCCGTTTGTTTATTGCATCTCCTTCTGGACGCCAACGTTTCAATGTGCTCGGCGCAGTGGATGCCGTGACGAAAGAAATCTTCACGGTCACAAACGAAACATACATCAATGCCGAGAGTGTCTGTCTCTTGCTAACGAAAATCGCCGTCAAGTATGCGGTGAGATGATTACGCTTGTGCTGGATAATGCCCGTTATCAAAAATGTGAATTGGTGTTGCAACATGCCGCCGCGCTGGGCATTGAGCTGTTGTACTTGCCATCTTACTCGCCTCATCTGAATTTGATTGAGCGTCTCTGGCGCTTTGTGCGCAAAGAGTGTTTGTATTCCAAGTATTATCCAAAGTTCGATGGGTTCAAACAAGCCCTTGCTGATTGTATCCAGAATGCCCATACGAAACACAAAGACGAACTGGAAACTTTGTTATCGTGGAACTTTCAGTCTTATCATTATAGAGTATATCATTTCATACAGGCGGTGTAAAGTGACAACTGTACCGGGTTGGGAGAGCTATTTGTCACTTGTTGGGACGAACGTGCCTGGGGACGCACGTGCCAGGCACTTTTCGGAAGTGCCTGGCACGTAGCAACAGGAGTCGATCAATGAAGATTAGCGTTTGGAACGGCAGTATCACCGAGGCCGCGGCCGACCTCATCGTCGTCAACCTGTGCCAGGGCGGGGCAAAAGCGGCGAGACGCTGGTGCTCTACAGCCGCGGCGCACAGCCCGGACACGGTGCAGGCGTTGTTGGCCGAAGGCCGCGCCCTGGCCGATGCCGCGGGCGTGTAAGCCGAAGGTAGCGCGCCATTGCCCTGAAAATATCCTCTCAACAGGTAATGGAGTGGCTGCCACGTGCCTGGCACTTTTCGGAAGTGCCAGGCACGTTCGACGCAGATTGTTGAGAAGATACCCTACTACACTATTTCCGATAAAGTCTGGGGAACGCGATTAGGAATCGGCAACTTGTCACGCCCTTTTCCGCAGTTGGATGGCCGCACTGATGGCAAAGCAACAGCCCAGGACGAACCAAATGACCGCCACCACAGAATCCTTGAATGCTGCGGGACCCAGGCCGAAATAGTAGATGATGGCATTCACAAAGAAGCAAATGGCTGTGATGATGGAAAGATAGCCGGTGCTGCGATTCATGTTTCCTCCAATCTTAGCGTTTGTGGCTAAAGCCGAAAGCGCGCGTAACTCGTAAAAAAACGGCGGGCGGGTGCATGCGTTAGAAGTTTTCCCGCGTTCGTGTTTGTCTTTTGGCTGGTCACTTCTGCATATTCAGACGCTTTGCCCATAAGTAGGCCGTGGGCTTTTCCCCCGCAATGTCATGGAGTCGCTGTTTGGTAACGTGCGCCGCCGCACGCTATGCACCGCTGGCCCCTACCGCGCCCAGCAGTTGGTGCAGGACGGGCAAAGCGCCCAGGTTCCGCCGCAGTTGGGCGCGGGTCAGCAGATCGACCACCGCGGCCATGGTTACCGCACCGGCCAACGACAGCCGCGCCCCGCGTGCCGCCCACACGGCCCGCCGGTAGACCCGCTGGGCCGCTTGGTAGCGGGCCAGCGCCCACTTGCGCCAGCGGCTGCGCGCTGACCAGGGAAACAGCGCCCTGGGCTGCGGATCAGGCACTACCACCAGCGCCAGCGCTGATGCATCTGGGGCCAGCAGGGGCGAACGTGGTGGGCGATCGGCGATGCCTTCCAGACGTTCCAAAGGCACGCCGTAGACCCACGGCAAAGCCAGCAGAACCACGAACCAGCAAAGCCAGATCAAGGCCTGCGACCGGTGATGGCGAGTGGAAACGCGCATCGCAACCTCCTGGTAGGTGGTGGATTGATACCCACAGTCTACCACAAAAGAGGCGGGGTGTCTTCTATTCAATTCTTAAGGTGCGAAATTTAGGCTAAGCAGCGACTTGAATCTTTCCCTGGCAACGATCCAGCAGGAGCGCAACTCACCGGCTGCAAAAACAGTGAAGTCTGTGATAAGCCGACGTATACTCTCAGCCTCGGCTCTCCATCCATCCCAGCGGAGCGATATGTCCGGGTTGTCCAGCACCTCAATGAGGACACATACACCGAGTGACAGAAACAGATCCCCGAAGTCAACCGTCACGAGGCCCGGAATTTGGATGAAGTCAAGAGTATACCCGCGCAGGGAAACGTCACAGAGCCGAGTTACATAGCCCACAAATATGCCCATAAAGGCCAGGTCGGCCCATAAACTCCTGCGCTTTGAGGATACATAGTAGCGGTAACCGATGACCGACAGAGGTAGCACTAATATGGCCGCCAGTATGAGCACAGGCTTAAACCAAACAGGGGTAAGCCACGACCCTGTGACGTTGGCCAGGTGCAGCCATCCTTTGACAAGTAGCAACGTCGCGTTTGGGGGTACAAACACGCTGATTACAGTCTTGCTGACCTGATCCAGGGCGACCATCACTACGACGAGCAGTGCCAGCCCGCGGCCACTTGCGACCCTATCGGCGCGGTGGCTCCACGCGACCAACACACAACCCAGGCAGTAGAAAAAAAGAAGCGGCCACAATCCTACCATCAACTGATGCAGGCTGGTCAGCCGGCCACCGGTAGCCCTGAGGAGAATGTAAGCCACCCACTCGGCGGTGAAAATCAACTTGTATACTGTTGGCCTGAAAAACTGATAAGCTGCTTGCATTGTTCACCTCGTGCACCGGGTACCACGAAAGCGGTCTGGCGGGTCTCTAGCTGGTAGTCAGCTCAAAGACCTTGCGACTCGTGTAACGTTGCTTACGGGGCAACGTCTCGTTCTCCGCCAGCAACTCGTCGATCCGGGCCTTGTACGCCCCCAGCACTGGCGCTGACCGTGATTGCTTCAGCGTGTACCCGGCCGGCTCTGCCGAGGCAATCGCTCGGCGCACCAGTGGCCGACCATGGCGATACTCCCGGGCAATGGCGCGAATGCTCTTGTCCTCCAGAAAATACGCCCGTCGAATGGCTTCATATTCGTCCACCTTGATCACTCCTCACCTCCGCTATCATGAACTTGATTGAAACTAACTACCTTACCTTCATGATAGCCGAGTATGCCAGGTGG
>PHCA01000287.1 GCA_002842085.1 Chloroflexi bacterium HGW-Chloroflexi-1
CTCTCAACCCAACGATCCGACTCGCGGATACTGAAACATTTCGGGGCCGAATGTGCGGTATTTGGGGCAGGTCTCTCAACCCAACGATCCGACTCGCGGATACTGAAACGCGTACAATGTCGGCCTGGTAAACCTGAGTAGCGCCCTCTCAACCCAACGATCCGACTCGCGGATACTGAAACCCCGATCTGGGGATCGAGTTCGAGCAGGTGCCGCCGGCTCTCAACCCAACGATCCGACTCGCGGATACTGAAACGTGCTGGTTGTGATCGGCTCGCTGCTCGGGGCGATCGGCTCTCAACCCAACGATCCGACTCGCGGATACTGAAACGACTTACCAGCCGCGGGACCGGCGCATGCTCTGACCCTCTCAACCCAACGATCCGACTCGCGGATACTGAAACTTCAATTTACCGAATTCCTCTTGCCTCGCCGGGCGAGCCTCTCAACCCAACGATCCGACTCGCGGATACTGAAACTGCCACTGGGTCAGCGTCACGGTGAAAAAGCGATTGTCTCTCAACCCAACGATCCGACTCGCGGATACTGAAACCTCTAATAGTGCAATGTGTAAACCGTATTCCACTTCTCTCAACCCAACGATCCGACTCGCGGATACTGAAACACCATCAATCATGAGGATGGCACAGTCAATGTCTGCTTGACTCTCAACCCAACGATCCGACTCGCGGATACTGAAACTCCGCCAGATTCCCGGCATGGCTGTTAGCCCGAACGACTCTCAACCCAACGATCCGACTCGCGGATACTGAAACTGCCACGACATGCGGTGCAAATAGACATTCATATTATCCTCTCAACCCAACGATCCGACTCGCGGATACTGAAACTCGGCGCGTTGTACGCCGGAGCCGACGGCAACTGAGCTCTCAACCCAACGATCCGACTCGCGGATACTGAAACACAGGAAAAGCACACTGGTGACAGATGCCAGTGACGCTCTCAACCCAACGATCCGACTCGCGGATACTGAAACAGTCGGCCAGGCAGTCGATAATGGCTAGCGCATCCTCTCTCAACCCAACGATCCGACTCGCGGATACTGAAACAGGCAGGGAACTCGCTCGCCGGCGCGCCTCGCAGACCCTCTCAACCCAACGATCCGACTCGCGGATACTGAAACCTCAAAAAGTAAACGATGCCGCGCCACCCCGCGGCTCCTCTCAACCCAACGATCCGACTCGCGGATACTGAAACATCGTGTTTTTGTCCACCTGGACGTGGACAGTCGAGTCCCTCTCAACCCAACGATCCGACTCGCGGATACTGAAACATCAGATAGCCTCGTTCCCCCAGATTTCCCACCCTCCCTCTCAACCCAACGATCCGACTCGCGGATACTGAAACAGCTAGACATGGAACAGGCCAAGGCTGTAATTCGCCAGCCTCTCAACCCAACGATCCGACTCGCGGATACTGAAACGTTGCAGGAAAAATGGCAGGTGCGAGCGGGGCAGCCCTCTCAACCCAACGATCCGACTCGCGGATACTGAAACTGGTTCATACGCGACATCCACCGCTTATGGCGGCACACCCCTCTCAACCCAACGATCCGACTCGCGGATACTGAAACACGGCCCGGCCGGCCTGGAGCTTGCCGAAGCCTGGGCCCTCTCAACCCAACGATCCGACTCGCGGATACTGAAACCATGGACCGGCAACAGCGCATCAATCGGCATGTGCCCTCTCAACCCAACGATCCGACTCGCGGATACTGAAACGCGATGTACCGCCCAGTGTTCGTGTTTCGGAGAATGTCCCTCTCAACCCAACGATCCGACTCGCGGATACTGAAACACAGGAAAAGCACACTGGTGACAGATGCCAGTGATCCCTCTCAACCCAACGATCCGACTCGCGGATACTGAAACTGCAAGCCCTAGGCACCGGAGGGAATTCCGGTTTATACGCCCTCTCAACCCAACGATCCGACTCGCGGATACTGAAACGCTGTGGTGAGGCTGTGGTGAGGCTGTGGTGAGGCCTCTCAACCCAACGATCCGACTCGCGGATACTGAAACGATAGGTGACGATGATAGCGCCAGCTTGATCTTTGACTCTCAACCCAACGATCCGACTCGCGGATACTGAAACGCAGGTACGCCTGGATACGCATGACTTCTACCGCCCCTCTCAACCCAACGATCCGACTCGCGGATACTGAAACCACGTGGTCAGCCACAAACGCGCTGCTTGCAATACCTCTCAACCCAACGATCCGACTCGCGGATACTGAAACTATATGAGGGCTTGGTGAGGGCTTGGTGAGGACCTGCTCTCAACCCAACGATCCGACTCGCGGATACTGAAACGTCGTGGTCTGTCCCGACTGCGGACAAGTGCACACCTCTCAACCCAACGATCCGACTCGCGGATACTGAAACTAAAATCATGCGCGCTGGACGTGATGCTCGCGATTTCTCTCAACCCAACGATCCGACTCGC
>PHCA01000288.1 GCA_002842085.1 Chloroflexi bacterium HGW-Chloroflexi-1
AACCGCAAAGAGGCGCGCTCCCCACACAAGGAAGGTACAAATGAATTCCAACCCCATCCGCCATCAACCCATCGTACTCGCCCCGCGGGAAGTGCATCCGACCATCGGCAAGTACATGCTCGCCGACGGCGAACACCTGGTTATCGACCTGCAAGGATCGCACGGCCCATATCTGCGCGATGCCGCGACCGGCCGGGAGTATCTCGATTTCTACGCGCACTTCGCCAGCCAACCGGTCGGCCACAACCACCCGAAGCTGCGCGACCCGGCTTTTCTCCAACGGATCAACGACGTGGCCCTCTACAAGCCCGCCAACTCGGACGTTTACACCACCTACATGGCCGAATTCGTGGAGACCTTCGCCCGGATCGCCAAACCGGCGGATATGGCCCACCTCTTCTTCATCGACGGCGGCGGGCTGGCCGTGGAAAACGCCCTGAAGACTGCGTTCGACTGGAAGATCCGCAAGAACCTGGCCGCCGGCAAAGGGGAGCGGGGCGCCAAAGTCATCCACTTCCAAGAGGCGTTTCACGGCCGCACCGGCTACACCCTCTCGCTGACCAACACCGCCGACCCGCGCAAACACATGTACTTCCCCAAGTTTGATTGGCCGCGCATCGTCAACCCGAAGCTGCACTTCCCGGTCACCGCCGAGGCGCTGGCCCAGACAGCCGCCACCGAGGCCCAGGCGGTCGCGGAGATCGAGGCCGCGGTGCGCGCCAATCCGGACGACATCGCCGCCCTGATCATCGAGCCGATCCAGGGCGAAGGCGGGGACAACCATTTCCGGCCGGAGTTCTTCGCCGAGCTGCGCCGGCTGGCCGACGCGCACGATTTCATGTTCATCGTGGATGAAGTGCAGACCGGCCTGGGCGCCACCGGGACGATGTGGGCGATCGAGCAGATGGGTGTCAGACCCGACAGCATCGCTTTCGGGAAAAAGACGCAGGTTTGCGGCATCATCGTGGGGCCCAGGGTGGACGAGGCGCCCGATAACGTCTTCCACGTCTCCAGCCGCCTGAACTCTACCTGGGGCGGCAACCTGGTGGACATGGTGCGCAGCCAGCGCTACCTGGAGATCATCGAGGAGGAGAACCTGGTCGCCAACGCGGCGACGACGGGCAAGGCATTGCTCGATGGGCTCAACCAATTGGCCGCCGGCTCGGACCTGATCGACAATGTCCGCGGCCGCGGGATGTTGCTGGCGTTCGATCTCCCGGACACGCGCGCCCGGGATCTGTTCCGCGGACTGTTGATGGCCAACGGCGTATTGGCGCTGAAGTCGGGTTCCCGCTCGATCCGCTTCCGGCCTATGCTAGACCTGGACAACCCGGCCGTCGAGGCAGGGCTGGCCGCCATCGAAAAATCGCTGTACGACGCCCGGCGCAATGGGGGACAATTGTGACAAGGTCACCTTGTCACCCTGTCTACTTGTCTACTTGTCTACTTGTCACCCTGTCACCCTGCCCCCTGTCACCTCCTCACCCCAGCCGGCGCGTCCGCATCTCCGAGCGGTAGTTGTCGTAGAGCATCAGCAGATTCGCATGATGCAGCTTTTGCACCAGGCCACCCAGCGGGACGCGAGAGAGACCACACTCTTCGATGGTGATGTCGGTAATGCGGGAACGCGGCACACCGCGGGCGATGCGTTCTCGTACCAGCCGGTCGACGGTCTCCAGGTAGTAAATATTGGCATCGAGGGTTTCTTCGATCTCACCGCGCAATAACACCTCGCCATGCCCCTGAACCAGGTTCTCCAGATTCTTGCCCTTGATCGCCCGCAACGAAAGGATCAGGTCATCCAGGTTGCCGCCCACAATGTACGGTACCGGCATGACCGTATCACTGGCGATCAGCAGGCGATCCTCCTGGACATAGACGGTGATCACATCGCGGCTGTGGCCGGGTGAGTGCGTCAGCTCGATGGTCTTACCCCCAACCCTGATCATCATCGTCTCATTGAAAAGGAGTTGCGGATAGCGGATCACCACATCCGACAACTGCGGCGTCTGCTGTTTCGCCTCGGCCAAAGCGGCCTCTGCATAACGCTCCATGAGCCGCCGGCAGCGATAATGCGCCAGCACCTCGGCATTGGGAAACAGATATGTGCCGTAGATATGGTCGGCGTGGGAATGGGTGTTGACAACGTAACGCACCTCGATCCGGCGCTGCGCCACAAACTCACGGATGCGCTGCGTTTCCTGGGGAAAAGGCAATGTGTCCACCAGGATCGCCCCAGCATCTGTGAAGATCACCGTGGCTGTGACTTCCGCATACACGCCACTGGTAAAAACGTAGACCCCATCGGCCACACGATCGCGCTTCAACGGCACTTTTGACTCCTTATTTCGTAACTGCGTAACTGCTCAGCCACCCTTGCGAAGGTTGCGAATAGCCTTACCGATAGAGCGATTCTTGGCTGACGAGGGCACTTCCGGCCTGAAATCCGCTCACAAACCTTC
>PHCA01000289.1 GCA_002842085.1 Chloroflexi bacterium HGW-Chloroflexi-1
CGCTCCAAGGCATCGACCAGCCGGCGCATGGCCGGGAGCACCTCGCCGTTCAGCTCGTTGAAAAAGGCGGTTGCCCCGCGGCCTTGCCAGCCACCCTGTTGCAGCGCCTGGGCCGCGCGGCGGATGCGGTTGCTCATCTCGGCGTTGGCTTGGGCGTGCTTGCCGAACTGTTGGGCGATGGTCGTCAGTTGATCGTATTGGGCCTGGATGATGTCCGCGGGCATATTCTCACTCCAGGAGCAGTGCGGTCAGTCGTATGCGCAGTTGTACAATCGCGGTGCGTTGTGCGGCCTCGGCCGGCCCCGTGCGCGCCACCACCCACACGCCATCCGCGGCCGTGATCCAACTCAGCGCGTCGGCCGGCAATGCGGATGCGGTGGGCAGCGTGCCCCGCACCAGCAGATGCAGGCCGCTGGCCTTGCGGAGTACGTCGACCAGCGGCGCGGTCGCTTCGGGCGCCGGCCGCGTTGATGGGGCGGCGATGCTGCTCTCGCGCAACATGTCATCCACCACGCCGGAGACGGAAACGAGTTCGGCGAAGCGATGTGCGCCCGCTGGCGTGACCATATTCCGCACCCACAGGTCTTCGCCGCGGCTGTAGATGATCTGGCGGGCGGGCTGACCGCGGGACTCGCTGCGCAGGATGAAAATGCGCTCGGGCGCGAGCGCGGTGGCCAGGAGCAGGGCATACTCAGCGGAGACGCCGGTCTCTGCGTCCGCAGCCTGGGACGCGGCCACGAGCACGCCACGATCCAAGAGGGCCTGGCGGGCGGCCGCGATCTGGGCCGGGGTGACGGCCAGGTCGTGCAGGGCGGTGGCGTCCAGCGCCAGCGCGGGGCCGGCCAGCAGTTCGAGGATGACGGCCAACTCGGCCGCGGTGAGCAGCAATTGGCTCATGAGAAGAAGCTCCTATTCTGAGCAGGACTGACGAAGAAACCAGTCCAGGGTTGCTGGCCGCCCAGCGGCCAGCAACCCTGGAAGAAGTGCGTCCTGCGCCCCATTGGCGAGGCGCACCGGATCACAGCCAGGCTTCGGGGATGGACAACTGACCCCAGCGGAAGATGATGCCGTGGTCGCCGGTTTCCTCGCGAAAATCCCAGTACTGTAACTGCTGCTTCTCAGGAGGGGCTGCCAGAAAGCCATGCACGCTTTCGTGCACCCCTTCTTGGCACACGTATTGCAACTGACTCTCGAAAACCTCCGGTCCCAGTCCCAAGAGGTGTGCGCAGCGGAAGCAAATGGCCAGCCCTCCCGCGTATCCGCGCCAGTCCAGGGGTTCAGCGTTCGCATCGGGATAGCCTAAGTAGATACCCAATAGGGTGTCTTCTAGATGGGCGCGTGATTGCTGCCGCACACTGAGCATGGCCATACGATGCGCCTCGCTACGCAACCATGAGCGCTGTTCCACGGTAAGCAGTTTTTCTACTTCGCAACGCTGATCAGGTGTCAGACTTCGAAATGCTGCCCACAGTTGGCTATATTTTGCGTCGCACGAACCCGGGAGGGTGCCTTTGAACTCAGCCAGAGAGATCGACCGTGGCGGTATCGTCTTTTCGACTAATTCCATGATTTTAGATACTTCCATATACAGTCTCCTTAAACGGGTGGGTTTATTACGGTGGAATCAGGTAGTCGCCGATACGCCGGTAGCCTGCGACCAGCAATTCGTTCAGTTCTCGACCATAAACTGATATTCCGTCATATACCATGTCGGCTGCTAAACTGTCAATGCCATCCGTGATCTTAGTCACCAGTCGAATGACATCGCCGTTGTCTATTGCTTCCCTCAACCATAGAGAATTGAGTTTTTTAGACCAGATGGACTCTTGTATACCGGGGATCTTTAAATAATCGGGTAAATCAGGTACCTGCAAAATGCGGCTGCCGGTTTCATTGACCGTTTGCTGAAAACGTCCCAGTGTCGTGATGCGCCGTCCGGCTAACTCGGCTGGGATCTCGCCGACCTGCCCGAGCGGGCCGCCATAGGCCTTCATGATATCCGGTAGCACCGCATCAGTTACCTGCGCGAACCGTTCCATGGTCGCCGCGGCTTCCGGCGCCGGCAGCGCGCGCGCCGCAGACTTGAAGGCATCCATTGCCAGCGCGACATCAGAGCTCTTTGCGCCCTGCAGCACGGTCTCGGCGAGCCGGGCGTCGCGCGCCAACAGTTGTGCTGCCTCTGCAATCTCCGTGGCCTTGCCCAAGCGGCCGATATCATCGGCTACCGCTGCCACTTCTCCGAGGCGGCTGGCCTTCCCCAGCCGGCCCAGAACCCCGGCTAACTCACCGCCCTTGCCGGCTACTTCACCTGCTTTGAGCGCCTTGGCCGCCTTATCCGCGCCTTTGGTACCGATGAGCAGCGAGCCGACGAACAGCGCGCCGCGGCCGATGGCCTGCCAGGGATGGCCGCTCTCCCAGGCCTCGACATAGGGCTGCTTGAACGCATTCCACAATTCGCC
>PHCA01000290.1:0-2450 GCA_002842085.1 Chloroflexi bacterium HGW-Chloroflexi-1
TGGCAATTGTCGTCGATGACCGTCTTTGTTATACACAAATTGAATGCCGGCGCCGGTCAAATCTTGAATACTGGGTTAAAAATGAGCGAACCGTGAGATATAGTATTACCCCGCGTCATTTGCGTTGATCGCGAGAATCTTTAGCGGCGTCATTGCGAGCGCAGTTTGCGAAGCAATCTCGATTGCCGCAATCTCCTGCGCATGACAGAGATTGCTTTGCTTCGTACCTCGCAACCGCAAACAACGCTCCTCGCCACAGCGAGGCCCTCGCCACAGCGAGGCCCTCGCCACAGCGAGGCCCTCGCCACAGCGAGGCCCTCGCAATGACAGCCCTTTGGTTGCGGCAGGAGCCGCGCTATGACATCGAATTCAAAGGATGCACCGAACTCAGCGCCGTCAATTCGGTAAATCCCCGCTATTCGCTGTCATATTCGGATGCCTCTCAGCGATTGCCTAACACCAGCGGTAGGTAGATCTTCTCCCGGTCGAAGGATCGATAGTCATACGCTGCTGTGGTGTAGACATCCTCGGCCTCGGCCAGCACCAGGGGCACCCCTCGATGGTCAGTGAGCAGCAAGTTGGTCAGGGTGTAAGGTCCGCTCCGCTGCGAGGCGTAGATGTCATCGCCATCGAAACGAAGTGTTGAGCTACCATTGCCAGCGGCAACCTCCTCGATGGTCAGGGCATGAGCCACGAATTGACCCTCAGCATCAACCAGATCGGCTGACAGACCTACCTCACCGCCAACCGTGACCTCGATCCCCGCCGTTACCAGCAAGGCTTGATACGAAGACGAGCCGGCTGAACGGGGCTGGGGAACGTCGCTGTAGACGCCACTTAGAGCCACACTGCCGGACGAGATCTGAAAGACCAGACTTGTCCCTCTTTCAAAGGGGATCTGGCCCGCCGTGATGCCGGTGGCAACCAGGCGGACCTCAGCGTAGCCCGGGACATTCGGTACGGTGAAGGTGGCCTGGTACTCGCCCCCGCCCTGCGGCAACAGGCTGACCGTCTCGCTTGTGCCATCGGCGTACAAGACGGTCGCCGTCACTATTGCACTCGCCGGTGACCCTGAAAGCGAAGCAGTAATGGTCGTCGTAGCCCCCGGTGCGTACCAGTTGCGGTCCGTTCCACCAGTGAGCCTTAAAGCACTCTCAAAGGCAGCGAAGGTCACGTAAACACTCCCCTCGGGAGGGATGTCACCCCCTCCTTCCAGCACCAGTTGCCACCTTCCCGCGATGGTATTGGGGAAGTAGTAGGTGGCGACGGTCGCCTCGGCATCGTAGGTGACCACTTCAGGATGGCTGGCGGCGTAGGCAGGGTCAATCACCTGACCGTCGGGATCAACCAGGGTGACTGTGAGCGAGCCCGTCTGCCACTGCGCCGCAAACAGGATAGGGCCACCTTCTAGTGAGATAGTGCGCGTGACGGTCTGCCCCGCCAGCAGCGTGCCGTGCTCAAGCGGGGTGTGCTCTGGCAGGGCCGATATGGCTTGCACTGTGATCTGCGACGGGCTAACGCTGCCACAATTTGTACTCGTTCTATCCACCAGCACTGGTTTGAGGCACTGCATGTAACTTGTGCTCGGGCCACCATCGCGGATGAAGTAAGAGCGTGGACCGGAACCAGGGCCATGTGCCTCATCCGTCACGAAGCGGTCGAGCATACCCGAAAGGCCCGTTCCACTGCTGGTCTGAACGAGGCCGTCATCGGACCTGGGGAGTAGCCCATACAACCCATACAACGCCTTGCCAAGCACGCTTCTCGGGGAAAACGGTGCATCGCCGCTGATCACGTGGTAGGTCACGCCAGCAGCCCGCGTTGGGTGATCGTGGTTGAATAGGATCATCCCGACCGTTGAGAATTCGCACACGACGGGTTGGTAGTCTTTGCAGACCTGGCCCAGGGTCGCCCCGTTGAAGAGAAACACCAACGGATCTGCGGGCACACCCAGGTGGGGGCTGCCGAAGGTAAACAGGGCTGCCACGTCCTCATCATAGTCCGGTCCCTCAATGTAGGCGCGGCTGACCAGCCCGCCCATGCTGTGGGCAATAAGGATCACCCTGGGCTGATTGGTAGCAGCCTTAGCCAAAGCGATGGCGTTACCCAAATGGGGCACGTTTTCGATAAGGGGCGGCGTGTAGCATGGTGAAGTTTCGAGGCGGGCGTAGGCTACATAGTAGCCAGCCGCCCGCAGATAGTCGTCTACCGATTGGAAACTCTCATCTGGATCAGGCCATTCACACGAGCCCCACGGTGGGAATCCACCCCATCCATGCACAAAGACAATGGGAGGCTTATCATAGCCCGTGAAATCCTTTCCCGTGGCATCCGGCGGCACGCTCACCGTGCGCGAAACCGGAGAGAAAGTCCAGCCGCTCTTGGATGGCGTAATCGTATAGGTCCCTGCCGCCAACCCGCCGAGGGTGTAATTGCCTTCGCCGTCGGTG
>PHCA01000290.1:2503-7090 GCA_002842085.1 Chloroflexi bacterium HGW-Chloroflexi-1
CGAAACCGGAGAGAAAGTCCAGCCGCTCTTGGATGGCGTAATCGTATAGGTCCCTGCCGCCAACCCGCCGAGGGTGTAATTGCCTTCGCCGTCGGTGGTAGCCGTATGCCCCGCGCCATCGGAGATGGTCACGGCTGAGATCGGGTTGCCGCTGCCGTCGGTCACGCGGCCGGAAATGGTGTAGGTCAGTCTTGGAGCCCAAGCCGGCATCCTGTCATCTGCCGGATCATTGGTAAGGTTTGCCAGTCCTGTCCCATCAACATTCGCTAAGTAGATCTCGAAATTGCCGGTCCGATTCGTGTCAAAGGCGATTCGCCGTCCATCGGGTGACCAAGTCGGGAAACCGTCCTCGGACGGGTTTCTCGTGAGGTTCACCTGACCTGTTCCGTCGGCGTTCATCACGTAGATCTCTGTGTTGCCGTCGCGGTCGGATACAAAGGCGATCCGCCGTCCGTCGGGCGACCAAGCTGGCCATACATCATTGGCCGTGTTCTCAGTGAGCCTCACCAATCCCTCCCCGTTTGCATTCATCATATAGATCTCAAAGTCGCCATCGCGATCAGATGCAAAGGCAATCCGGCTGCCATCGGGCGACCAACTCGGCCATCTGTCTTCAGCAGGATGCCTTGTCAGATTCAGGGGCGGCGCCGGGTGGTCGGCATTCATCACGTATATGTCGAAGTTCAGATAACCTGGCTCGCCCCTGTCTGACTCAAATGCGATCTGCTGCCCGTCAGGCGACCAATCGGGGAAGTAATCACTCATATAGCTTTCAGTGAGCCTCACCTGGCTCGTCCCATCGGCCTTCATCACATATATTTCCGAATAATCGCCATCGCGATCAGATGAAAAGGCGATCTGACTTGCATCAGGGGACCAGCTTGGGCACCAATCGCCGGCCGTGTTTCCTGTTTCCTGTCTCCAGTTTGTCTGTGACCTTGTTTTTGCGCAAAAACAAGGTGTGAGATATGGGGGCATAATCGCCTCCGACGACATCCTGATTGCCGGTCAGAAGGAAGTGTTGACGTGGATCGACTCTGCCGAAGTTCTCAACCAACATGAGGCCGCCGCCCGGTGTTGCGCCGACATCGGCATGATCGGCACCGTGAACTGCTGACAAAGCGTCCATGGGCCAGACCGTGTCTGCCCCGAATAACACCATCAACGCCAGGGTTATGAAGATGCCGAAACAGTACAATAGCTTGCTGCGCATGGTATCACCTCGTTATCTACAACACGCTTCCCCAAGAGTTTTCGCGGGTTCCCCTATCGTAGTCTCCACAACCGGATTGTGCCGTCCCACCCTCCTGACACCAGGAGGCTGCCATCAGGGGAGAAGGCCACACCATCAACGTAGTACGTGTGTCCTTCCAGGATACGCAGCAGCTTGCCATCCGCTACTTGCCACAGCCGTACGGTCCTATCCCATGAGGCCGAAGCCACAATCTGCCCATCGGGGGAGAAGGCCACATCACTCACGAGCTCTGCATGTCCCGTCAGGGTGTGCAGAAGCATGCCGTCAGATACTCGCCACAAGCGCACGGTCTTGTCGCTTGATCCAGAGGCTACCGTCTGTCCGTCCGGCGCAAACTCAACAGTGTTCACAGCATCTGTGTGTCCTTGCAGGGTACGCAGCAGTGTGCCGTCCGACGGCTTCCACAGTTGGATGGCTCTGTCGAACGAAGCTGACGCCACCAATGACCCGTCCGTTGAGAAACTGACGCTCGACACTGCATCAGCATGTCCTTCCAACAAGCGCAGTAGCTTCCCATCAGCTACCCGCCAGAGCCGAACGGTCTTATCCATCGAGCCTGATGCCAAAACCTCCCCATCTGGAGAAAAGGCTACGTCAAACACCGGTAGCCGATGCCCTTCCAGGGCACGACGCAAAGCTCCGTCTGCCACACCTATCAGCCACACAGGGTTTTCCTGTATCTGTATGCCTGATCCCCAGGCCAAGAACTGCCCATCCGGGGAAAACGCTATGTTGGTTATGCTTGCGCCGCAGTCGTACTCATTCGTGTACAGCAGAGATCGATCAGACACCCTCCATAGGCGCACTCTGCATCCAGGTCTGTTTCCTGGCGATGAAAAGGAGGCCAGCAGTTGCCCATCTGGCGAAAAGGCGATCGCTCTGATTACGCTCCACCCTTCATCCCAGCGCGCCAGTTCCGTCACCTGCGCGGCGTTATCTGGTGTGATCGATTGCAGAGTGGGTGAAGTGAGGGATTGAGCCACAGTCGGCGTGGAGGCCGGAAGAGGGGTAGGAGTCGCGGTTGGAATCGGCATAGCGGAAGAAGTCGGCCGTTTTGTCAGCTCGCCGGTGGATGTCGCCTCTGCTGCCGCGAGTGTGCTGCGCGCCGCCGCAATAGTCACCTTCGCGTTCTCTCTCAGTGCTGCAGCCGCGACCTCAGTTGGGATCAGCGCCTCTCCCGAGGTCGAAGCAGGTGTTGCGACGACAATTTGGGCGGGTCTGGAGCAGGCGAGCATGGACAACGCTGCAATCGCGATAACCGCCTGTGCGATCACTATGCTGACCTTGCTGAGACAAGAAGGCCATCGGTCACGATCAGAAGCGCGCATACTGTACCTCGCATTTCCTCCTCAAGTCATCCGGCTGGCACCAAAGCACCTCGATCCGCGTTGGCGCCGGACTCGCCACCGTTCTGTTTGACCTACTTCAACCACACCGGCTCATAATCCACATACGGATTGTTGCTGATGTTGCGCGGGTTGACGTTGTCCTTGAGCGGCGCGTTGGGGTCGAGGACCCAAATCTGGCGCCGGCCGGTCACGCGGTTGGAGAAAAACGCGATCCGCTTGCCGTCGGGCGACCAGGAGGGCTCTCCAGCCTGACGGTTGATCAGGAATAGCTCGTCGTTGCCGTTGCGGTTGGTGACGAAGACGACCCACCAGCCGTCGGGATGAATGCGCGGGTCCCAGTCCAGCTTGCTGTTGCTGACGATCTTGTGCCAGCCCGTGCCGTATTCCCGGTCTTCGACGTAGATGTCCATGTTGTTGCAGCCATCTCCCCAGTCGGCCTTGACGCAGTAGAGGCCATTCCTGGCGCAGTACTCCGGTCCGCCCTGGCGCAAGGCGTTGTAGTAGATAGACTGGTTGGCCAGCGGCTGCTGGTTGCCGCCGTCCGCGTTCATGATCCAGATGCCGCCGCGGGTGGACTTGAACGCGATCATCCCCGCCCGCGCCACGATCCTGGGGGTTGGCGGAATGGTCATGGCCAGCGGCACGCCGGCCACCGCGCTCCCCAGATCGGTTAGCTCGGCCGCCACCCAGCCCTCGTTCCCGTCGGGCGTGCGAACGCGGAGCCATTTCCCATCAGCGTCGCGCTCCAGCACGGTCAGCCGATCCCCCTGGCGCAGCTCGGCCTGCTTCGGGTAGATCGTGCCCGGCCCGCCGCGCACGTTGAGGGTGTCGGAGGTCACGCGACAGGAAACGGTTGGCGGTTGGGTTGGGCTGGGGATGGGGGTCGGCGGGGGCGTCGCAGTGGGCGCCAGAGTGGCAGTCGGCTGTGCCGCTCGGGTCGCAGCCTCGGCGGTGCTGCGGCCCGCCGCCTCAGTGACTTTGGCAGCGGCCTGTGCTGCCAGCGCGGCCGCCTGGGTCAATGCCGGCGCGACATCCTCGGTAGCTGGCGCGGGCGGACGTGTCGGCGTGGGCTCCGGCGCCGATGCGCAGGCGCTCGCCCCGAGGATGGCGACTAGCAGTGTCAGCGATGTGATGATTTTGCATGAAAGCGAACCGATCCTCTTGGTGGCCATGTGATACCTCCCTTCTTACGGCGCCGGCTCCCACGCCGGCGCAAAGTCGTTGGCTGGATGGTTTGTGAGATTTGTGAGGCCAGAGCCATCGGCACTCGCCACATAGATATCGCAATCCGAGCGCCCGTTGCAGACCTCGAACGCGATGCGCTGGCCGTCGGGCGACCATGTGGGCGCATAGGCATCAGCCTCTCCGATCTTGGCCAGAAAAGTCACTCCGGTACCGTCGGCGTTCATAACAAAAAGCCCCATATCGCCACTGCGTTCGGATCTAAATGCGATATGCTTGCTATCCGGTGACCAGATGGGAAAAGCATCATAGGCGGGATGATTGGTCAGTCTCACCACACCTGAGCCGTCGGGAGCCATCAGGTAGATGTCAGCCGATCGGATTGTCGGCCCTGTCAACCAGCCCAGAGCCGTCGGCGCGCGCAATATAGATTCTTCCCCAGACGTCGCCCCCTCGGTCTGAGTTGAAGGCAACAAACCGGCTGTCCGGCGACCAGCTCAGAAAGGTGTCAGACCCCGGGCTATTGGTTAGATTGGTCAACGCTGTGCCGTCGAGCTTGACTACGTAGATCTCGAGGTCGCCGCTGCGAGCGGACATAAACGCCAAGCGTTGGCTATCCGGCGACCAGCTCGGAAAGGCATCATCGGCCGGGTGGTTGGTCACGTTGGTCAATCCGGATACATCCGCATTTATGACGCAAACGTCTCGGTTGCTCTCCCCACAGCGCACTGCGATGTGGCGACCGTCTGGCGACCAGCGCGGCTCCCAAACGCCTTGCGCCAGCCGTCTCACGCCCGAGCC
>PHCA01000291.1 GCA_002842085.1 Chloroflexi bacterium HGW-Chloroflexi-1
GAACAAGATCGCCGGCACGCAAAGCAACGTGATCAACACCTGACCGGCGATCACGGTATAAGTCTGATAGCGCATCTGCTGGTAGGCGCGATAGACGGAGTTGAAGATCTCGCCCAGGACGAAAAGAACCTGGCCGACCGCGAACAGCACAATGGACCACCACAGCTCGGGATCGGAGCGCAGACCGGGCGCGGCCAGCATCACGATGATCAGCATCGCCAGCGACAGGCCCAGCCGCAACGTCCAGACATCGCTCAACGGCTTTTCGGCGTGGGTCAGATCGCTCGCCATCTCCCGAATTTGCACGCGTGAGCTGCTCAGCTCGGTGAGCATGATGAATAGCTCGATAAATGAGATGACATAGCCATAGCGCCCGAACCCCGCCTGATCCAGGTAGCGCGCCACCAGCGATAGCAGGAGCAGACTGAGCACCGCCTCGATGCCATAGGCGATGAGCAAATAGCCGGAATTGACCGCGATCCGGCGGGGTGGCTGATCAGTCATCTTTCGCATCAAGTCGCCTTTCAACCGAAGTAATAGTGCAGCACGAGCACCCCGAACAAAGCATACAGGTCGAGACACAGGAAGCCGACGAGATACCAGCGCAGCGCGTGGCGTATACGCCACCGGGCGCTCCAGTGCCGCAGGCCGGCAACGAAAAAGACCAGGATGGGTACCAGCGCGGGGTTCAGATACCGCGCCTGCGGCTGCCAGTCGCGGCCCCACATGGGCAACACCACCATCTGCAACACGGCCAACGCCAAGCCGAGCGCCAGCCAGCGGCCGATCGCAGGCGGCAGGTCGAGGGCGTCGTTGGGGCGGTTGAGACGCAGAAGCCCGGCCACGGCCAGGCCGCACACGGCCGCCAGCGCGACGTAGACCGGTATCGGCAGCGGCGCCTGCAGCCAGCCGAAATTGCCCCAAAAGCCCGGAAAGAGCAGCGCCAGGTAGAGCAGGCTGCGCGGCAACGAGGGCGCTGGCGCAGCGGTCCGGACTTTCACCAGCCACGACCCCATCAGGAGATCCGCCAATTGCAGCGCCAGGCGCGCGCCCTGCTCGAAATCGCCGTTGCGCAGCAGCTCGCCGTCCCCGACGGCCGATGCGACGACGAGCGATGCGTCGTCCACGGCCAGGATCGCGCGCCCGGCCTCGGCCCCGATTGCCACGGCCACGCGCACGTCGTTCGTGTCCAGGCTGACCGGATGTGTGACCTCGACCCATTGCCAGGCGGAGGTGGCGACCGCCGTGGTTTGGCTCACCCCCCGGTCGTCCCGGATTGTGACGCGCATCGGCGTAGCGTCGCCCTCGGCCCGCACCCACGCACCGAAGCGCACGGTCTGGCCGCGCGCCTGCGCCCGTTCCTGGCCGGACAAGATCTGCAGCAGGCGGGCGGAGCCGCCGCCGCCGGCCTGCACCAACCGCACACCCATCTGGCCCGTGCGCGCCGCCGCCGGCGTGCGGCCCCAGCCCTGCGCCTGCCCGCGCTCGATCCAGTTGGCCGGCGGGTTGCCGGGCCGCGCGGCGCAGAGCACAATCAGCAGCCCCGCGGCCGCCAGCGCAACCGTGGCGCGCACCTGCCACGGCCAGCGGCGCCAGACCGGCGCCACGAGCTGCACACAGGCCAGGCCGGCCAGCGGGATCAGGAAGGCGGCCGTCTTCTTAGTCATGGCGGCCAGGATCGCGATCAGCAGCGTCGCCGCGGCCAGGCGCCACCCCGGCCGCCGGCCGAAGCGCGCCAGACAGCCGAACGCCAAAGCGCCGAGCAGCATGGCGAGGTTGTCATTGTTGACCGCACCGCCGATGAACGCCAGCATGGGCAGACCCGCCGCCGCTCCCGCAGTAGCGACGACCGGGGCCAGGGCACGCGGCCAGATGCCGACCGCCGCCCACCACACGGCCAGCACCGTCAGCACGAAGAACCCGCTCGACACGAGCCGCATCAGGTAGACCTGGGTCTCCAGGCCAACCGGCAAGCGGCAGATCGGCGCGAGCGCCGCGTAATACCAGGCCGGCTCGTCACCCACCTGCCGGGCCGCCCGGCGCAAAAACGGATCCCCGTCGAAGGTGGTGGGCAACGGATCGGGCGTAGCTTCGCGCACCCAGCGCCAGAAATCATGATCGGCCAGGGAGCGAATGAGGCGCTGCTGCAAGACGGGATCGTAGTCGCCAGGACGCAAATCGAAGCCGCGCTCGGCCACCAGGCAGGCCATCTCCACGTGGCTCGGCTCGTCGGGGGCCTGCCAAAGAGGCACCAGCAGGGCATACAGGAGGGCGTGCCCCCCTGCCCACAGCAACAACAACCATACCCATCGTCGTGTCTCACGGTCCAAGATCGCCGCCGCCTCAAACCTCGGTATCTTCTCAATGTGTAGGGGCACGGCCTTGCGCCTGCCCGTGCGGGCGACCGCAAGGGATCGCCC
>PHCA01000009.1:0-24441 GCA_002842085.1 Chloroflexi bacterium HGW-Chloroflexi-1
ATTGGTGACGAAAATGGTCCAATCCAGCAGGGCGAGATATTCCTGGCTGGGGGTGCGGCCTTTGCGCTTCCCGTTTTCGATGGCCTTCTGGCGGCGGCGTATGGCTGCCCTCGGACGCACTCACCACTCGGGGTTTCCCAACGGAGATTCTCAGATTAGCCACGTCAGCCCTCCTTCAAAAATAACTTCCTGTCAAGAAAAGTGTTACAAGGATTCTATTCCTTGACGATTTCTCTATGCGGGTGAGGATCATACAGCCCCCGATGCCGATCCGCAAGCATTTCGCAAGTACTGACCATATGTGGACCTGACCGAGACGGTTTGTTTTCCCGGCGGAAGGGACACCAGGGCGACGGCTTTGCCGTAGCGAACCACCTGGCGCCAATCCGTTGCCTCCCCGTTCACTTTGACCTGGTCAAGGGACATGCCGGCGTGACCTGTCGGGATTGCGAAACAGAGGCCGTCGTGGGGCGCGCTCCCGGCAAGCGTGAATTGGAGGCTCGCCCCATCCCAGGACACGTCGTCGAAAAGCCAGGTGTCGCGGGCCTCCCAGAACGTGAGCCACTGGTCGAACGACCAGACGGGGATGCCTGACTGTGCCGCCTGCCGCAGGATTTCCTGGCCCTGAGGGCGCGAGAACAACGCCCAGTTTTCGGGGTGTATGATTACCGCATAGGGGGTGTGGAAGCGGGTCGCACTGTCAGAGAGGATACGGCGGAGAATGACCTTAAACTGCTGCGGCGATAACTTGTACGAATAGTCCGCGTTGCCGAACATCAGGTCGTCCGACAGGTGGAGGTGTTGTTGAAAGACCTGGAACAGGCGGCCGTCGGGTCGGCAGAAACGCATGGGCATGGCTGCGCCGAATGCCTCATAGGGAGCGAATTCCCGGCCACGCATGAGCCGCGCGCAAAAATAGCTCGAATCCATGCGAACGCCCAGGCGCTCCAGCGCCTCGACATGCTCCATGTAGCCGGCCCATATCAAACAGTGGGTCCGAAGGGACCGCGCCGGCGCCTGAAACGTCTCCTGAAAAATCCGGATCTGGCGCTCCAATTCCTTGAGGAGTTCGGGCGCCGGACGATTCCGCATGGCCTCCAGGTCGGGATGCGGCCCGACGTCGTGACGTGCCGTGTACCGCTGGACATCCGCCCTGGTTGAGCGCGTGGAGGTCGGAATAACGTAGAGATTCATCCGTGCTCCTGCCGCGGCGACATAGTCCATTTCATCCTCGTTCCAGGCCACAGTGCTACTGTCTTCGTCGCCGGAGAATAGCACGATACTTGCAGCCCCGGCGGGCAAATGCCACAACAGAGGCGTTGGGGCTCGCAGAGCTCTTTGTACCGTCTCAACGAAGAAATGCGACAGCAAGTCCGCGAAGGGCGCCCAGCCCGCATCGGCCGGGCCGATGTCCGCAGCCAGATGGGAGGCTCGGGGATAGTCGTCGATGGCAGGAATCACCCCGACGCGAGCAGGGTCGCCCTGGCGTAGCATCCAAGGCTCTCGCCCTCGTAGCGCGCCGGGTGAGAAAGGTAGGCCAACGCCTTCACTTCCGAGGCGGCTCGGTAGGTGTGGGCGTGCCCTACAATCGGCAACAGCTCGCCCGCCAGCCCGCCGGCCGGGTGCTCCGTAATGCGCAACCGCAGCGGCAGCTCCTTTTCCCCAGCGTCTTCAAGTCCCGCCGCCGTCGCCAACTCCCCCTCGGGCAGGAAGCACACCACCGTGCCCCCGCGACGAGCATAGTCTATCAACGATGCCGCATAGAGCCGCGCGTCGTTTGAGGCGGGACAGATAACCACGGGCACATCCGCGGGATTCAGCGTGGGTAGGGCCTCCGGCCGGACGAGATCGTACAGGGGCAGTCCCCAGGTCTTGAGCATCTCTCCCACGTAGGCGGAGAGGTCGCCTGGAAAAGAGCAAATGGCGATGCGCATGGTCGAGCCTCCTTTTGTCATGTCATCCGTCCCTCGGCGCGGAGCTCGGCGCCCAGCAACTCGAGCATCCACTGCACCGGCTCGAAGACTTCAGCCACCCGGTGGGCTTGCTTTTTCTCCGCTCCCTCCGGGATGTGTGTGCGCGCAACTCCGACGAATCGCCTCACCCCCGCGCAGACTTCAGGCGGAAGTATCGAGCCGCGCAAACGATCGAGCGCCGCGTCCAGAGGGAGGTGATCGTGGAACTGTGCAACACTGTACGCATGAAGGGGTTTCTCGTAAAAGTTGGTGACGATGCGGCCAAGTTCGGTCTGGATCAGCCACGTCGTATCGAACCAGGCAATATTCGTTGCGTAGAACAGAAGCCGGCCCTTCATGAACCGCGAGAACTTGGCGCCTTCATAGAACTGCTCCACAGGATCAACGGACGCCTGTGCCAGCTTGCGGCGGAGTTGCGCCGGCGTGTCCTCTGCCGCCACCTCGATGAGCGTGACGTGGTCGGCGAGGCTGCGGTAGACGTCGTACAGGTAGTTTTCAAGCGTCCGCTCGATTTCAGAGAGTCGCGGCTCCGCGTAGTACTCCGGCGCCTCGTAGTGCCGCGCCACGGTCTCCAGAACCATATCGATGACCTCCGGGTGCGGAAACAGGTCTCGCGCCAGGCGCAGCGCCTCCATCTTGCCGCATACGCCGCGTCGCTGCACCAGCGACACCGCCGACTGCACCGGCGGCGCAAAGTAGTGCATGAACCGGCTGTGCAAAGGGTACTTGTTCTCCCACGCTCCCACGTTCACCAGCGGGTCAATCCCGCGCTGGTAAGGCCCGTAGTACACAGCGAACTTTTTCAGATGGAACAGCTCATCGCGCCGTGTCCAGGGCTTCTCCTCCAGGTACGTCCGTATCGAATCCAGCACCGCCTGGTTTCCCCCGTAGAAGGTCCACTGCTGGAATTCGGGATAGTATAACACAGGGTCGAGCATCTCAGCGTGGGTGAGATTGACACCCGGCAGGTGTTCCAGGATGCGCGCCCAGCGCGGGTGCTGGCGGGCCAGCTCAGTATGCGCCTGACCGACGGCGATGGACATCTGAATCCAGTCTGAAACCGAGGTATCGCTCTCAAAGATGAAGCGCGTGTCAAAGTCAGACAACCCCGGAATCAGGTCCTCGAAGCGCCATTTTCCGGCAATGGCCTGTAGCTTTGCACAGACCTTCTGGCAACGCTGGAAGTAGGTGGTGATGAACAGCGCAAATTCGTCCTCCGGTTTGGGCTCGAATCTCATAGCGCGGCTCCTGCCGCAACCAAAGGGCTGTCATTGCGACGAAGCAATCTCTGTCATGCGCAGGAGATTGCGGCAATCGGAGATTGCTTCGCAAACTGCGCTCGCAATGCCGCCGCTAAAGATTCTCGCGATCAACGCAAATGTCGCGGAGTAATACTATAGAAACCTCCGCATCAGGTGACGGTCACCTCGCAGGTGACCGTCACCTTTCCGGATAAATTTCCCAGAGGTATCCGCTGCGATGCGGGTTGTCGTTCTCACAGGCGTAGAATGTGCCATCGTCTGTCACACAAATGTCGTGGACCTGCCAGCAGGCCTCTCCCCTATCGTCCACGATAGGGCCGAGCAGCTCGTAGCGGTCGTGCCGGAAGTCGAATCTCAGCAGTTCGCAGCGGCCCTCACGGCCCGTTACGCCGTAGGCGCATCCATCCGGCCCGAGGACCAGGGCCGCCAGGCGACTCGGCCGATCGGCGATGGGCGTAAAGAGGTAGCGGGCCGCCGCTGTCTCAGGATCGATCCGAAATAGTGAACCGTTCGCACCGCTGGCGTAGAGCCATCCATCGTGGAAATTGAAGAATGCTTCTGCTTTGACCGTCCCGTAAGCCCCGGCCGGCCGCGGCAGGCCACAGTCGAAGAAGACCAGCCGCTCCTGAGCCGGATCGAGCTTGCAGAGCCGCGCGGCGTCCGCACCCGGCTGCGTCTGCCACGCCCGTGTGACTTGCCAGTTGCTCCACACGCAACCCTGGTCGTCCAGAACCAGGTTTTCTGCCTGCGCCATGCCGCCGATGCCGGTACCGATAAGCCCATAGTCACGCACCTCGGCCGTCCGCAGGTTGAATGAAGCCAGTTTCTCCGGGGGGAAACAGAGGCAGTAGAGCGCCTCGTGCGTCGGGTCCGGAACGGTTGCCTGAATGTAGACGTGTGGGAGCGGGATCGCCAGCTTCCGCAACTCGTGCGAGCGGGGATCGTAGCGGATCACTGCGCCGCCCGGCGCGTCGTGGAGTCGGTCCACATCGTGCAGCAGGGCGATGGCCGCATACAGGCATCCGTCCGCGCCCCGCTGCAGGGAGCGATGGAACTTGGCGTCGAACGGGTCGGCAATCTGGTGGTAGCCCAGGTCAACGAACGCGTCTGAGGCGCGGTCGTATGCCTTGAAGATGTCCGCGTCGAAGGACGTGAGACCGAGGTAGACCCGCTCGTCGCTGGAGTTGTATAGGCAGCAGTCAAAGCTGATCCAGCCTTTGCGCCAGGACGCATCCGCCTTGAAGTCGCCATAGTTCCAGCGGTCCAGAACCCGATCGAACCATTGATTTCCAAAGTGCACGTCGTAGAGTTTCAGCGCTCGTATGCGCATCGGTCACACCTCCTCAGGTAGATGTCCGGCGGGTCTGGATTCATTGGGCCTGAAATCGGGCACGCGCAGGAGTTTGCTGCCCTGCGCAATGGATTCCGCGGCCAGAATGGCCGGCGCGGCGGTGTCCATCGCCCGGTATACGTCGAACTCGGGCTGTTTGGTCCCGAGGACGACGTCGCGGAAGGCCGTGTGCACATAGTAGTCTGCATCACCATGACCGCTTCCGCGCGCTTCGGACGCCGCGTCAAGCCTCTCGAATCGCCAATCAACTTCCGCCGCGTCGTGCATTCCCGAATCGGCCAGCCACATCTTTGGACGCTCGCTCTCTGATCGCCTCCATTCCACGCAGCCGCGTGTCCCTATGATCTGGTACCAGTGGTGGTCGCGGTGCGGGACCGGTTGGGTGAAGCCGGTCACCATCCGCAGTATGGCGCCCTTCTCCGTCTTCATGAGCGCGACCTGGATGTCCGGCTGCCCTATCTCGGGGTGAGCGTAGCTGGGCGACCTTGTGCCCATCGCCGACACCTCGATGACGCGATCATTCAGCACCTTCAGCATCGGGCTGAGCTCGTGAGGCAAGTAGTGGATCGGCGGCATAAGGTGCAACCACGTCGGCTTGGCGTCCGGATGCGAAGGGAGTTCTTCGACGCTGCAGAACCTGCCGGTCTCGGGGGATTGGAAGAATATCTCGGTTCCGTAGTAGCCGAGGTATTGGCCCTCGCAATAGGTCACGTGTCCAAGCCGCCCCTCCGCCACCAGATCACGCCATGCATCCACGAACCCCCAGTAGCGCGTCTGCTCAGCGAGTTGATAGACCAGCCCCGTGCGCTCCGCGGCGACGACGATCCGCCAGCAATCCTCCAGGGTGTGGGCCGCGGGGACCTCGGCATGGACGTGCTTGCCCGCCTCCAGCGCTTGAGCAGCCAGCGCCCCCTGCTCCCTGCAACGAACACACAGGCCGATGGCGTCCACGCTCGGGTCTGCCAGTATGGCCGCGTAATCCGTGTATCTCGCGACCTGGTTGCGGTTATCGAGCAGTGACAGGGCCCGTTCGTGGAGAGCCACAATCGGGTCACAGAGCGCGGTGATGCGATATCCTCTCATGCTGCGGAGAATGTGCACCCATTCAAGACCCCGGGCGCCCAACCCAACCCAGCCAATTCGAATGTCGTCCATTTGTCTCTCCCCTTGTGCAAGAATTCAACCGGTAAGATACCAACCCGGCGTAGCCGGAACCAAATGCCTCACGCAAAGGCGCAGCTTTGCGTGAGAGATTTTCTGTCCTATTGTGCAAGAATTCAACCGGTAAGGTACCAACCCGGCGTAGCCGGAACCAAATGCCTCACGCAAAGGCGCATGGAACGCCAAGAAAATCCTCTGCGACTTTGCGGCTTTGCGTGAGAGATTTTCTGTCCTGCGGTGAACTCTTACTTCTCTCTCTTGTTCCAATCCATGTTTATACCGGTCAATATTCTACTCTGCGTTCTCCGCGCTCTCTGCGGTGAAGTCCCCCTTTTCGTGATCCTTGACGGCGGCTTCGTATCGGCGCCAGAGGGCGGGGAGGTATTCGGAGATTTCGCGTTCGACGAGCTCGAGCTTCGCGCGGATCACGTCGACTCCGTGGCGGTACGTGTGGTCGGTTCCGAAGTAGTAGTCGAGCCGCATGTCCGCGGCCATCAAGGGTAGGGCGGCCTCGGCGTTCTCCTTCTCGTTTTCGAGGACTTTGATCCATCGCGAATGGAGCGCTCTCGCTCTTTCGGCGTCCTCCGGTTTCGGATGGGCGGCGAACTCGGCCCACGCGGAGCGGCACTGGCAGGATTCGTAGAAGTTCGCGTGTGTCCTGGCGGTGTGATAGAACCACAGGATCGTGGAGGCTTCCGAGCCGAACATCGAGCGGCAGCGGTCAGGTACGAGTGGTTGCGCGGTCCGAATCTCTGCAGCGGCGCGGGCGAGGAGCCTTTCCATCTGGCGATAGGATTCGCCGACTGCGTTGACGTTGCCGCTGTCGGCGCGGGCGTTGGTGAGGAAGCCGGGGACATCCTTGAGCCCGTCGGATGCGGTCGATTCTGCCGCGAACAGGTGTTTTCCGTAGAAGGTCTGCGGGACCTTCGCATTCAGGTCTGCGATCATGGGGTGCCCTGGTCCGAAGTAGTATGGTCCGAGGTAGTAGGGCGGCAGGTCCGGCGAGAAGGGTATGGCTTGCGAGACGGCCCGCCAGGCTTCGCGGAGGTGCGGCCCGGCCTGGCGGCCTGCGATCCGCGCGGCGAACCGTTGAAGCAAATCTTCCTTGTCCGGCGCCGGCACCCACGAGGCGAACTTGTAGACCTCGCCGGAGCTGGTCGCATGGAACGGCTTGAAGGCCGGGAAGACGAATGAGCCCTTCGCACCGGACGCGGCCAGCGCCTCAGCCCGGTCGAGCCATCGGTCGATGCAGGGGACGTTTGGCAGGCGCGGCGCCTCGAAGCTGAGTTCGGGTTCGCTCTTGAAGTAGATGGGAATGCCGACGCGGTTGCAGGCTGCGAGCTGTTGCCTGGCGCGGGACCCGAGGCCGGTCATGTCGATGCTGTAGTCCCAGAGCAGCTTTGTGAGGCCGCCTGGTTTTTCGAGGGTCTCGTCTTTTTCCACCTCCGTCAGGACGGCGGCGCCGGGCTTCAGCCTGGCGATGAGCTGCTCCTGGTTGCGGTCGGCGGACCAGACCTGGGCGGAATAGAGCCAGATGATGATTTCTGCGGTGGGCTTGCCCTCGCGTGCAGCCTCTGCGATTGCGTTGCAGAGGTTCGCGACGACGGTTTCGGCGTCGGACCTGGCGCATCGCGGGCAGTTTGTCTCGCCGTGTTCGACGCCGTACGGGCGCATATAGCAGTGGTAGAAGGCTTCTCCGCCGACGATGATGACAATTCCGTCCAGCTCCGGGACTTCGCGGAACAGTCCGGCGACGCTCTCGCAAAGGTATCGGCGAACGAGGGGGTGCTCCGTACAGAGGCTGTAGTTGCCGTCGGCCTTGCATGTGAGCGAGCCGCGGATGTCGGGGTGCGCGTCGAAGAGCGGGTCGTCCGGGCGGAACTTGTCGACGGTGTCGAGGCGGATGTAGCACTTCATTCCGTAGTCCCGCGCCGCGCGTGCGCCGGCGGAGATGGCCGCGAGGACTTCCGGCCTGCGGCGTGCCGCGAGTTCGGGGATCGCGTCGCTCGTCGAGATCGCATACAGGGACGCGCAGGTCGTGGGGAACTGGGCTTCGTTCAGCAGAACCGCGTTGTAGCCCATGAATACGGCGTCCTTGTGCGAGCCGAGCCAGGGAATGGCCCCGAGCCGGACGGCGAGCTTCGGCGTGAACGTCTGCGAGCCGCAGCGCAGGGCGGGCGCCTGGCGAAGGCCGAAGGTATCAACGAGGCTGACGACCGCGTCGCGCAGGCCCGCCGGGTCGCGGCCTGCCGCGAGAACGCGATCGTTCATTGCTGTTATGGTGAAGCTCGAGGGAGTCGCAGGCTCGCCGCCGTCGCGGTCGAGGAGCGTGATTGCGTGCGGAAAGCCCGTCGTCAGGTTAGCGCGTGGGCGCTGCTCGAGTGCCAGGCGGACGTTCATGCAGCGTGCCATGAAGTCCAGCAGATGCTCAGCCATCCGCTTGCCCAGCGGCGACAGGTCGTCGGGCAGCATGAGTTTCCAGGCCTGCCCTGAGCGAAGCCTGTCCTGAGTCCTTCGGCTTCGCTCAGGATAAACCTTGCCGAAGGGCCGAAGGGACGAATCGATCCAGGTTTCGCCGTCGGCCGGCCGTGCGTCCGGGTCTCGGCTGAACCGGTTGAAGTAATCAGTGGAAAGAGCCGAGAAGGGCGAGGCCCTGTAGGCGGCGTCGGCCTCGGCCTGGAGGCGCTGGTACAACTGGGCAAGCGTTTCGTCGCGCGGGAATTGATCTGCGTTCATGCCGCAATGCTCCGGTGTAAGCCGTCTTACAGTGTCCGCAGAAACTGCACCGCCTTCGTAATGTCGCCAACGGGGTCCAAGCCAACCTCGCGCTCGATGGTGAGGAAGCCGTCGTACCCGATGGCGTCGAGCCGCTTGAGCCACTCGGGGAAGTCCACAGCTCCCTCGCCGAGCGGGACCTCCTTCGGCTGGCCATCGACGCGCACGCCGTCCTTGGCGTGGGTGTGGAAGATGTAGTTGCCCACGATGCCGACGCCGTCGAGGTGCTCAAAGCCGCCCATGACCAGGTTGGCGGGATCGTAGTTCACGCCGATCGCCGCCGTCGGAATCCTGTCAAGGAACCGCTTCAGCACCGGGATGCTTTCCGGGCCGGTCTCGCAGGCGAGCGAGACGCCCTTCGACGCCGCGTACTCCGACAGGTCGGAGAGCGCCTCCAGCCCGATTCTCCACTTCGGGTTCTGTTCGTCGTCTGGAATCGTCCCGATGTGGGTCGTGATGACGTCCGTGCCGAGGTCAACGGCAAGGTCGACACATTTCTTCGACTTCGCGACGAGCTCGTCGTTCCGTGCCGGGTCAAGAAAACCGCAGCCGAAATCAGCGCACAGAGCGGATATCCTCAAGTTCTGCTGCGCGGCGAAATCCCTGAACTCGCGCCGGGCCGACTGGCTCATCTCCGCCGACACCGGACGCTCGGGGACCGTGCAGACGACCTGGAACCCGTCCGCGCCCACTTCTGCCGCCTTGCGAATGCCCCCCTTCGTGTCCAGCCGGAACGACTCTATCATTACGCCAATCTTTCGCTTCTTCACTATTCTTTCTCCTTGTTCGTACTACATGGTCTCAGACAGATCCACGCTCGTGCCGGCCCGCGCCGACTGCCACAGGGCAACAACGGTCTGGAGGGTCTTGCGCGCCTCCGCTGCCGACGTAATCGGCTCGATGTCCTCCTCGATGCAGCGGAAGAAGTGCTCGTAAATCGATTCGCCACGGCGCGTAACCGCCTGAATCTCGCCCGAATCATCCCTCTTGCCGCTGTGGCCGGACGCATCGATGGCCATTCCGGCCTCGACGTCGACAATCTGCTCCGGGCCTTCGTCGCCGATTTTCTTGCGAACCACGTCGTCGCGGCCGACGATCATCCCGCCCTTCGTGCCGATGAGGCCGACGGTGTTCTCGCTGACCCACGACGACCAACTGTCCTCGACGTAGCCCATCCCGCCGTTCTTGAACAGCATCAGCGCCGCGCCGTGGTCGTCGGCCTGAATCCCCGGGCGGATTCTGAACGTCTTCGCCAGGACCGTCTTCACGTCCCCGCCGACCCACCGGACCCAGTCGACGTCGTGGCTGCCGAAGTCGAGCATCACGCCCCCGCTCTTCTTCTGATCGCCGAACCAGCTGCCGCTCATGTCGCCAGGCATGTAGCGCCGGGTCCAGCAACCCACGAGGTCGCCAAGCTCCCCGGAAGCGAACGTGTCGCGCAGGAGCTTGTACGGGTTCCAGAAGCGGAGGCAGTAACCGAGCATGTATTTGACCTTCGCCTTCTTCGCCGCCGCTATCATCGTGTCCGCGTCCTGCAGGTTCAGGGCGATGGGCTTCTCGCTGAAGATGTGCTTGCCGGCCTCCGCCGCGGCGGTGACGATGTCCACGCGGTCGGATGGCCGCGTACAGACCCAGACCGCGTCGACTTCGTCGAGCAGCTCGCGGTAGTCCGTGCACCATTTGCCCACGCCGATTCTCTCGGCCAGGCTCCTGGCCTTCTCCTCAATCACGTCGCACGTTCCGACCACCTTGACGTCGGGCAGCTTCACGAGGTGCGGGCCGTGATAGTCGGCGATGCCGCCGCAGCCGATGATTGCTACCTTTATCATAGATTATAGACCCCCCATAACACTTCAGCCAAGTGAAAAGATACCAGACAACAGTTTCTGTTGAGTGCCCACCCCTGTATTCTATATCCGCCAGCGAGGGGTTGCAACTGCGTTCGAGGTTGCCGCGCGTCTCTGCCAACCTGCACAATTTTAGCCGCCGTAGCCTTGGATTGGCGAAGGCGGGCCGCGGATTAGCTTCTCCTTTTATGACTGTGGCGAGTGTAGCCCGATTGTGCTCATTTGTCAAGGGGGCTACGGTAAGATTTTAACGTGAGGCAATACGCTGGCTCAAACAAAAATGCCTGGCGCACCTGTTGAAGAACTTGAAAAGGCATTCGCGCATTCGTGCGGCGCTCACTTGTATCGGCCGTATGTTCGAGCCACTTCGACCATCGCGCGGATGTTTGCGTCAGGCGTATCGCGTCCGCATTGATCGCCCGTCGAAAGGATGAATCCTCCTCCTGCGCCGGCGTCGTCGATGGCTTTCTTGCTTGCTCTTACCACATCGTCAACGCCTCCGCTCAGAACGCTTCCTCTCAGCATGACATCGGTCGTATGGAGGTTCCCCTTCAACACGATCTTGCTGCCGTATCTCTGCTTCAGTTCCGCCAGGTCGCAATCGCCCATAGGCGGTATCTCGAGCGGATCGATCACGGTCAACCTGGTCTCCTCGGCCGCCATTTTCACGAGTTTCGCTTCCGGCCCGCACGAATGTACGTGCGTGGGAATTCCGATATCATAGGCCATCTCCGTCGCCTTTTTCAACCCCGGAAGAGCCAATTCCCGGAACATGGCCGGCGTCTGCCAGATCAGGGAGCCCGAGCATCCGCAAAACAGGAAATCAGGACGCGGGTTCATATTCGCTATTTTCTCCATGCGCTTTTCGAGGCGCTCCATCGCCGCGCGGGATGCCGCACGGAACGGCTCGGGGTCGTCATAGTACGCATAGATCTCTTCAGGCGAGTGCACCAGGCACGTTGATATCCCTGATGGGATGCCGATAACCCCTCTGTCTCCGAGATATTCCCGCGCCTGAAGCCAGGGGGTCATCCCCTCCCATGTGTCATCGGACGTCGGCCAGCCCTTGACTCCGCCCGTCAATTCTTCCCATTCCGTCGGCGTGGCGGGCAAGCCCACTGTCTCGGGCTTCACTCCATAGGCGGGCGGGTTATCCGCCGTGTAGACGAGCAGCGAGCCTTGCCATTCTCCGGTCTGGGGCGAATACTTCTGCGTGGCAAAACCGCCGTCGTCAAAACGCTTGACAACGCGTTCCTCCCATTTGGGCGCCGTCTCATCAGGAAACGGGTCGAAGTAGTACATCTCGAATCCGCCGTCCAGATCAAAATAGTTCAGCGCGTCGATGTGCGCCTTCCACAGCGGCGGATTATGAAAGGCATATATCTCCCAGAACGGCTTCCCGGTCAGACGACAGGGCACCATGTTTGAAATATCCGGGCAGCAAGGAACACAGTCCGGCAGTTGACCATGCAACACGGCAAGCAATCTTTCGCGCGGTGTCATCGGCCACCCTCCTCCTGCACTTTGTGGGCGACCTCGGCCGCCGCATCCCGCGTCGCGGGGCTGTCCAGGGCGAGAAGCCACTCCCAGGTCGCGGCGCGGTTGTGTTGCTGCGGAGGGCTGACGTCGAGGGTCCGGGCCGCGTCCAGCTCGCAGGGCCGCCTGCGGTAGGTCCGGGCCAGCTCGCGGAAGACCTCTCCCTGCGGCTTGATCTTCTGGTCGTTGCCGATGAGGCCCAGCGAGTACTCGAGGCTCTCGAACGCGAAGCTGCGATCGATGTCGTGGCTTGTCCACCAGGTGAACCAGCTCGCCCCGCCGCGAATGCCGTTGAGCGTAGCCTCTTCAAGGAACCTGGGGATGTCCTTTGCCGGCATCCAATCCGCGCACATCCCGTATTCCTGGACCCAGATGGGCTTCACGGGGTCCCCGGCAAACGCGCGGGCGAGCGCCGCCATCAGGTCGATGAGGTGGATGCTCGCCTTGCCGAACAGATTGCCGTTGTCCTGCTCGATGGCGCCCGTGAAGAACGCCCAGCAGTGGAGGGCGATGATGCTCTGGGTCTTGGCGATGGTCCGAGGCGAGAACGTCTCGGGCTCGAACCAGGGGATGTCGTCGATGCCATTGACGTGCGCCCGGTCTGGGAAGAGTTCGTGCGTAAGGCGCATCATCCGCTCGTGCCAGCGGTCGCCGTCGCGCACGTCCGGGGCTTGCCAGCAGCAATTCATCTCGTTGCCGAAGTCGAAGCACATAAAGTTCGCGAACTCCCGCACCGCGTCGCTCACTTTGCGGAAGTACAGCTCCTGCGCGTTCCAGAGTCTTTCGGAGGTATAGACCGATTCGCGGACTTCGAACGCCTGGCGGAAGGCGTAGCCGGAGAGCCATCCGTTCAGCATGCTCAGGCAGACGTCCAGCCCTCGCTCGCGAGCGAGCGCCATCAGGACCCGCAAGTGCTCCAGGTGCGCGGGGCAGACGAAGGCCGGGTTCGGCTGGAAGTACGGCCATATGAGCGGCAGACGAATGTGATCGGCCTCGAGCCCGGCGATCGAGTCCAGGTCACGGGCGATGGAACCCGCGTCGAAATCGTTCCAGCAATAGTACCAGTTCCCGGTGGGCGTATAGTTCACGCCGAAGCGCAGCGTCCGAATATCCTTTATCATCGAAATCCTCCTTCATGGTGCACGGCACGCGATCTTTCGCGCGGCGTCATCGGCCGCCGAATTGATGAACCTTGCGGGCGATCTCGGCCGCCGCGTCCCAGTAGTCCATTATCTCGAATGAGTCCGCTTCCCAGAATAACACGCCGTCCGCGCCGCGCTGGAGCGCGAACTCGACGTCGAGCAGGACAAAACCCGGCTTCGGCGGAGTGCCCCACTCGTCGGGGCCGCAATTCATGCATGGCCCCGTGCCGCCGTCGCACACGGGGATGAACTCCAGCACCTTCACCCGCTCGCCGACGAACCGCTTGAACATGTGCGCGGTATCGAGGTACGAGAAGACGTTGTGCGACACGGTCGGGACGGGGCACAGCGTGTCGACCAGGCCCTCCTTCACCCACGTGTGCCAGTCCAGCAGGTTCCCGCCCAGGTTGCCGCAGTCGCCGAGCAGCACGCTGATCTCGAGCTCACGGCCGAACCTGGCCCGCAAATCGCGCAGGAACTGCGTGTATGTCCGCTCCGCCCGGAACCGAAGCCACTCCTCGTTAGTGTTGCCGACCTTCGCGGGGTCCTTGCCCCGCTCATTCTTGAACGCCTCGACGAGCGGCGCATCGTAGCCCATCATCGAAGCCTGAGCCTTGTCCCGCAGGTCGAAAATGCTCCTCGTCATCCGGATGAAGTCGAGGTGAACGCCCTTGACCCCGTAGCACGTGACCATCTCCTCGACCATTGCGACCTGATGCTCGCGCACCTCGGGATAGGCCAGGCTGGGATGCCATTCGAGCGTCTCGCCGTTCGCGAGCTTGCACCAGAACTCCGGGTGCTCGCCGGCGAACTTGCCCCCGAAGTTCGAGCCGTGAATGCCCTCATACAATGGCGTGATCCAGGGATGAACCTCAAGCCCCAACTCGGCCGCGAACTCCATGCCGGCCTTGAGAAAATCATACTGCATCACGTCGGCGAACTCCGGAACCATCAGGTCGCCAGCCTCCGGATCGATCCTCTTGTCGGACCGTCTCTCTCGGACGGAGTACTCAAGCTTGCTGTAATATCCGACCGGGCCGGCAAAGGAAACGCGCCAGTACACCTTCTCGATGCCGGTGTCCTTCATTCGCTGAAGATAAAGCTTCAGGTCCTCCGGCTTCCTCTTCGAGGTGACGCCGGCGATGCCTTTGTCTCCCCAGTACACGAAAGACGGCCAGTCGAACTGCGCTGCTACGATTTTTTTGCTCATTTTACACCGCATCATCAGAAGAAGGGAAGAAATCAGGCAGGTAGTCTCTGTGAGCCGCCAAGAGTTCTTCCCCCATCTGCCGCGCTATCTCCGGGTCGGTCACCGCGCCATCGGCGAGCAGAGCCTCCACAAGCAATTTGCGATTTCCGGTCAACGCTGCCTCCACTGTTAACCGTATGGCGGCGATTTTGCGGGTGATAATCGCAGCTAAGGGATCGGGGAAATCGGGAATGTGCAGCGCCCGCAAGCCGGTAGCCGTCGCCACCGCCGGCAATTCCAGAATGGAGTCATAGGGCAGGTTGGGAATCGCACCCTGGTTGGGCAAAATGGCGGAAAAGATACGCCGTTCGTCATATTCAACGGAGTGCAAAATCTCCAATAACTTCTCGTGCTCGCCCGGCGCCCGCTCGAAAATCCGCTCATCCAGTGGCTGCTTGCCCAGAGCCTGCGCTCGCATGTCAGCGTAGATCCGGTCCCCTTCGGCAATCGTCCCCTCGAACGAAAAAGCGTCTACCCCCAGTCTTTTGCCATAATAATGCCCTTGGGGAAAACGCTCAGGGAAGAACTCCGATACGTGCCGGTCGTTGACGGCCGGGTAGGCGCCATAGGTCTCAAAGAGCGACCAGGAAAAGGGGTTGTCGGCCGCTTTCGAGGCGCTTTTTTGGGGTAAGGGACGCATTTCAGGGAAGCGTTCTTTTAGCGACTGGTGGTCAAAAGGCAACTCACGTTCTTCAGCCAAACGCGCGCGCGCCAATGGCCAGGCATCCCGACCTCGCCAGCGTAAATCGAAGATAAAAGTAAGGTGATTGAGGCCGGCGAATAACGAGGTCACCTCCTCGGCTGGGGCTCCTATGAATTCCGCCAGTTGCCGCTCCACTTCGAAGACGCCGTGACACAATCCGATAACGGGCACACCGGTGGCTTTGCGGATGGCCCAACAGTTGGCGGTCATCGGATTACTGTAATTGAAGAACCAGGCAGTGGGGCAAATTCTCTTTACGTCGCGGGCGATGTCCACCAAGGCCGGAATCATCCGCAGGGCACGCGAAATTCCTCCCGGCATCACGGTGTCCCCTACCGGCTGGTAGATGCCATACTTGCGCGGGATGAACACATCTAATTCCCAGGCTCGCCGACCACCCACGGCGATAGTGGTGATTACCACATCCGCTTCGGGGAGGATGTCGCGCCGGTCGGTTGACGCTTCGATGACAATATCCGCTCCTCGAGCCTCTACCATCCGATGGGCAAGTTTTTCGGCGGTTTCCAGGGCGGAGGGGTCGATGTCCACTAACCCCAATTTCCACGGTCCCAACTCGGGTGAACGGATGATATCCGCCACCAGACCCTGGGTAAACATAGCGCTTCCTGCGCCGATGAGCGCAATTTTCTTGGTTTTCACGGCACTAAAGTCCTCCTTGCAGAATCCACAATCTTTACTAATTCCTTAGCGATATTCTCGTCTAAAGGCGCAGGAGTATGTTCTTGTAGAATTTTGTTTTTCGTAGCGCTGCAACGGTCATGCATGGTAGTGGCGCCTTTCTCCACCCAGTTGATCCAGAATTCTCGATCGAGCAACTGGGGCATCCACAATTCCTTTCGGAAACGTGAGACAGTATGCATTTCGGGAAGGAAAGAACCATCGTGACCCACCGAGCGAATGACATCCAGAGCGAGAGTCTCATCGCTGACATCGAAACCTCGTACGATGCGCTCGATGTAACTGATAATTTCGTGCTGCATCAGAAGCATTGCTAATGAAGAAGCCTGATCAACTCCACAGATGCCCAGGTGGCCAAAGATATCGGCGCCCGCCAGAACGCCGCCGAACAGAGTAATTCCTACCTCCAATCCTGCTTGTGCATCCGGGACCTTGCTATCCGTGAGTCCCACATTGATGTACACTGGTAGACCGTAATGCTTGCCCAATTGGGTCATTGCCACTGCCATAAGTGCTTGTTCGGGCCCGGCAAAAACCATCTGGGTAGTGCGCATATCAAAAACGTGGGGAATACCACCGTAGCAAACTGGCAAACCGGCTTTAATCAACTGAGTGATGCATATCCCCGCCAAGATTTCGGCGTTCTCCTGCGCCAACGTCCCCGCCAAAGTAACCGGTGCACTGATTCCGGCCTGGGCCATGGGGCCAATAGCAACGGGTAAAGAAAAACTGGCAGTTTCGAACAGCAAGTCGATGCCATGGTAAGAAAACTTGAGCGGGCTGATTGGTTCCAGAAATGGATAGGTCAGAGGATAACGAGCCACTTCCTCCTCACTGCCCGCCACCGCGGTGAAAACCTCCAGGATATAGCGAGCGGAAGCCCTATCATGGAACCAAAAGTGGATCGGTTTGGTCGTGTTTTTGAGCTGGGTCGCTGCGACTTCTACACAACGATACTCCACCGGTATCTCGTGAGGATCCGCCATAGCTCCCACGAGGTTAATGCCTGGCAATCCATCAGCTAAACGAGTAGCTACAGCAACATCCTCTAAGGTAGCGTATCGGCGCTGAGTGCAGGTGTCATCCACCCATAAGGCTTCCCCGGCAATAGAATTATAGTTTCGTGTTCCCATTCCATAATGGGCTTGCTGGTTGCGATCTCGGCCATAAAGAGTAAACTTTTTGCCCGCACTCTCCAAACAGCGCATCACGAGATTCTCCGGAACCTTGACTAATTCCGTAGAATCGTTTACTGCCGCTCCCGCCTCTCTAAACAATTGACGCATCCGGAGATGTGGAACCCGCACTCCCATGGCGCGTAATAGCTCTATCGAGGCATTGTGAATGTTGCTAATCTGCTCATTATCGAGCACTTTCAAGCTCATCATTTTCTTTCCTTACATACAACTATTCAATCGCCACCCGATAGCGATAGTAGTCCGCCAGCTTCCAGTTCTCGGCAAAGCGTTCACTATAGCGGGTCAGGAAAAGTACAATGTCTCCATTCTCGCGGTCCTGGTAGAATCTGAAGTTGGAAAGTTGCAACTGAGGCGGTTCACCGGGCGCCTGACGGTCGATCACGGTAATGGTATCGCGTTTGAGGGCAAACGGTTCTTCTTGAACCTCAGCGATGACGAGTGGCGTCCTGGGGAAGTTGCCATCAGGTCGCAGAATACCCTTGGCATACAGGTTGCCAATCCACGCCCCTTCGATGCATAGGTTCCCAATCCAGTAGAGCCTGCCGGTCTTGATGGAGCGGAAAAGAGTTGAGCCGGTGGAACTCGATTCAATCGGTTCTCCTTTGTCGCACGGGAGCGGCGCCGGTTCGGTCCAGGTCTCGCAGTGATCCTCCGAGAAGCTCAGCCATTTGTAGCCCGGCCGGTCGGGGTACATCGAGTTGTCGCCACGCAGGATCATGGCAAAACGCCCATCTCGTAGTTCAGCAATAGTTGGTTCGTAGAAGCCACGCGAGGTCTTCTCCAAATCGGGGATAACTGGCTTACTCAGTTGCCACGCAATCGTCCCGTCTTTTCGATAGTCTCCAAGGATATGGACAATGATACCCGCTGGCGACCAGCAACCCTGGTAGTGAATGGGTTTTTCTTTTTCATCCAGGTAATTGCCCTGGCCCGGGAATACCAATCGCCCCTTCGATGTCTTAATGGGGCGGCAGAAACTCATGCCAATGCCGCCGGGGAAATCGAATTCCAGGGGGGTCAAGCCAGACCACGTGTTCGTTGCCGGATCGTAGACCTCCTGGACAACGGAGGGAATAGCGTCTAGATCAAGTGTGTCGTCAGGATAGAGAAACTTATTGATGATGACTAACAATTTCTCGGTGTCGGGATCGAACAGGGCTGCTTGTTCGCCATAACGGAGCTTACCCGCTTCGATATCTTCACCTTTCAGGTGCAGCACCGGGTCTGTCCAACTCTTGCCATTGTCATAACTAAATTGGTCCGCATAGTCATCGTAGGCGTCCGAATAATCCTCTCGCCCCGACCGGTGCATCAGAATGGGATCGTCTTTGCTGATGTACGTCACAAAGCCCGTGCAGACCGGCCGCCCGTTCTCATCGTAGTGCAGAAAGCGTTCTCTGGATAAGACTTTCATCATTCCTCCTTGTATGATATAGTATTATCTCGCGACATTTGCGCCATCTGCGCAAATCTTTCAACGCAAAGACGCAAAGACGCAAAGGCTTTTTTGATTTCTGTAGTGGCCGCGACCATGTCGCAGCCGCGTCTTCCTCAAGAATGGCTTCTGAGAAATGCTGGCCACTTTTTCCCCCTTTAACTTGACAAATGTAACAACGTCAAGTTAAAATGGCTTCAGCTAACAACTTACCCAGAGATATGCATTGTTCCTGGACCTGGGGCGTAGGCCGGCCATGCGAGCCAACCGGCTCGGCGACTAACGCGCCAATACCGTAGTGTTTCAAAACGCTGATCAGCGCTTCCTTGACCTTGCCCCCGCCACCATGGGAATAGAAGAGCACATAAGGTTTCCCCGTGATCCCCTGCAGTTGCGTGTGCACTTTATAGATATAATGATCGTCCAAGAAGGTTTTGAGCCCGCCGGCGAGGTAGCCATCATAGTCGGGCGATCCAAAAGCCACGCCCGCGTATTGTGGAAAGCGAGTGATATCAAACCGTCCTTCATTTGTGTTGAACAGGTCCACGTCGCATCCGGCCGCCCTCAGTCCTTCGGCAACTGCCTCGGCCATTACGGCGGTGTTCCCATACTCTTGCGAGTGATACACTACCAGTACATTCGCCATTTTCTTCTCCTTTCACCAGAAGGTGTAATAGTTAAGTTATCCAAAAACATTTTTACTGAACCAGTGTCTTATCCTATGACCTGCCGAATAACCCGCAGCGCGTTTTGACCGATGATCTTCTTGATGTCCTGGTCGCTGTACCCCCGGCGGAGCAATCCCTCCACAATCCGCGGCGTCTGCTCGGAACGATCCCTGAATAAATCCACCCCGCCATCCGAACCGATTGCGACATGGCCAATGCCGATCAGTTCCACAAAGTGGTCACAGTGATCCAGCCACTTCTGGAATAGAGGAGAATCCGCGGAGTATTTCAGTTCGGGCGGCACCGCTTCACTGTTGTAGTGCAAATCGATGAACGCAGCGCCCGGGAAGGTCAGGCCAATGACGCCGCCGGTGGAAGCCAAAGCCTTGGCCTGATCGTCGGTCAGATTCCTGGGGTAGTTGCAGAGGGCTCTGGCATTGCAGTGTGAGGCAATCACCGGGGCGGAGGAAAGCTCCAGCACATCATAGATACACCGGTCGCTGAGATGTGAGACGTCTATCACTATGCCCAGATGATTCAACTCCTTGACCACAGCCAGACCGAACGTCGTCAATTTGCTGTCCGCCCGGGTTTCCATATAACTGTCGGCTACGAGATTGCGACCGTCCCTGGCCAGCAGCATAACCCGATACCCCAGACGATAGAGCACGCGGAGTACCTCGAGGGAATCCTCGATCATCCGAACGCTGTTGCCGGTGAGCAGGACCGCGATCTTTCCCTGTTGCTGGGCGAGATCAATGTCCTGGGCGCTGCGAGCCAGGACCATCCGCTCCGCGTTGGCCTCGATCTCGCGGACATACAAGTCGTACCAGGTTAGTGCCTGGGCCAGCGGGCTTCGATGAGAGTGGTAGTCGTAATGTTTGAAAGAGAGGTGGCGATATTGTTCGGGCGGCCAGGCGAAGTCGAACCAGTTGGGATCGCCCCGCATAATCAGCTCCTCCCCTACGCACGCACGCGGGTCGCTGCCGTCAATTACCATCGCTGGAGGAAGCCAATCCCCCATATCGCAGCAGATAGCATTGATTCCTGCTTCCAACATCTTCGGCAAGTCGGTCCAATAAGAGGTGGGTTTGCCGAACCAACCCGGGGCGCTGTCCGGTGCGGAAAAGCCTCTAACATCCATGCCACTCATTAGATCGAACACACAACTGGTCCGGGTCAATTCGATTGCGTGGTGACTGACATCCTTGAGTTTTTGTTCCATAGCAATTCTGCTCCCTAAATAAAATCACATGGGATCTAATGCCAATACCCGTGAATGAATTCCCGCGCCTACCTGTTTGGCGCAGTTCAAGGGCATTTTCACCCAAAAATTACTCGATGACAGTGATGTGCACGCCAAACAGTGACCAAGTCGAGCATTTGGAAGCCATACACGCGCGAATTTGGCGTAACACCGCCTGGAAACCATCGACATAACACGGACAAAAGTTTCATTCACGGGTATTGCATTATAGTTGCCTCTGATAGGGACTATGCTCAGGAGGCACGTGGAATCATCCTTCTTCTGAACGGTCGTATTCGTGAAAGACAAACCGGCGAAGTCGATTCTGGCGACATGCCGCTCCCCGTTCAGCAGTTGATAGCAATCGATAGACCCGCTGGGTTCATCCTTATTGAACACGTATCTTGCGCTAGTCGTTTCTATTACAACTTTACTCTCGTTTTCGAACACGTCCTTAACTGCCATCATTGTTCTGGTATCCATTTTTCATCAATCTCCGCTTGTCATTGCGAGGAGGCGTTTTTTGCCGACGAAGCAATCGGGATTGCCGCAATCCCCGCGTTCAGTGCCAGGATTGCTTCGCAAAAAACGCTCGCAATGACACGGCGGCTGAGTAGTTACCTTTTGATTGCGAGCATCTTCTCGGCATTCCCGGTGAAAATGGCGCGTTCCGCGTCGGCGGGAAGCTCCATGCTTTTTACCAGATCGATCATAAGCGGTTCCTCCTCCCTTACGAAACGGTCGGTTCCGAAGAGGAGCTTCCGATAGTGCCTCTCGAGGAACGCTTTCGTGACGGCACGGTCACGCGAAAGGGCGTCGAAGGCGCTCATCGCCGAGAGGTCGGCGTGCAGGTTGGGATACAGCGACAACAGTTCATCGATCCTGCCGGGAGCCTTCACCGGTCCCTTGGGGTATGAGTGCTTCTCGGCGGCGGTCACATCCGCAGATATCTCGGCCCACCACGCCGGCCCGTGCCCGATGAAGACCACTTCAGGGAACTCCTTCAGGCACTCCTCCAGGTACGGCATGCCGACTGGCTCGATAACTCCCGTGGCGCCGAGCCGGAAGTCGAAGAGGACGGGAAACCCGAGCCTCCCGCACGCCCGGTAGATCCCCTTCATCCGCGGATCGTTCGTCGGCAGGTTGGCTAGAATTTCGCCGAAGCCCCGGCAGCCGAGGTCGGCATATTCCTTCAGCACGGGGTAGAAATCGTAGTTGCCGTCGTTCGAGCCGCGCCGGGGATCCATATTGGCGAACGGCCATGAACCGGAGGAGCTTCTCCGCGGTGAGCGGAGGGTAGCCGTAGATCACCTTCCCGAGATGAGCGTGGAAATCTATCACCGTAGTCATCCTTTCGGCTAGCGCAGTTTCTTCCATTCGTCGATCATGGCGAGGACGTTCACCCACGGGAACACCGCCTTGCTCGACGAGCAGGGAGTTACGAGGAGTCCTTTTTTGCCGAACACCTCGAACACGTGGCGAACGGCCTGGCGGACCTCTGCGGGCCTCTCCACCGGCATGTGGATCGTGTCGCTCGGACCCGTCCAGAAGCTCTTTCGGTTTCCGAGCTTCTCCTTGATTTTCCGCGCATCGACGCCCTTCATGAAAACATCGGGGCACATGATGCAGTCGAAATCCAGACGGGCAAGGTAGTCGAGCATCGGCATGATGCCGGTGAGGAGCGTGTAACCGATCGGCTTACCTGCTTCGTGGACTAGCCCGATCTCCTCCCGGAGACGCCGGCCGAGGAAGCGCTCGAGCATTGCGGGGCTGTAGAAGTCACATGATTCGTAGAAGCCGTTGCGCCGAATCATGTCCACCCCGAGGTCGAGGGCGATCTCGTAATTCTTGAGGTTGAACCGATGGTCTAGCTCGAGGTAGGCATCGATGAGCTCAGGTTCGGTCGCGGCGAGCAGGCATACCTGTGTCGCGCCGCACATCTGTAGGGCGCCGGTGAGTCCCAGACCAGAGGAAAAGCAGGTGGCAAGCCGGTGCTTTTCCGCGAGGCGGTTCGCCTCTCGCAGTTGAAAGCGGATCTGCTCGAAGTCATCCTCCGCGCGCGGCGGGAGGAGAATCTGGCGGAGACAATCAACGTCCCTGAAGGACTTCAGCCACGGCTCCGTGTAGTGAGCGGGGTTGTAGTCGCTGAAGAAGGGAATGTCGAGCCCGTGCGGCCAGTTCTCGTCGAACCGCACCGCGGCGTGGAGCTCCCCGGCGGGCGTGATGAACTTCTTGTGGATGATGTCGTCCTCCATCCATGCCTTCGAAGAAACGCCTGGCTCGGGATAGTATCCCCAGCCGATACTCACGATCTGATCCACGCCGAGCTCCCCGACCATATAATCGAGCATTTCGGGGACGGACGGCCCGAACGGGTACTGCCACGGCTGCCCTATCCTCTGGTTCCAATCCTGGAAATTCATGAAGGGGGCGCAGGGCACGTAATCCACGGCCTGTCGGGTGAACGCGGCCAGAACTCTTTCCTTCGACGACATCGCTTTCATCACTCAGGTATTCCTTTCAGCGGCTCCGGGCGTTCTCTTATCGCAGGCCGCCCAAGGATGATGCCGTTCATCCTTGTTCTCAGGTTGTTTTCAAGCCCCCTGGCAGGCGGCTCCGCGAGGTTTCGGATTTCGACAGGTTCAAGACCGCTCTCGCCTTTCACAAAATACACATCCTCGGCGGTAATCTTGACCAGCCCGCCGCATATCCTTTCATCTGCGGGCAGGCCGGCGGCCTCGGGGTCTGAAAGCAGCACACGCAGTTCAATGCTCTTTATCCGATCCTTGTATTTGTTGACGTCATCGCCAACCGGGATGTGGATATATGTTTCATCGTTTTTGTCGTTCGACAGCTCTTTCGGCAGTTGGGCGAAGCAGTTTGAGTTCGCGTAGAAAAACTCGCTGACCGGCGCCCACTGGCCTCCACCCCTGCGTTGTGTGACAAAAACCTTGTCCTTGAACCTCAGCGTTTCCGGGCTGCCCATCTCGCAATAAGCCTGCCTGTGGACGGCCCATATCTTGCTGCTTGGGAAAAGACCATGCGACAGACCTGGAACAGGTACTTCGTAGGGCAACGGGTAGAAATTGAAAGTGTACATGCCATCCGCGCCCTGGTTCCAGAAATTCGCAAACACGCCGCGGAAGACTTCTATTGGCGGATGCTCATATCCGCTTGAAGGATGGTGGTCGTCTGTGGACGGGTACAACTTGATTTCCTTGCCGAGCGTCATCAGCCTGAAAGCCTTGATGTCCACCTCGAAATTGTGGCATCCGAGCGCCAGTATGTCTACGAGATTCTCCTCGACCCACTTCTCCACGTCCAGGCCGTCGTAGTGGCAGCCCTCGATATTCTCCGGCACCCTTGCCGCAAGAAGTATCGGCTTTCCCTTCTTCTTTCCCACTTCCAGGAGCATCATCCTCACGGAACGCATGAATTCGGTCAAATGCTCCCTGTTCTCCCAAACACGCATCAAGTCGGGAAAGTTCATCGGGCCGCACCGCCAATCGATTTCTATGCCGTCGAAATCGTAGTTCTCAGCGACCTCCCTGATGATGCTCAGCTTGTAATCGCGGGCTTCCTTTATGGCAAAGTTGAAGCGCCTGGTCTGCCAGACCGGCTCAGGAAACCCCCAACCTGGATTCTCATCCAACACGGGGTAACCAGCAGGGTAACCTTCACCGCCGTTTATCCTGAAAGTCATGAACGCCTCAAGGCCCCTTTTCCTGCCTTCTTCGATGCCCATGCGCAGCGGGTCGACCCCTCTTTTCAACCATTTCTGGTACTCATGGTTGACCGGGAGTATTTTGCTGGGCCAGGGCCCGTAGTTCATTTCGCCCCAGGCCCACCAGATGCTGTCGACCTGGCTTCCTTCCAAACCCATGAAGAATTCCATATTGAAATCGATTATATCTTGGGCATCGTGGTCTTCGACACCAGGAAGCCCCCAGTTGGTGTCAAGGTTTACAATCACCCTTCTCCTTCGATTCAATGCCTCGATATGTTGCCTGCTTAAAACTATTTTCTGCATTGATTGCAACCCTCCTGATTCTTTGCGGGATTTTTTAGATCATAATCATTGTAACATATAGATTACTCCGCGACATTTGCGTTGATCGCGGGAATCTTTGGCGGCGTCATTGCGAGCGGAGCGAAGCAATCTTCTGCATACGGGGAGGATTGCGGCAATCCCGAT
>PHCA01000009.1:24478-44327 GCA_002842085.1 Chloroflexi bacterium HGW-Chloroflexi-1
AAGACGCCATTTCTAGCCCAAGTCGGGGCAAAAACCTTCGCAAGGCTAATTTAGCCCGCTGTCCACAAATGGGAAAGTTATTTAATCACGATTCCTTAGCCCTAACCCGGCGTAGCCGGAACCAAATGACTCACGCAAAAGCGCAAAGAACGCTAAGAAAATCCTTTGCGACTTTGCGGCTTTGCGTGAGAGTTTTTCCAGCTTTTGTACGAGAATTTAACTCGTAAGATACTAATAACGGACCACGGCACTGGCATATCCGCTGGGCATGGCCACATAGAGCCAGCGAACATTGTGCTGCTCGCGCATCTTATACACAGCGGGTTTACCGTCTATCTCGACTAAAATCGGTTCCCGCTCGGACGAAAGAAGCTGAATGATGCACCCGGCAGGATAAGCGGTATGGGTTCGCACACTAACGGTGCTTTCCTCGATATGGATGCTCTCGATAGCTGACGCGCTTCGTGCGTGCCACCACAGACACATCTGGTCGCTGGCAAGGTGGAGAGGATTCATTCCTTGCTTTTGCATATACACCAGGGCTTCTTTGATAGACTCCGGCGCTGACCTGGTTCTAACGATATAGAACGGGTGACGAAACATATTCAGGGCCAGGTTCCAGAACTCAGCCAGGTCGATTGAGCGGTGGAGTTTGCTGAAATCAATCTTGTCTTCTGGATAGCGAAATCCACATTCATAATCGGAGATGGGCTGGCACGTGAATTCCAGACGCCGGTTTTGCCGGCGCCAGTCCTCATAGTAGTGGAATGGGTAGGCAGTTCCGAAGCCGAAGGCCAGTGTGTTCAGCGGGTTCGGGATTATTCCGGGCTGCGAAAAGCGGTTATTGTCGCCCTTCAATCCGAGCTCTGCCAGCCAGCGGGCCGGCTCACTCCAGCCCGTCCATTCGCAGCGGCCGAAGACCGTGACCACGGGCATTTCGCCGTAAGCGGCACGGTGGGTATCCAACTGGAATTCCATGTCTTCCTTGGTAAAGGCGTAGGGATCATCGATGCCCTCAAAAGTGAATCTGAATTGGATGCCAACTTCACACCCCAATTTCTTTAGCTTGGCATAGTTCTCCCTCGACAATAGCGTGTTGCCGGCGGGACCCTGCATGATATTGATGTGATAGGGGAGGCCAAGGTCCTTCATGAATTGCGCCGCGGATATGAAGTCGTCTTGCCACCCGCAGTCGTCCCCTCCCCAGTGAAAAAGGGCGTCAGGAATGGCGCCATCCGGGGCCGGCGGAAGCTGATGCAGAAAAACAGCGTGGTGTTCGGCAAGAATCCGGCGCAGTGTAAACAGCATCACGTCGGCATAGGGTAACTCGCCCGACCACGGCGAAATAGCTATGCCGTCCCGCGTTTTTAACTGGCCATCGCCGTCATAGTCTTTCAGAACCGGCCGGCCCTGGTGCATAGCCCACACACAATGAGCCAGATCATAGGCCCAGTAACAGGCAGCGCCTTTACCCACGGTTCGATAGGTAACCGCGGGACAACGCAGGTCCTTTCCGAAAATAGAATACAGGTGGGCCAGCTCCTGACAGTCCACAGCAGAGATGCACTGCATCGGCGCCAGCACCGGCAAGGCGCAGTCCCTTTCATCCCTCGGTAGAAGCGGAACGGTCCATTGTTCATGGGATAAGCGGATAAAGCTGGAGGGCGAGAACTCATCGTCAGCCTGGGGAATGGTCTCCGCCAGGGATATGCCGAACACCGCATCCAGTCCCCGCGTCCCGAAGCCCACCAGCAGTCCGCCCAGGCGCACCCACCGGGACACAGCTTCAACCTGTGCTGGGCGCAGATAGTTTTCGCCTGAGGGCGGCATCAGCAATACGGAATAGTTTTCCAGAGCTTCCGCGCAAAGCTCATCCGGTCCGACGAGTGCGTATGGCAAGCCAATGCGCGCAAGAATCTCCGCGTAATATACCGGCCAATAGTTACGCTCTCCGTCATTAGCGACTTGACGCAGCGTGTCGTCGTAGAATAAAGCAGCGTTGAATTTGGCTTTCATCAGCTTACCCCTCTATTTTCTTGATAAGTTGGTGAAATTTCTCCGCATTTTCTTTGACTTGCTCTTCAGGTGCTACCGTACCGGCCAGAACCATCCGCGGGATAACCCTTTCAGCTATCGGGCAGATACCGTCTGGATAGTCCACCGTTTCCGGGTAGTTTTTACAGTTGAAAGCGTGTGCTAATCTTTCCTTGATAACCGGATGTCTATAAGCCGGCAGTTGAGTATACCCCACCGCAATAGGAAGATTGGCTTCCTTCAGAGCCTCTGTGAATTCAGAAAGGCTTAAGCCCTGTTTTTCTCCTTCAAATGTCGCCGCCCAGTAATGATACGTATGAACTGTTCCCGGCATCTGTTGGGGCGCCAGCCATTTACAGCCGGCAATGGCCTGATTGTAGCAGGCAGCATTCTTCTGCAATCCTTCGATGAACTCAGGAAGTCTCTCTAATTGAGCTATGCCAACGGCTGAGGTTAATTCGTTCATCCGGTAATTATAGTGAAGGCCGTAAGCCACAGCTTGAAAAGTAGGCGCGCCGGCATTTAAGTCGAGCTTTTTGGCAAGTTCCGCGTTGTTCGTGGTAGCCATCCCGCCATCACCCAGAGACATCTGTTTGCTGGCCTGGAAACTGAACGAGCCGATATCTCCCCAACTTCCAGTACACCTGCCTTTATAAGTGGCCAAAATCGAATGCGCACAGTCCTCGATCACCAAAAGACCATGCCGGTGAGCAATGTCCACAATCCGGTCTATTTCTGCTGGAAGTCCCCAGGCGTGAGTGACGATAACTGCTTTTGTTCGTTCGTCGATGGCTTCTTCCAGCTTATCCGGGTCCATATTATGGGTGACTGGGTGGATGTCCACGAATCTTGGTAGGGCGTTGTTGTATAGGACAGCCAGAGCCCCAAAGATAAAGACTGGATCACAGATAACTTCATCTCCTGCGCCGGCGCCAGCACAGATCACCGCAGAATGCAGCACACTCATCGCACAGTTCATTGCTACACCATACTCAGTGCCAATTGTTCTGGCAAACTCCTCTTCAAACCTGGGGGTGAACTTTCCACCTAAGGCGCCGAGTTTACCTGAGGCGAGAACCTCTCTCAGCAGTTCCTGTTCCCTTTCGCCATAGATTCTTTCTGCCATTTTCCCCTCCTTGGTAACTACTCAGCCTGTCATTGCGAGGAGCGTAGTTTGCGACGAAGCAATCTCCGCCATGGTGGGGATTGCTTCGCAAACTGCGCTCGCAATGACAGAGGGCTGAGTAGTTCCCCTCCTTGATTATTTATTCCCCTAAAAAATCTACTAACCAAATGTAGGGATCTTTACCACTCCTCCGTTTTTCAGCGCCGACTGATGAGCACAGATCCCAGGTAGTCCGAAATCCAAAGCTCTTTCCACCCCGATCGGGGCAGGTTTATCCTCCAGGATACACTCAATAAAATCTTTCACCAAGAGATACTCGGTCCCCCCGTGCGTTCCTTCGACCTGAATATTTTCGTACCCGGCCGTGATAGGAATGGAAACCAGATCCTTGAGGTGAGGAATATCATCGAAATAGGCCAGGGTTCTTTCCTTTCCCGCTCTACTGGTCTCCAGACAACCTTTGCTGCCATAAATAGAATAATAGTGGAACGCCGGCTCCCTTGCCACGCCGAAACCGCAAAGCACTTTTATTACCGCGCCTTTTTCGGTCCTAAAAATTCCAACTTCCATCTTGGCTGCCGTGGGTTTGCATTCTGGTATAGCAAGAGTTTCTTCGGTTTGAAACCCCTGGGCAAGCATACACCGGTCCTCCATGATTGAAAGAAGCGGACCCAGACTGTGCGTGCAGTAGTACAAGGGAGGCAATTTCGCCCTCCACGGCCTCCCGGCCTGGGCTTCGTTGGCAAAGAATTCTCGGCAATCGTGGATATACTCTGCTTCGGCATACATAATTTTCCCGATATTCCCTTGTTTGACCAGCTCTTGCCAGGCCTGTATATGAGCCCAGTAGCACGTATTTTGGGCTAGCATATATTTCTTCCTTGATTCCTTGACTGCTGCGGCAAGTTTTTGCGCTTCTGGTAAGGAATTTACCGGAGGAACTTCACAAAGCACATGCTTACCGGATGCCAATGCCGCAATGGAAAAGCTGGCATGGAGAGGTAAGGGAACTGCTACTACTACAATATCTAAATCCGACTTCAGGAACTCTTCATATTCAGTGAAAATCCTGGCGTCTTTCTTTTTTGCCTCAAATTTCCTCAGTATGTCCTCGTCTTTATCGCATAAAGCTGTGACGTAAACATTCTTCTGAGCTTCGAAGACTTCTATATAGCACGACCCCCGCCTTAACCCTGCTATACCCACTTTTAAATCCATAGTGATTCCTCCTTTTATAGAAATTAGTGAAAATTCGTGCAATTCGTGGCTGAAACGCGGAAGCTCTTGATCTCGAAGGGGCGCACAGCGAAGTTGAAGCACCCATCTTCCACCGCCACATCATCGAGCGGCTCTTCCATCAAGTTGCACTCCGCCACCGCCCGGAACGGACCTGAGACGGTCACCCGGCTGATGGTGGGTGTACACCCGTTCTTCCAGGCGTGCCAGCCGGTCCTTGATCTTGTTCTTGATGAGCCAGTGAATAGACAATGTGTCACCTCCTGGCGTAGGCTGCGTTTACCTTTTCGAAAATCGCAACGGCATCGGCAATCTCGCCGTCGCCCCAATTCTCGTGAAAGTTCAAGTTGAAATGGGTATCCATTGTGGCGTTCGCGTGCGGGCAAGGGAACTGACGGTCGGGATCGCCGGTGTATGCGGGGCTGGCCCATGGGTAGCCACTGCTGCCAAACACGCGCCGTTTGACGAACCATTCCATCGTATGGGGCATCGCCATCCTGTAATCAGGTGTGATCGGCAGTCCCTCGGCCGCCAGAGCCTCACAGAAGGTCTTCTTGGCGCAGGTTGCTCTCTCGGCGTGGAAGCGCATCCGCAGGAACCAGTAACTCGGCTCGGCGCCCGCAAGCGGCGGGGGGACGGAGACCGTCTCAAGTGCGCGAATCCCATCGCGAAGCCTCTCCACGATGGCCCGGCGGCGGCTGACTATCGCGGGCAGTTTCCTGAATTGCACTCGCCCCATGGCGGCGGCCAGGTCGCTCAGGTTGAAGTTCAACGCAGCGACCACGTTTGTGGATCCGGAGGGCAGGAAGAAGGGCTTGCCCCGGTCCGAGGCTCGCCGGATGGCCTGGTAGTGATTTTCGTCGCGGGTGTACACGAGCCCGCCCTGGCCACCGGTACAGTGGTGTTTGCCGAACATGGTGGAAAATACCCCGACGTCGCCGAAGGCGCCGACCAAGGCGCCGTCGAGCCTGGCCCCGTGGGCCTGGGCGCAGTCCTCGATCACGGGGAGGCCCTGCTTGCGGGCGATGGCCACGATGCCCGCGACGTCTGCCGGTTCGCCGCCGATGTGCGCGACGACGATGGCGCCGGTGCGGGGCGAAATGAGCGCTTCCACCTGTTCCGGGCCGGTGTTGTAAGCGTTGGGAGCGGTATCGGCAATCATCGGGATCAGGTTCAGAAGCGGAATGGGCATCATGCCGCCCGGATCCGTCACCGCGCCGACGATCACCTCGCTGAAAGGCTCCAGGTCCAGCGCTTTCAGGGCGACGTAGATCCCCGCCGTGCCCGAGCTCACCGCGTCCACGTAACCGCCGCCCATGAAGGCCGCGAACTCCTCGCAATAGGCGTTCTCCTCGTCGCCATTGTAGCCCGGGGCAATGCCGCCGGCGATGGCCCGATCCAGGAGGGCATCCAGCGCCGCTTTCTCCTCCGGGCCGATCAGGCCGCGTGGCGGAAAGGGCTCGGAGCGGACCTGGGGGCCACCGTGAAGGGCCAGTGAGGAAAGTCTGTTCTGTCTGTTCTGCATGAAAGTCACCCCTTGAAGAATTTGTCAAAAAAGTTGACCACAGCCAGCGATCTCCCGAAAAATTGAGAAGTTACCTCGAATTTATCGCCACCTATTGCACCCCAATTCTGGCTACGTAGATGTCAGCCTGATACCCTACCTTCTCTCCTACCCCTTTGTAATAGGAAACTAATGCCTCTCCCTCTTTGTTGGGGTCAGGCTGAATGCCCGGATAGCCTGAGTCACCACCATCGCGGAAGTCCAATTCAAGAGGATTACAGAACTTCTCCCCGTCCCATTCCAGGACTATAACCCGGTCCTGAGTCCAATACTTCCAACTATCATAAATTGGATTGCACCTTGTATAATCCCGGCCTGCCAGAAGAAGGCGCTCACCCACTTTCCCAAGACAGGGACAATGGAGCTGAATATCCATCTCGTCATATCGCCATTGAAGGTGGGGGGGTTGAGAAAAAGCTATGATGCTGTTTTGCTCCTCTCTTCTAATCACCGCCATCAGTTTTCCATCTTCAAAGAAGTGCAGGTCTGTCTCATTAGCATCTTGCCCTTCATAAATGACGGAAATCTCCTTCCAAAAAAATCCATCATCGGAAGCCATCAGGTCAACTTGCTGTCCGCCCTTCGTCATAAAAGTTACATATATCCTGCCTTTATACAATTTAGGCCGCCAAACCACAGAACCTTCAACAGAAATTGGCCAGGGATTTGACCAGTTCTCGCCATCATCGCTTACACATACCGCAGAAAACATCGACCTTTTGGCTTTTCCTTCCGCCACCCAAGCTACCGGGAATAGATACCAAAGTTTCTCTTGGTAGACAAGAAGTTTCGAGTCTCTCATATCCATTTCCAGTATCGGTAACAAAGTGGGCTTGCGCCAATTCTCTCCATCCTCGGAAGTCATAATCATTACCTTGCCGTCAGCAGAGTTATGATGGGAACCGTTTCTGAAAGCAAGGTAGTATTTACCCTTGAAAAATATTATATCGGTGAAAGCATTATGCCTCCCATCAGAATGGACCCGTTTTTTACTTATCAAATTAAGCATTTCTACTCCTCCCCCGTAAAGTAGCCTTCACCGTGGCGCTATCGAGAGCCTGCCTTGCCAGTCGATGCCCTTGATTCATGATCACCCTGGCCAGTTCCGCGCGAGCCTTCTCGGTCCAACTGATCACGTTCTGGTTGAAGCGGAAGAGCAAATACTTCTCCGTCGGAATGTGGGCGAAGGGGATCATCTGCCGGGCGACTGCGTGGGCCAGGCGGTCTGCCCGGTCCGCCGCGGCTTGCGCCTGCTCTAACTCCTTGAGCAATTCTATCTCGTTCCCCTTGATCCTGGCAAGTAATGCCCGATCCACGGCTTCCACCACTTTATACCCTGCCGCCAGGACATCCAGGTAATCGGCAAAATTCTTGGTCTTGAAAATGACGTAGTCCAGCTCCGCCCGCGCTCCAGGGAGGACACTGGAGCTTGCTTGCTGCAGCAACTCCAACGCCTGCTGATAGCGCACTGCCATATTCATAAGGCGCTCTCGCAATCGAAGAGCGTTGCTGATTTCCTTTTCAACATCCTGGGGTTGGAGTTTGGGCTGAGCTTCTTGTAGGGCGCTGGTCCTCAACGGGAACCATACAGGTTGAAACCGGTTGAAACCAATGAAAATGTCATAAAGGCCATCGGGCACGTGCGCACCAATGTTTATTTCAAGCTCATCCATTATCAGGTAGGCCTTGAGGAGCGTTTCGCAAGCATCCGGGCCGAAAACACGGGGCAGGTATTCCTTGTAGAACGACCGAGGGTTGATTTGCGGGTTCCAGGCCCCATCAGCGATGAAGCGGACGTTGCATTCCAACCCGCGCTCCTTGTTCAACTGGCCAACGATTCCCGCCAGGCCGTAGCGTGCCGCGCCGGGGATGATTTCGTCTCGCTCATACACTGAGGCGTTCAGTTGCAGGTGCAGCTCGCAGCCATCGTCGTCGATGCGCGGCATCACCAGCAGCTCGCGGCCGGCGATCCCGCCGTAAAAGTGCATCACCGGTTCGAAGTTTTGACAGTTCTCCATATTCATCAGCCAGACATCCTCAGGCAGCAGCGAGTCCAACGCGTGCAGGAGATAGCCGCGAAACAAGGTGGCCACTCCGAATTTCACGTCCGGATAGCGGGCCTTGATCCTGCGCACAATCTCGGCGGTCGCGCAGACCTCGGCAAAATCGGACTCCAGTCCGCCCGCTGAACCCTGAAGAATGTTACTATCCACATGGAAATTACCGTGCCTTTGGATTTCCTCCGCAGAAGGAATTAACTTTCGCACAGCGGCGTATTTGCCCATCAACTGCTGCGTCTCCGGATAGTTGGTCGAAGGACGGTCCTCCGCCGTCCAGACCCCATAACCATCAGCCTCCGGATAGGTCTCGATCATGCTTTGCAGGGCGCTTTCCCAGATGTCCAACATGGCGGGATGGCCATGGGGGAGAAGCCGGCCACAGTAAAACAAGCCCTCAAATCCTTTTGGTGATTCCACGCCTGCAGGCACTAAGTTCGGCGGCACACGCGGAATCTCCCCCAGCATCAGCCAGACCTGAACCTTGCGCTGCTGGGCATAGCGCATGATTTCGTGGAGAAACTCGCGGGCTGTGGCGAAAGCCTGCTCGGGTGTCCGGACATCCGCGAATTCGGGCGCACCAAGATACTTGCCGGGAAAACACTCCCGGCCGACCCTTACATCGTCAGCCGTTCCACTCACGTTTAGTGTGCTTAGCCCTGGCCCACCCCAGGCCAGATAGCCGGACTCCTCGGGATAGAAGATCTCCGCCACTTTGCCGCCGTAGGAGAACTCGAGCCACGGTGAGCCGCCTATACCGAAATAGAAGTGGAGACAATTGAGCTTCAATTTCGCCATCTGGTCAATGTGCTTGCGAAAATCCTCCAGGCCCATATACCAGCGCAGCCCGTGACAACAGTGCAGGCCCCGATACTTGAGCGTCGGCGCCATACGCACCTCGAGCAATGGCAAAGCGAGGTCAGGTTTTTGCTGTGGAATGATGTCGTTGGTCAGTTGGAAGACAATACCCAGCCGTTCCAAAAACTCGTATGCGGCATACATCGTGGCGGCTTCGTCATTACCGCCCAGCAGCACGACCGGCACGCCGCCCAGCTCGGTCCGCTGCAGCACAAAACCGTCCGACTTCAGTCCGGCGAAGCTGACCAGTTGTTTCTCTTGAGCCAGAGCAGCCAGGGGATTGGCTTGTGGACCCCCGACTATAACCAGCGGCTTTTGTGCTGGCGCCTGGTCGTTGGCGACGACGGGCAACTCGGCCCCGGAGAGCTGCTGCAGATACCGCTGCAGCTCGCCGGCGACCCAGCGGTAAAAAGCGCCGGCGTCGCGGCCCACCACAATCGCGGCCTCCGCCCGGCCGTCTTGGGCAAGGAAGTGTGCATTCATAGATCAAGCCTCCATTATAGTATAGTATTACCCCGCGACATTTGCGTTGATCGCGAGAATCTTTAGCGGCGTCATTGCGAGCGCATCCTTCGACAAGCTCAGGACATGGTTTGCGAAGCAATCTCTTGGTCAGCGAGGGAGATTGCTTCGTCGCAAACGGCGCTCCTCGCAATGACAGCCCTTTGGTTGCGGCTGGAGGCCGCGTTATGATTTGGGGGTAATCGTTCTCAACTCCCTGGGGAGAATTTCGCCACGAATTGCACGAATTGGCACAAATTATCAGTGCTCCGTGGCCTGTCGCGCTGTTTGCAGGAAAACCACCAGGTTCTCAGGCGGCGTGCCGGGCAAGACGGCATCTGCCGTGGAAAAGATGTGCGCGTAGCCCTGCATGGCAGCCACCATGCGGCGGGTGGCCTCGGCCACCTGCTCCGGGTTGCCATCGTGCAACAGGCCCAGATTCAGGTTGCCTTTGGTACAGATGTGAGGAGCAATGAAGCGCCGGGATTCGCCCAGGTCGTTGTCGCCATCGGGAGGCGGGGCGATGGTTTCGATCAGGTCGGCTCCCATGCGGTTGAAAGTGTTGTCCATGATCAGCTTGCGTGTCTGTCCACAGTTGTGGTACCAGAACAACCCCCCGCGCCGGTGAGTCCAGTCCGCGAAGGCCTGGATGTAGGGCATATCCATCGCCTCGAAGAGCGCGGGCGAGGTCATCTCGAGGCCGTAGGAGGACTCGCTCATGAAGTCAATGCCCTCGGCCATCGCGATCTCCATCACGAAGAGGGACGCCTGGAAGATGGCATCCATGCTGCGGCGGAACGTCTCCTGGGAGTCGCGCCAGTGCAGGAAGATGTTTTCGGGGCTGATCTGGTCGCCCAGCCACGACAGGTGCGGGTGGCCGATGACGATCACTCCATCTTCACCGATCCGTTGGCGCCATTCGCGGAAGTAGGCCCGGATTTCGTCCGCCCGGCTGCCGATTTCCTCGCATACCGTGATCACCATCTGGTGATCGGCCAACGTCTTGACAGGAAAACCAGCCGAGTCACCCCGGAGCCCCCTTTGCCGGGAGACACGACGGACCCACGTACCGCGCCGCAGCTCGATAACCGATACTTCGACCTCCTCGTCGGACGCATCCTCGTCGACGCGCCATGGGAAGATCAGGCCGGTGCAGTCGGTCATGAACATCGGCTCGTAGTCCAGCGCACGCGCCAGCCGAATCTCATCCTGGACGGGATCATCGGTCGCTGGCAGGCCTGACCAGACCAACGAGGCCTTGACGACGCCGGGATCAGGCAGAAAAGGAGACACGACAGGACGTGTGCGCCCGCGGGCACGCACGTAGGCGAGGAAGCGTTCTCGTGATGAGTCCTTCATGGGAGATCCTTCCTATTTGGCGGGGTCTGATGATCCACGCCGTCCTCGGGGATATTCACCGGGTCCGGATGGCAACCTTCTGGCAGTTGAAGCAATAGCGCGGCTGCTGCGGCTGGAAATCGGTATAAGCCAGCCAGAAGGACTTGCCATCTTCAGCGATCCACCGGGGACAGATCTGCGGTTGATAGGCGCGCGCATTCGCATCGCCTTCCGGCAGCCAGGCGGTTTCCTCATGCACCTGCTCCCAGGGGCCCCAGGGGTTCGGCGCGCTCCAGAAGCCGAGGTAGCCTGGCTTGCCGAACCACATGCCGTTCGCGTCGCACCCCATGCCCCAGTTCGCCATCAGGTACAGTCCCAACGGCGCGTTGTATGCCACGCTGGGATGCCATGCATAGGGGTGCAGCTTCGTGTTCACCCAGCCGGCGGGGAACGTGTGCACGGGACCGCGTGCGCTGATGTCGCTGCTCCACCGTGCGCTGCCATCCCGCCTGCGCGAGACGAAGAACTCGTAGGAGGCGCGCTCGAGAAGGCGCTCCCTGGGCGCACGGAACATCACAAGCTGGTTCATGCTGCCCTCGACATTGCCGTTGGGAGCGCAGACATAGACATACCCGTCGCGGTTGTGCTGGTAGTTCCTGCCCATCTGTACCACGGTCAACAGAGAGAACGTCTCTCCGGGCTCATCGAGGAAAACCATGTTCGCGCGGCTGCGCGCCGCCCAGGGCGCCCAATGCACCGGCGAGCCGTCCTGATTCAGCCAACTCTGCCCCAGGTCTTGGGAATAGATCAGCCTGGCGCCGACGAAGCGAGGATCGGGCCCGGACGTGAAGGGATGGTTCGGTGTGCTCAGAAACTGGTAGATGCAGCGGCCGAGAGCAATGATGCCGAAGCCATAGTAGCGGTTGACATTGGGCGCTTCCTCAGAGAGCAGATCGGGAAAACCCGGCAAGTGGATGAACCTGATATCGGGCGGATCACCGCGAATGGCATAGATCCTGCTGTTGTAGGCATGTTCCTTCCTGACATAGCCTTCCATCTCCGGCCAGCCCTGGCCGTCGCAGAGACCCACATACTGCAAGTCATCCTCTGCCCAGGTCATGTGCCAGTTGTCGCCGGAGCCGCCGGAGCGAAAAACCGTCTCTTCGAGTCTCTCCATGCTGATGATGTGTGTCATCGAATCCCCCACCGTGCTACTCAGCCAGGCCGCAAATGTCGCTTACCAGTTCGCTGAGCGCTTCGACCTTCTCGATCTGCCCGACCTGCGAGATCTCGTCCGAGATGCCGAGGATCAGTCGGGGCGCGAACATATCGATGGTTCGGCGGGCAAACTCCAATGTCTCCTCCAGAGTATATTGCGGCAAGAAAAGGATCGTTGGCAACAGGTCGAGCACGACCATCTTGTCTCTCACAGCCGCTTTGATATCCTCCAGCGTCATGTCGCCCATGGGCGCTGGCGGCAACGCCTCCACCGCGTCCAGGCCGCTGTCCAGCAGGTAGGGCAGGATCGTGCGAGCATTGCCGTCCCAGTGAGAGTGCGAGAAGCGGCCGGCCGCGCGCAAGCGGGCGCTCAGTCGCTGCCAGCGAGGAAGCATATAGCGCTTGAGGATTGGTGGCGGCGTGAACGCGTTGTTGGCATGATCGCCGAAGTTGAAGATGCGGCACGGCAGCTCGAGCGCCGCATCCAGGAAACGGTCATCGCGTCGATCGCAGGCTTCGAGGTAGGCCTGGATGTCTGCCGGGTAGTCGGCCAGCAGGTAGAAGGTGTTTTCCAGCCCGCACCAGCTCTTGATCAGCTCCGTGAATCCCGAGCTGGAAAGCCCTACGGTCAACTCCCCGCGTTCACCTACCTGCGCCGCCTTTTCCGCATAGGCGCGCAGGTTGGGAGAGAAGCGTTGACATTCTATGAGATCAATCAGCAGGCGCAGGTCTTCACGGGTCGTGACCGGATACTTCTCGATGCGGCGATTGACCAGGATGCCATCTGCCCATATCTCACGGTGGACCGTACGAAGGCTTCCCGCAGGGAGCGTGAGTGTCTCAATCAAATGGTTTCCCTGGCGCTCCGACGCCTCTGTCATGGCGCCCGGGTCATAGGAGCAGTCAACGGCCGTGTAATACAGCTCCCCGCCATAGCGCGGGGAACAGCGGAGCGCGTCATAGATGCCCAGCGCATCAAGACCGCGATACTTCCTCGGCAAGGTGTCCTTCAGCGCGTGATGACCAATCCAGGTCTCCAGCCGCGGCTGCCAAAGCACGGTCCTGGCAGTTCCTTGGAAGATCGCCAGGTTCAGTTCTCTGCGCGTCAACTTGCACCTTCTACTGGGCGATGATCCGATCCACCACGAGTTGGCGGAGCTCTGGCGACAGGCTGGCAAAGTAGGCGCTGAAGCCTGTTACACGTACAATCAAGTCAGGATATTTGGATGGGTCTTTATGGGCCTCGAGAATTTGGCGCTTGTTAATGACGTTCATGCTGATCTCGGTTCCGCCCAGGGCGAAGTGCCCACGGATAAGAGCCTCAATCTTAGCTAATCCTTCCTCACCACGCGCCAGGGCAGGATCCATATCGAGCTGAAGCGGTGCGGGATTGCCGTATCCACACTCTACGGACGCTATTGCCATTGCCATCGCCGTGGGAGCGCCAACACCACTCATAAAGCCCGGATCGGGGTTGGCTCCCTGTGAAATCGGGGCACGTGCGTGCCTGCCATTTGGTGTAGCTCCAAGTGTCTCTCCCATCGAGACCATGCTAGCCCAAGAGAATAATCCAGGGATCATGTTGAACCCGGCAGGCGTCGGTTTCTCTTTTATCAAACGCGTGAAGGTCTGGCTGATCCGGACAGCCCATTCGTCAGCCCTGGTTCCGCCGCGACCGTAGCGGGGAATGTTACGCAACATCAACCTTACGTCTTCGGCATCCTTGAAGTCATTGTCGAGGTGGCGGAGCAGCTCCTGCCACGTCAAGCGGTGTTCCTTCTCGATCCGTTGCTCTATTGCGGCAAAGGAGTCAGCTACTGTAGCTAAGGCGGCACCGTCTACGCCAAAGTTGTAGTACTCGACACTTCCAGGATGAGATATGTCCAGGCCCTTCTCAATTGGACCGTAACATAGGATGTCCAGCACTAGCTCCAGACGAACCTTGTGGGCGTACTTCATGTGGAAGTCAATACCCTCGGCGATGACTTCTACAGCCCGTTGCAGGTGTTTTTCGAAGCGGCGCCACAGTTCATCCACACTCGGCTTGACGTTTGGGTCAGCCATCATCTCACGCAGAGCAACATCAAAAACGAAGGGAAAGGTAACCCTGATGCAGTCGTTCAGTGTGTACTCGCGGCCAGGAATAGCGAACCAGTGACAACCGGAGTAGACGCGTTTTTGTCACCGAGAAACTTGGGGAAGGCCGTCTTGTCCTCGAACATGATTTCAATTCCCCTGCGGAGCAACTGCGGATCGAGCCCGTCGTGAACGCGGATGCCGATGTTAACAGGGGTCTTCAAGCGATGAGCGGCTTCCAATATCAGAAAGGAGACCTTGCTTGTCAGGTCCCTGCCACTGGCGTCAGATCCTCCGAGCTGATAGTATTGCGTATCGTTCAGAAACAAGCAGGCTATATGAAAGATCGCCTCCTCGTCTGTCAGGGCGCCTGCCGCCACCTCGCGCTCATAATAGGGACGCAGCCACTCATCGATCTGACCCATTGATCCGCTGCCATTATACATTCGGGCAATCATTTGATACCATGCGATCCATTGACAGACCTCACGGAATGTGCGGGGCGGCTCGGTCATCAACCGCTGGTTGATCTCAGCCATCTCCTCCAGGTTTTTTCGCAACTCTGGATTTTCTTCTGTCTTAGCCATTTCCCGAGCCGCATCTACGTGACGACGTATCCAATCCTGAGTGCCAAGTATTACATCTTCTAATCCATCATAGAAATCGGCTGCCTGAGGGTTGACCTTGCGGTAGCGACGCACTTTCTCCAACAGGCCTCCCCAGCCGAGCTTGAAGCCGATCAACAGATCCTGGCAGAAATGCTGTCCGCCGAGGATAGCCGTAGCGATCCCGTATTTCATATGCTCGTCTTCCAGGTATGAGTAATCGAAATCGGGGTTCCAGCCAGGATTGACATAGGCAGGGAGCCAACCCATCCATGCCCCGGATATCGAACTCAGCGGGTCAATGTATACCGGGTGAGCATCCATAAAACGTCTGAAGTTTTCACCCACTGCCTTTGGACCGAAGAAACCACCGCTTGGATGGTTGCTTATCGGCTTGAAGTTGCTTAACCTTACATCTCTAATTACGTTACCAGAAGGCCCCCTATACTCAAGTACTTCTCTGAACTCCGGTGGTGGAAGGATGCGGCCGTGGTCGTCGAAGTCCATCACCCCGATTACTTCCCACTTCTCCTGGGTATGTTTCATCTTTGTTTCGCGCAGGGCATCCAGGCGCTGCTTGTATTCTGTTACTTTAGCCATTTTCTACAGCTCCTTTGGATTTTTTAGCCAACTCGTACCTCGATTCCGAATTTCTTGGTTTTTGATGCCAGTTCTCTCATCTCATCCTTCGTTGGGGTTCTTGCCTGGCTGGCGTGATTCGGAAAAGATTGCACGAATTGAGCGATTGCCTCAATGTCCTCCGGCGAGTCGTTCACCGTCGGCACGACTGGCACACGAATAATCAGCGGCTTGTCCGTCTGCGCCAGCCGCCTTGCATTTTCTAAGATGAGTTCGTTTGAAACGCCGGTCACCTCACGGTGCTTATTTGGATCAAGATGTTTAATATCCATCATAATCAAGTCGGTCGCCGGCAGTAGCTTCGCCAGAACATTCCACGGGCAGTTAGCCGCTGTTTCAATGGCGGTGTGCAACTCTTCATCCTTGCATCTTTCCAAAAGCGACAGCGAAAAATTGTGTTGCACCAGCGGATCGCCTCCCGAAAGCGTCACCCCGCCTTTGGACGTTTCGTAGAATATCCTGTCCCGTAAGACCTCTTCCGCAACTTCATCAACCGTCATCAATTTTCCGGCAAGCACACTTGCGCCGGCGTAACATGTCTGAGTGCACTTGCCACAGGCAACGCATTTCTCGCGAAGGTATGCAGGCTTGCCGTCCCGAATCAGGCGGGCTCCCTCAGGACAGGCAGTAAGGCATCGGCCACAACCGATGCACCTGTCCTGAAAGAACATGATTTCCGGCTTGAGATGTATACCCTCGGGGTTTTGACACCAGAAACAACGAAGCGAACAACCCTTAAGAAAAATAGTTGTTCGGATGCCCGGCCCGTCATGAACCGAGAAGCGTTGCATGTCAAAGACGAAACCTTTTATTGTATTCATTTCGAGAACTTAGTCGGTGGGTCATACAAAGCGCAGGGAGACGATCTCCCTTCCCCGCACAGCCAGATGCAGCCAGCCGTCAGCATCGGCTGGTAACTCTTCCAGATGCTCCTCATCGAGGTTGGCTCGCCAGGCCCTTTGCCAGGGGAGCCCCAGGCGCAGGCGACCCTCCACCAGCTCCTCCGCCGTGTTCCAGAAGCGCAGGATAGAACCCTGGCCGTCCTCGGCGGGTTTGAGCGCGCTCAGGGTCAGGCTGGCAGGCTCTATTTCCAGGAAGCTGGCGGCCGGGGGCAGGTCGCCTGCTTGAGCCTCCACTGCCACAGCCCGCAACGGGCTGTTGAAGGCCCGGGCCTGGGGGAAGACGGCCCGCCAGTCGCCGGCGTGGGGCGCCAGCGCGTACGCAAAGACGTGTCTGCCCAGGCACTGGGCTTCCGGGGTGGGGATGACTGGCCCGCAAGCGCGGGGGCGCGTCGCCAGGTCGTCCCGCGAGAGCCACCCCACACTGCGGAGCAGCGTGAGGGCAATGGCCTGGCCTATCCCCCAGGGCGCCGCGTCATCGACGATCTCGTATTCCGGCAGACCCCTGTTGGCTACCAGCAGTCCCACGCGGCCATCGTGGGCATCCACGAACTCCTTCTGGGGATGCGTCCCAACGGGTTGCTCCACCCAGTCCGGGCCGCCCTGGGGCGCCGCCACAGGCCGTTCCACCACGTCGAAGTTTCCTTCAGCGCAGGAGTGATCTACCTGAAAAGGCAGGGGGAAGTACACGCGCAGACGGTGGTCGCCGGCGCGATTCTCCACCTCTGTGCGGATATCTATGCGCGGCACGCCGGGATAGAGGCTGACGGTGCTGACGATGGGGCATTCCACCATCTGTGGGGATCGGGCCTGCCGGTCGGCCTGGAGATGGGCCGGCAGCCGGTAGGCCTGGGCGATGCGCAGGCTGAAGCGGGCGGGGCCGGCTTCTATCACCTCCACGGTGGGCGAGGTTGCCGCCGTCCCCACCAGCGTGTCCTCCGCGGGCGGGCAGTAAGTGTACTCATCCCCGGCGTCGCCGCCATCTACGAAGCGGTTCAGCCCGGCGTAGACCGTTCCTGTCTCGAGGTCCGTTACCGTCAGGGCGCCGTCGGCGGCGGCCTCCACGCGATAGAACTCGTTCCGGATAGCCGGGGGTGGGGGTCCCTGGGTGGGATTGCCGGACACATTGGAGCGCAGGTCAGGCCCGATGGTGTACGTCTTGTACCCGTACCCTGGCACGTCGTTGGCCAGGAAGAGCACCTGCGCCTGAGGGACATGCCGGATCTGAACCTGAAAGCTCTTGACCTGGGGGTCGGCCAGCCAGGCCGATAGAGCCGCGCCGGCGCGTCGCAGGGCCTCCGGATTGGGCCGTGCTCCCGGAGTTACCAGGATCTCCACGTGAATCGTGCGGCCCTCCTGCTTCAAGAGCCAGTCGGTAATGGCTCCTCCATCCAGGCCCCCCACCATCCCCTGCCGCGTCCAGTCCATCATCTCGCGCATGCTTTCCTTGTCCAGGGAAACGGAGACCAGCACCTTCTCCTTCTCGCCCAGGACCTGGAGGGGCGCGATCCGGCCCGTCTGGTCCACCATCGCCACATCCCGCGTTCCTTGAGGCGCGGGGACCCAGGCCTCCACCCAATCGGTGCGGGGGCCGGAGACGGGATTGAAGACCACCACGTTATGCTGATCGGTTGTCCGCACCCGGTCGGCGATCATTTGCAGACCTTCTCCGGCAACTGCCTCCCCGATCTGCTCACAGGCATCATAGCGCGCCGCCATATCGCGGTGCACCTGGTCCACGCTACAGCCGCAGATGGAGTCATGGGGCTGGTTCTGGAGCAGGTGCTTCCAGGCCAGGCCAAGGAGCTGCTGACTGGAGCGCAGGGCCTCTGTCGTTACCGCAGGGGTCATTGGCACGGACGTGTTCCATACCAGGAAGGGTTCTGCCCAGCGGGTGAGCAACTGCTCACAGGCGGTGTTGCGCTGCTTGATCCACATGCGCGTGGAGAGGACGCCGGGCAGGAGTTGCATGCGTCGGCTGTCGCGCAGCTCGCCGGTTGCTGTGGGTAAGTCGTCCGCGGCAGCGCGCACGGCAGCGATGTATTGCGGCAATGTGCCGTGTACCACCTGAGCATCGGACAGGCGGGCGTTGGCGGCGGCTATGAGGGCCGGCAGTTCCGGCTGCGCTTCCTCGTGGTCGCAACCGTTCATGAGCAGCAGGGCGTCGCCTACGGCATAGGGCTCCAGTGTGGCCCGCAGGCGCGCCAGCCGGTCCAGGAACGGCTCCACGGCAGCAGGCATGCGGTAGGCATTACAGTAGTTGGAGACCAGGAAGATGGCCAACACTGCCGAGCCGTCTGGGGATCGCCAGTGGAAGGCGCTGCGGCGGATGGCGTCTGCCGGCACACCCCGCCAGACCACAGCCGTGTCTATGCCGAAGCCCTTGAGGATCTGCGGCATCTGGCCGGTCTGGCCGAAGGGGTCGGGCAGATAACCCACCTTCATCACGGCGCCGAAGTCCCGGGCAATGCGGTGGCCGCGCAAGAGGTTGCGGATGATGGCTTCGCCGCCGACCAGGAACTCGTCGGGCAGGATGTACCACGGGCCCACCAGGAGGCGTCCGGCGCGGATCTGCTGGCGCAAGGCGGCTTCCCGGTCGGGCCGCACCTCCAGGTAATCCTCCAGGACAACGGTCTGGCCGTCCAGGGTGAAGTGACGGTAGTCAGGGTCCTGCTCCAGAATGGCCAGCAGCTTGTCCATGAAGCGCACCAGGCGGATGCGGAATTCCTGGAAGGGCTGATACCATTCCCGATCCCAGTGGGTGTGGGAGACCAGAATCAGTTTTCTCACTTGTTCCTCCCCTCAGGTATAGAAAATCCGATCTTTGTATTTGGCCAGCATCCGCTCGTTGTATTCCGCACCGCCGTCAAGGTTGCCCGACATATAGACCGGGGGCGTGATCCCTTCAGCCATCAAGTTTTCTACTACCTGAGAGACGATGGCGTGCATCATGCATGAAGCGGCTACACCTGAGGTAGAACCGGTCTTTTGCGGCAGTCCTTCCAATTCGAGCACCGCATCACCTCTGGGGCTATAGTTGTCCAGTACCAGGTCGGCGAGCTCGTACACTTTTTTCCCGCTGGCATGGCGCGATTCCACGTTCTGGGTGTACTCCAACGCGGTGATAACAACCAGCTTCATGCCCCGTCGTTTGGCCTCCAAAGCCACCTCTAACGGCACGGCGTTGCGCCCTGAAACGGAGATGAGCAGCAAAACGTCCCCCTCTCTGGCTGGCACGTTTTCAAAGATCAGCCGGCCATAGCCATCCAACCGCTCCAGGCGCGAGGTCATCGTCGGCGGACGCACATCCAGCGTCAATCCCGGCGCAAAGATGGGATTGATCAGCATGAACCCTCCGGCCCGGTAAAACACTTCCTGGATGGGCAAGCTAGAGTGGGTACAGCCAAAAGCAAAGAAGGAATTCCCCCCGGCGATCGCCTCGGCGATAATGCGCGCCGCCTCCTGAACCTTGTCCATCTGCTCGTCTCGGATGCGCTCCAAGACTCTCAGACAAACATCGAAGTAATCCTGAGCAAGCATTTTACCGTTTCCCCTTTCAATCAAAAGACTCGACTGGACGGTACCTTCTCGATTTTTCAGGGAATCGCTGGCTGTGGCCGGTCTCCTGACCGAGCCACCGTGGCGCCACCCTTGCGGGAATCGCTGGCTGTGGCCGGTCTCCTGACCGAGCCACCGTG
>PHCA01000009.1:44415-45711 GCA_002842085.1 Chloroflexi bacterium HGW-Chloroflexi-1
TTGCGAAGGTTGCGAATAGCCTTACCGATAGAGCGATTCTTGGCTGACGAGGGCACTTCCGGTCTGAAATCTGCTCACAAACCTTCGCAAGGGTTCTATTTTTCCGGAACTATCTGAGCGACTCCTGTTACCGCTTCAGACATACCAGAGGCTCGGCGTTCAACTCTTCTTCCAGCCCGGGCAGAATCTGAGCGATCGGCACGCCTCCCTGTCGCATGGCAACCAGCAAGGCCCCCACGACGGACTCGTAGCGAGGGAGGACGATCTTGGCCCTCGGTGCGACTTTTAGCACGGCCTCTCTGAAAGAGGCCAGGACCAACTCGCCCGCCTTGAACACGGAGCCAAAGGGAATGATGGCGAATTCATCGTCGGCCATCTCCAACTTGCGAATCACCGCCTGGGCAGCCAGGGCCAACTCTTGCCCCGCCTCGGCGAGGATGGCTTGCGCCCTGGCATCCCCCTGTCTGGCTACTTCTACCACCGTGGGGCAAAGAGCCGCTACCTCATGGCGCGTCATGCCCCGCTGATAGAACAGCGAGCTTAACTCCCCCGGGCTGGCGATCTTCAGGGCCTCACAGATCGCCTCTTGCAAGCGCGTAGGCGGCTCTCGACCGTCCTCAGCTCGTAAAGCCGCACGCATGGCTTGCAGGGCGATCCAGTAAGCGCTTCCCTCATCGCCCAAAATGGTACCCCGCCCACCGGAGCTGGCACTTTTTCCATCTCGATTGACCCCCCAGGCGAGCGAACCGGTGCCGGCATCTACCGTCACGCTGCAGTCAAAATCCAGCCAGGGCAACATGGCCTCCCAGGCTGCCTCGCCTTCCCCCACACCGATCACCTGTTCAACGCCGGTCTCCCGCACAACGGTCTCTTCGCCCAGGGGATGAGGAACAGGCCCGCTGATGGCCGCCACATTTGGCGAGGTAGGCGGAGGGCCGCCTGCCTGCCAGGCGCTTCTCACCGCCTCAGAGAGGGAACGCTGGGCTACGCTCTCGGAGACAAAGTTAGTATTGGTGGGACCTCCCGATCCCACACCCAGGAGGTGTCCTGTGCTATCGGCCACCAGACAGATGGTCTTACTTCCTCCGCCGTCCAGGGCTATGAAGTAGTTCATCTTCCTTCCTGTGCGCTAACTGATAATATCAGGCCGTTCCAGAAAAATAGATGTCCCAAAGGTAACTGCTCAGCTTGTCATTGCTCAGCTTGTCATTGCGAGGAGGCGTTTTTTGCCGGTTGCGAGGCACGAAGCAAAGCAATCGGGATTGCCGCAATCCCCGCGTTCAGTGCCAGGAGATT
>PHCA01000010.1:0-16309 GCA_002842085.1 Chloroflexi bacterium HGW-Chloroflexi-1
CGTTCAGGTCCGGCAAATCCTGCGCCGCTTTGCCCGTCAACTGAACCAGGTACTTGCCTGCTTGGATGATCTTGTTAACGTGCTGGAGGAGACCATTCTTCACATCAGGCACTTCGGCTTCAAGCAGAAACGGAGAAAAAACCCCAATGTCTGTCACGCCTTGGACTTGGTTGCCAGTCTATTCGATCTACCGGAGACGACCACCTGGGCAGAGGGAGCCTTAGCTTGATGCGTATGGGGTACTGGCGTGCGGCTATGGCCGGCCTGGGAACAACATCATGTTCAGCCTCGACGAGGGAGCGTCATGGACTGGACACACGCAGATTTCTCCGGACGTGTGGCACGCACCTTCGGAAGCGGCCCACGCAGTGCGCGGAAGCATGGGCTACACAAGCCTCATCGAGGTGGAGCCGGGGAAAGTCCTGTTCATGTTCGACACGCTGGGGGTTATCGAGAGAGCGGGCAACCGGAAGAATCCGGACGACTACGCAGGTTACTTGATGAGACCGGCCGACTACGTAAGGTCGGTGGAGATCGATGTGGAGTCGGCCGGGTAACACAAAAGAGCGGACATGACTAATCTGAGAACAAAATCCCCCAGTGAAACGGGGAGGAGGAAAACATGGCAGTAGAGAATTATCGAATACTTGTAGTTGTAGCTCATCCGCATGATTTCACACATTGTGCGGGAACTTGCGGTATTCACTCCAAGCGAGGATACTCTGGTCCGGCATGACCGCGCCCGGGTCGGCGCCGCGCAGCGGTGGCTCGGCTCGTGGGTGCGGGAGAACACACGGAAGTTGAACTCCACCCAGGTGCAACGCACTTCGGAAGTGCGTTGCACCTGGACAAGGTGGAGGGGTTATGTTATCGTTGTGATAGCACGATTCACCCGAGGCTTTTGCGTACTGCAAGCCCTCAGGTATCGCACACCGGGAGACTGAAAACAGGCCGCAAACGAGACTAATCATCCCACCGACGACGAATAAGGAAGCGAACATGGCGGTGAATTTGGACAAGCCCCATCTCTGGAAAGCGGACATCATACAGTCAGTAGACATGTACAACGACTGGTTCATAAGGTTCGCCCCGAAGGCGTTTCGGGAGACGCGCCTTCAAACGACTCAAGATGTAGAGGCCACGCTGCGGGCAACGAAGAACCTCACTAATGTGGATCCGTCGATCTTACGGATGCACCCCGAAGTTCTTCCCACGCTCCGCATGTCAGCATGTCCGCCGCTCGCTGTTGATCGTCTTATCGGTCTGGCTGAAGTGCCCGGCAGCCTCATCAAAAGGATGGAGAACAAAAAGAAGTTGCCTGTGCAACTCAAGGGGCCGCAGCTCGATGCTGAACTGCGCAAGATTGGAGACATCATCGAGCGCATGGCCGACCCCGACATCTTCGTGTGGCTCCATCGGGATGAACCTCCGACTGAGACAGAGATACACCGATCTGCGACGATAGTGGCGGACCGCCTATGCAACTCTGTGGCGAATCCAATCATCCGCAACGCCCAAGAGAAGCGGCAGTTGGCCGCGATCAAGGCCTGGCTTGAAGCGAGACAGTACCAGCAGCTTCCTGTGGGAAACGGAATCAAGTTCAACGCGATGCCCCCCGGCACATTCCACTTCCACATGAATGTACCGGTAACACTCGAAGGTGGAAAGCCGATCAATATCCCTGTTGACGCCGTCATCATGCCCAAGGCTTCCAGGCCGGGCGATCTCCCTCTCCTTCTCGAGGCAAAATCGGCGGGGGACTTCACCAATGTCAACAAACGACGCAAGGAAGAAGCCGCCAAAATGGCTCAGTTGCGCCGCAGCTACGGTAACGCGGTGAGATTCAACCTGTTTCTATGCGGGTACTTCGATAGTGGATACCTCGGGTATGAAGCTGCTGAAGGTATCGATTGGGTATGGGAACACCGGATTGACGATCTTGCCCAGTTCGGCTTATAAGACGATGCACGATCTCGAACAGGCAAGGCTATCCTTGCAAGCGCACTTGGATGCCGAGAAGACTCCATCTGAACGGAACCGACTCGGCCAGTTTGCGACGCCAACTGCCCTTGCAAGGGAGATCTTGCGGTTTGGGGTAACCCTGCTGGGCGAAAACCAGCCGATCCGCTTCTTTGATCCAGCAATCGGAACCGGCTCATTTTTCTCGGCGCTCCTCCATACGGCGCCTGCAGAGCGTATCGAGGCCGCGAAGGGATTCGAAGTCGATACCCATTATGGAGAACCCGCTCGCGAACTATGGCGGCAGACATCACTTGATTTGGAACTGGCAGACTTCACACAGGCCTTACCCCCAGCCCTGGAAGCGGACCGTTTCAACCTGTTGATCTGCAACCCACCCTACGTGCGTCATCATCACATCGTGAACGGAGAAAAAACCCGGCTGCAAGACAAGACCAGGGCAGCGTGCGGCATCCGCATCGCGGGGTTGGCTGGGCTGTACTGCTACTTCCTCGGACTGTCGCATGTTTGGATGCAGCGAGGTGGGATCGCGGGCTGGCTGATCCCGAGTGAGTTCATGGACGTGAACTATGGGGAGGCAGTCAAGCGCTATCTATTGGAAAAGGTAACGCTCCTTCGCATCCACCGGTTTGATCCCAATGACGCGCAGTTTGACGATGCCCTGGTATCCTCGGCGGTGGTGTGGTTTCGTAATGATCCCCCCACCGCCAGACACACTGTCGAGTTCACGTTCGGGGATTCTCTCTCGACTCCGAAGGTCTCTCGTGTTGTGTCAATCACTGCGCTACGAAAAGAACCCAAATGGACGCGGCTCCCCGTGTTGGATGTTCGAAGTCGGAACACCGGCTATCGGTTATCGGACCTGTTTGCGATCAAGCGGGGAATCGCCACAGGGCACAACAAATTCTTTATCCTTACGCGTGAACAAATCGAAGCACACAACTTACCTATCGAATGCTTCCGCCCTATTCTTCCAGGCCCTCGACATGTGCCTGCTGACGAAATCGAGGCAGACCAAAACGGGGTGCCGCTGCTGGATCGGCAACTGTTCTTGTTGGACTGCCGATTACCCGAGGCCGAAGTGAAGGAGCGATATCCGAAGCTTTGGGAATACCTGGAAACAGGCAGGGGAAATGTATCCAAACGCTACCTCTGCCGAACTCGAACAGTGTGGTACTTCCAAGAGGAACGAGCCCCGGCCCCGATTCTGTGCACCTATCTGGGCCGGAGCGATAAGAAAAACGGACGCCCTTTTCGGTTCATCTTGAATCATTCTGAAGCCACTGCCGCAAACGTCTATTTGCTCTTGTATCCAAAACCTGCATTGGAGCGTGCAATCGATCGGGACAACACGTTACTGCGACGAGCATGGGAATCCCTCAACAGCCTACCCCTAAGCTCCCTGATCGGGGAAGGTCGAGTGTACGGCGGAGGGCTTTACAAACTCGAGCCGAAGGAGCTGGGTAATGTGGATGTCACCGCAATAGCAGAAAAGATTCCCGGCGTTGAACTCCAACCGACAATCCGGCAGTTGGGATTGTTCGATGAATGTGATGAAACTGAAGACGCTCCAGCAGAGCAGAATCACCGGATGTAGCGGACTCGGCTTGAGCAGATTTGTCCCCGCCTTTTTGAGAAGCTACCTCAGGAAAGCTTGTGAGCTGTTTGGCATAACCGACATAAGAATACTTCATTCCCCGGAGCCATTTCGTTTACGGAAGTCGCCTGAAGTTGTAGAGGCTTTTTGTAAAAAAAAGGATTGAAATAGCTTCGGGTCATGCCGGTTGGTTTGCTGGAACAGCATATGCGGAAGGGTTTGTACGTGGGAAGCCAGAAGTTTTGCCGCATATTATTGTTCCAGAATTCAATCTGAAAAAAGCCTCTGATTATCATGCGAATAATATCAAACGCGTTTCAGGTGAACTATAACGAGAGCAAGAAAACAAAAGAGGATTGATTTTGATATCATGCTTCAGACAGAGGATGCTTTGATTGTGGCGAATGAACGAACAGAACAACAAGCGTGGAGGTGTGTAAATGGGTGACAAGATTGTGGCAGCGCAGTTCGATTGGCCGTCGTTCGTCTATTGGAGCACGAAGAGGAGGCCTGAGGACCTCCGGCCCTACGTCAAGCGAATCAAGGACACCGGCATCGAGAAGGTGTACTGGCGCGTTTCCTTCGCCGGCCCGGTCGGATACTACAGCGAGCTGGAACACTGCATCCGAGACCAACGGGCCGACCGGACGATCTTGCCGGAGGCCGGCGACCTGGTCACGCCGGAGTGGTCTGACGTGATGCAGTACGATTTCCTCAAAGCCGGCATGGCGTTCGCGGCCGAGTGCGGGCTGGAGGTCCATCCCTGGATCACGCCGCTCTACGAGGGCATTCACGGCTCGCAGTTCGGGGGCAGGTTCGCCGGCGAGCACCCGGAGTTCTGGTGCAAGCTCGCGAATGGCGAGACGCTCGAGTGGCACCCCAGCCTGGCCTACCCCGAGGTGCGTCAGCACCAGGTCGCCATGGTCGAGGAGCTGGTCAACCGTTACGGGGTGAAGGGCGTACACCTCGATTTCGTGCGCATGACCCGATCCCTGGCCGACCTGCGGGACAAGTCTCACGCTTCCATAATGGGCTACGATGCGCCGCTCGTCGAGGCGTTCAAGCAGGAGTCCGGCAAGGACCCCGCGGAGGTCGGCAACGCGGATGAGCGGTGGATTCGATTCCGGGCTGACCACACATACACGCAGTACCTCCGCGATTTGCGGGCCAGGTTCGGGCGCGACCTCGAGGTGAGCGTCCTCACTATCGAGGCCAACAACCTGGGCGGCTGCCTGTTCGACTGGCAGACCTGGGCGAAAGAGGGCCTGGTGGACGTGATCTGCCCCGTGCCCGGCGCCGTCCCCTTTCATGCCTACCCCTTCTGCGATGCGGTGCACATGTTCAAGAAACACGTGGGGGACCGGGCGAAGGTGCTGGAGTTCGTCGGCATCGACGGCGACACCGGGCCGTACGCGCTTTACGGCATGGCCGACCCCATGATTCCGCCCAGGCCGGCGGTCGCGTTGTGGACAGTTGAGACCGCTCTTCAGCGCGGCGCGGACGGCGTCATGTTCTGGGAGGCGGACTGCTTTGATGCGGTGGACTACTGGGCGCCCGCCGCCGCCATCGCCCGCAAGGTGCGAGAATACGACAGATGAATGACTCATCAAAGATGATGGAGTGAAGGTAATGATGACACCAAGAGAACGGGTGGAAGCGGCCTTGCGCGGGCATGAAGTTGACCGAATACCTTTTACGGTCTACGAGACCAAGATTCCGCAATGTGAGACTGAAAGAAGACTCCGTAATGAGGGATTGTGCATTATAGACCGAAGAATCCCGGGTTACGAGGTAAAGTTCAATAACGTCGAGCAAGAAAGCGTTCATTTCCGGGGAAAGGATGGAATCCCCCGCATAAGGACTATCATCCATACGCCCGTCGGGGATATTAGCGCCCTTGAACGGCCTGCGCCAAGAACCTCCTGGAGCGAAGAAAAATTGTTCAAAAGTCCGGCGGATTACGCGCCCATTGAGTATATGATACGCGACCAGGATTACCTGCCCAATTACGATGCTTTCCTGAAGGCGCAGCAGGCGGCAGGTGGGGACGTATTTTTCAGAGCCACTATTGGCTATTCCCCTCTGCAAGAGATCATTTATGGCCTCATGGGTGTGGAGCAATTTTCTATCGAATGGGCGGAGAGAAGAGATAAGGTTATGCGTCTCTACGATGCCCTGACCGAGAACCGGCGTAAAATATATGCTGTGGTTGCCGAATCTCCGGCTTTAGCAGTAAACTATTGCGGTAATGTAAGCCCAGAAGTTGTCGGCCGGGCACGCTTCGAAAAGTATATCCTGCCCCATTACAACGAGTGTGCAGAAATAATGCATAAACATGGAAAATTGTTAGGGGTGCACCTTGACGCCAACAACCGACTTCTGGCTCCATTAATAGCCGACTCCAAGATTGACTACATTGAGGCCTTCACCCCTCCTCCCGACTGCGATATGAGCGTAGCAGAAGCCCGACGGATGTGGCCGGATAAGGTTTTATGGATTAATTTCCCTTCTTCCGTGCATCTGGCCGAGCCCAGTGTGATCGAGGAAACTACGCGCCAAATTCTGAAAGAAGCAGCTCCAGGTGACCGATTCCTGCTTGGCATAACCGAAGATGTCCCGCCCGATAGATGGCAGCAAAATTTCTCCATTATCTCGCGGGTCATCAATACCGAAGGATAAAATTATAGTGTCACCACGCTGAGTGGCAACCAATACGCCCTTCTTGTAGTGGACATGAAAGATACCGCATGGCACAGGGTAGAGGCAGGATATAAAAGCTAAGGAGGTAGTCAAAATGCAAATTATATGTGAAGGGCATCCCCAGGTTGTGGCTCTCTCCGAGGGGATCCAGGTAAAGCTATATCGGCCCACTATTCTGGATGAGCCGGTGTTGCAGGGTGAGACCGATGCCGATGCTGCTGGAGTATCCATCTACGGCTCGGTTATCCGGGATGGCAGCGTATTTCGCATGTGGTATCAAGCGTGGCCGAAAAACTGGGATGGTGCGGATGTTATCGCGGTGGGCTGTGTGGAAAGCGACGATGGTATGAACTGGCGACGCCCAAGTTATGGGCTAATCGAATGCTGCGGGAGCACAAGGAATCATCTTACCGACCTCCCGTTCCATTCCACTTCGGTGTTGATTGATCCCACCGCGGCGCCATCGGCACGTTACCGGGCATTTGGATCTGCAAGCCCCAATAGAGTGCGCCAATATCCGCAAAAAATTAATAAACCAGGATATTTCACTGCCCACTCCGCTGACGGCCTGCATTGGGAATTGGATTCGCCCGACCCCGTGTGGCCGTGGATGGATGTCATTACCAGCGTGTGGGACAATTACTCCGGATGTGCGCGTATTGCCCTCAAGCACAATTTACCCATTAGACGCCTGTCCCGTCGTTCGTTCTTCACGGCTGAATGGGCACGGGGCAAGGCAACTCAACCGGTTAGCGCCTTGATTCCTGATGAATACGACGACCTGCTATCGCAGGCGCAGGGGTTTAACAGCACCGATTATTATGGAGTTGGCTTGCTGCCCACTGAAGGAACTACTGTGGGTTTCTTGTGGAATTTTCGTCATCAATTGCCTATTGCTTATTACGAGCCAGGGATGTTTCATTATGGCGATGTCGGACGAGTAGATATCACCATAGTTTACCAGACTGAAAGAGGAGGACGTTGGCAACACGTCACCGGACGCCCTGACTGGCTATCCGCTCAGGATATGCCCGACTGGGCACGCGGCGCTCTTTACACCGCCGCCTACCCGATTGACGTTGGCGATGAGACCTGGCTCTACTTCTGCGGCTCCCTGGACCGACACGGCTGGTGTGGCAAGGGCATCTCTTACGCCGAGTTTGTCAAGAGCGCGCCGGAAAAGGGTGGGTGGAGCAGGATTGGGCTTGCTAAATGGCCCAAAAACAGAATTATTGGTTACGAGGCGGCGCTGACCGATTATATTGTATTGTCACCATTGGTGGTGATAGCAGAACGAACTGGTGCAAAAGTGGAGAGCAAACTTTCGCTTAATGTAGTTACCCGTTCCGGTGGGCAGGTTCGGGTGCAACTCATCAATGAAGATAATCGTCAGCCAATTGCCGGTTATACATTTGATGATTGCCAGGTCATTACCGGTGACCATTTGGAAGCTACTATTCGCTGGAAGGGGAAAGAGGGGTTGCCGTCCCTCTCCAGTGGGCCATCTATGCTTGCCCAGATCGAGCTTACTAAGGCCACGTTATACGCATTTGATTTTATTTTATAGGGAGGTAACTGCTCAGGGCACGGCTGAAAAGTAGCCGTCTCACTGGTGAGGAAGAAGGAATCTGCATGAATACGCTAGATTATCAGGAGCAAACCCTGAGGCGGGACAATGGACTTATGAAAAGGACCTGCGACCTGTCAATACTCGCCTGGACCCTGTCGGGCTACACACCGCACCTTTGGCGATTCGAGAATGCCTGCGGCACGATGGCCCCGGCAAAGGCGGTGGACGTCGGGCCGGTTCCCGCGCGTGTCCCCGGCTCGGTCCAGGCCGCCCTGCGCCAGGCGGGGATTATCCCGGACTGGAACCTGGGCCTGAACAGTCGCCTGTGCGAGTGGGTGGAGAACCGCCACTGGATATACCGGGCCGCTATTCCCGACGACTGGTTCGACGGACGGTCTACCTATCGCCTGAACTGCCTGGGGCTCGACTACAGCGGCTGGGTTTTCGTGAACGGTCGGGAGGCGGCCACATTCCAGGGCACGCACGTGCCGCACGTGTTCGACGTGACGGGTTTCCTCAAGGACCGTGGCAACGAGGTGGAGATCGTCTTCGACGTGCCGCCTCGCTGGCTGGGACAGTTCGGCTACACGTCGCGGATGACCGAATGGAAGACCCGGTTCAACTACACGTGGGACTGGGCAGGGCGTCGCCTGGGACGATCTGCCGGTGGAGTTGTGGTGGCCCAACCTGGAAGGCAACCAACCTCTGTACACGGTGACCTGCCGCCTGGTGGACGACGAAGGCGTCGAACAGGACAGCGTCTTCCGCCGCGTGGGGTTCCGACACGTGGACTGGGTTCCGTGCGAAGGCGCTCCTTGCGAGGCCGACCCGTGGGTCTGCGTGGTCAACGGCCGGCCGGTCTTTCTCCAAGGCGTCAACTTCGCGCCGATTCGCGCCAACTACGCCGACCTGACGCGCGCGGACTACGAGACACGTCTGAACGTCTATCGCGATCTCGGCTGCAACATGCTCCGCATCAACGCCTGCGGCTTCCTGGAGAAGGAGTGGTTCTACGACCTCTGCGACGAGCTGGGGTTGATGGTCTGGCAGGAATTCCCGCTGACCTCCTCGGGGATCGAAAACTGGCCGCCGGAGGACGAGACGAGCATCGGGGAGATGGAGCGGATCGCTCGCTCCTTCATCGAGCGGCGGCGCCATCACGTCAGCTTGACCCTCTGGAGCGGCGGCAATGAGCTCCAGGGCGACCTGGAGGGCAACAAGACCGGCACGGGCAAACCCTGCTCGCCCGACCACCCTATGCTCAAGCGGCTGGCGGCGCTGGTCGGCCAACTCGACAGCGGCCGGCGGTTCATTCACACCTCGCCCTCCGGCCCGCGGGCCTGTGCCGCCGCAGACGACTTCGGCAAGGGCTTGCACTGGGACGTCCACGGCCCTTGGAATGCCTTCGGCAACATGCAAGAGGCGCAACGCTACTGGTCAGCGGACGACGCCCTGTTTCGTTCCGAGCTCGGCTGCCCGGGCGCCAGCCCCGTCGAGCAGATTGAGAAGTACGCCGGCGGCCTGCCGGTCTTTCCCGCAACGGCCGACAGCCCCTTCTGGAGTCACCCGACGCGCTGGTGGATCGACTGGCCGCGCCTGGTGGCCGCCCACGGCCGGGAGCCGCGGGACCTGGCCGAATATGTCGCCTGGAGCCAGGCCAGCCAGGCCGAAGTACTCTGCGCCGGCATGAAGGCATGCAAGGCCCGGTTCCCGCGCTGCGGCGGAGTGCTGCTGTGGACGGGACACGACACTTCACCAATCCCGATCAACACCTCGATCCTCGACTATGAAGGTCGTCCGAAACCGGCGGCGCTCGCACTGATCGATTACCCGCCCGAGAAGATGGAGACAAGCCGCAAACGCATGGAGGCCCGGGAGCGGTTCAAGTACGTGGACCAGGCGCCGGTGGGCTTCTGCCTGGTGCCGCGGTATTTCGCCCCGGTCTTCGAGATCCCCTACCAAGAGATCTTCAAGGACGCCGAGACGCAGTACCACTGGCTCCTTCAGTTCACCAAGTACCGGCTGGAAAACATTCCCGAGGACACAGTCTGCTGCGGTCTGGCGATCACGGTCGGGCCCTATTTCGACAATGTGATCGATGCCGACGCATTCGGCGCGGAGGTGATCTGGCCCGAAAACGAGACCCTCCAGGCGTGCCCGACGATCCGCACCGTCGAGCTGATGGAACGCTTTGAAATCCCTCCGACTGACGCGGGACTGTGGGGCAGGGTCCGCGACTGGTGGCTGGAAATGAAGGAGCTGGCCGGACAGACCAGGCTGACGTTCGGCGGCCGGGAGGGTCGCGTGGAACTCGGGCAATTGGGCATCAGCGGTATCGGCCCGCACATGATTGCCATCGACCTGGCGGGCATGGATTTCTACTGGTGGATGCTGGAATACCCCGAAGCCTGCCACAGGTTCCTGGGCAAGATCACCCGGGGGCTGATCCGGACGGAGGAATACTATCGCACCGTTGACCCCCGGCCGCGGACCTGCCTGGGCCTGGCCGAGGATTCATCCCAGATCATGTCGCCGAAGGCGTTCCGGGAATTCGTCGTCCCGTACGATAGAATGCTCTACGAGACGATCTCGCCCCCCGGCGCATTGCGTTCGATGCACATGTGCGGCAAGAGCGCGCATCTCCACAAGGCCCTCGTGGAAGATTTAAAGGTCAACAGCTTTGACGCTTTCGGCTATCAGGTGCCACCCAGCGTGGCGGCCGAGAACCTGGGCGGCAAGATGCTGTTATCGGGGAACATCAACCCCATGCTAATGCGCAACGGAAGCAAGCAGGAGGTCAAGCAGGCCTGCCTCGAGGCCCTGGAAGCCATGGCGCCGTGCGGCGGACTGCTGCTCGGCGACGGGGCAAACGTCTGCCCGGGCACGCCGCTCGAGAACCTGGCCGTGTTCACTGAGGCGGCTGAGGAGTTCGGCCTGGCTGATGGGAGGCTGCCGCAATGAGCGCAGTAATGACACCAAAAGAGCGAGTCCTGACGGCAATGCGTAACCAGGCGCCCGACCGCGTCCCGGTGGCGCCGGATATCTCGACCTACATTCCCCTGAAGCGCACTGGTCTGACCGGCCATGATTTCTGGACGGAAGGAAGGGGAGGAGTTCCGTTGTGGCAGGCGTATCTGGATGCTGCCGACTATTTCGGCATGGACGCATGGACGGCTCCCGAGTTCGGATTGCCCACGATCGACGAACCCGCGCAGGCCGAGTGGAAGACCCGTTGCGAGGTGGATCCGGCGCGCGACGCGATGGTGCGCACGGCAACAGTCTCGACACCGGACGGCGAACTGACCGAGGTGAGTGTCTGCTTCCGCGGGGATCAACCTGCCACCCCGGAGAAACTCATCAAGGATCTGACGAAGGATTTCCGGAAGTTCAAACATACGCAACCCATGCCGAAATCGCTCGATGTGAGGACGTTGGAGACGTTCCGCGAGGCCTGCCGCAAGCGTGACTATGCCTTCGGCGTAACCATCACCTATCCCGGTTTCCACATGTGGAACTGCTATGTTCACGGCGGCATCGCAGCGTTGTCCTACGCGGAGATAGACACACCGGAAATCCTTCAGGATTGGTTCGAGTGGGATCTCGAACGCGGCACGCGATTGATGGAACTCGCCCTTCAGGCGGGTCCGGACTACATCCTATTTGGCGGGTCGGGAACGATCACGCTCGCCGCGCCGCGCCTGGCGCTCAAGTACGCCATTCCGGCCCTGAAGAGATGGTCCGGAATGGCCAGGGACGCGGGGATACCCACCATGCTGCATAGTTGCGGCAAGAGCCGGGCGCTGGCCGACATGCTGGCGGCGGACACGGACGTGGGCATGCTGAACCCGCTGGAGGTTCCGCCTATGGGCGACATCGACTTGGCGGAGGTCAAGCGCACCCATGGGCGACGGATGGCTTTTATGGGCAACCTGCATACCACGGACGTGATGTGGCTCGGCACGCCGCAACTGGTGGAACACAAAGCCATCCAGGCAATGCGTGACGCCGGGCAAGGGGGTGGGTTCATTCTTTCGACCGGCGACCAGTGCGGGCGCGAGACACCCGACGAGAACATCTTCGCAATTGTGGAGGCCGCGAAGAAATACGGACGCTACGACCCGGCGACCGGGGCCCTGCCAGACCTGCCGCCGGACAACCAGTGAAGGACGGGTCACGTGAGCCGTTGTACCTGAGGAGGGATGCATAGATGGTGGCAATACAACTCAAGGCGCCTGTGGGGGATTTCGAAAAGCACAATGAAGAAGTTCAGCGGGTGTGGGAAGCATATCATAAGCGCCAGCCGATACGCGTGCCGATGATCATCGGCACAAACGTTCGCTACACGATGTGGCGCAAAGATGTGAATGCGCGCGGAATAACGTTCCAGCAATGCTTCACCGACCCGCAGTTGATGCTTGAGCGAGAGTTGGAGCATCAATTCTTCGAGCGGCATTACATCCCGCAAGATGCAGAGATGGGGCTGCCGAAGGATGGCTGGAGCGTTGAGGTTGGCTTTCAAAATGTGTATGAAGCTGCATGGCTTGGATGCGAAGTGCGCTTCTATCCCAACCAGGTGCCTGATGTAGCTCCATTGCTCAAGGATGAATCGCGTAAACGCATGCTGTTTGATGCAGGCATCCCCGACCCATTCACCGGCGGGCTGATGAAGCGCAACTGGGAATTCTACGCGCACATGCAGCGGATGCCAGAGTCAGGCTACACATTTCACGGCAAGCCAATTGCCAGCGTCATGCCTTGTGGCCTGGGCACCGATGGACCTGTTAGCGTTGCATGTAACGTGCGTGGTGCAACTGAATTCATGACGGACCTGGCGGTTGACACGGATTATGCGCTTGAGTTGCTTGATTTCATCACGACTGCTATCATCGAGCGCATACGAGCGTATCGCAAGCGCCTGGGCATGGCCTCGAAGCCGCAGGAGTGGGGCTTCGCCGACGATTCCATTCAATTGATTTCAAACGAGATGTATCGCGAGCTGGTCTTCCCATTCCACAAGCGCCTGGTGGACGAGCTGTCCGGCGGCGGTCCGATTTCCATGCACTTGTGCGGTAACGTCAGCCACCACTTGAAGTACCTGCACGAGAAGCTCAACGTCCGGAGCTTTGACACCGGCTTCCCAATTGACCTCGGTATGATGCGCCGCATCCTCGGCAATGATGTGGAGCTGATCGGCGGTCCAACAGTTACATTCCTTGGGCGTGCAACGTCAGAGCAGGTGCGCGCTGAAGTTCGCAGGATATTGCAAAGCGGCGTGATGGATGGTGGGCGGTTCACATTGCGCGAGGCCAACAACCTTCCACCGGACGTGCCGCTTGAGAACGTATGGGCAATGTATGACGCCGTCAGGGAATATGGGTGCTACCGCTGATGCTGTGTGGTGGAGCAAAAGGAGGTCCCTATGACCGGTCGCGAGCGCGTGCAGCGCGCTCTTGCATTTCAATGCCCCGATCGTGCCCCGCGCGAGCTGTGGGCGCTGCCCGGCATCACCATGTTCCGCAAGGCGGAAATGGACGCCTTGCTGGCGCGCTTTCCCCCCGATTTCGCCGCGCCTGACGTGCGCTACGGGGTTGGGCGCCGCACCCGAGGGACCGAGGCCGTCGTCGGCACGTACGTCGATGCCTGGGGCTGCCCCTTCACCGTGGCCGAGCCCGGTGTCATAGGCGAGGTGAAGGCGCCGCCTCTGGCCGATCGGTCGGCGCTGGCTCACCTGCGCCCGCCCTACGAGATCCTGGACGAGGCCGACTTCAGCCGGGTCAACGCCAGTTGCGCCGCCACCGACCAGTTCGTCCTTATCGGAACCACGGTCCGCCCCTTCGAGCGCATGCAGTTTCTGCGTGGCGCCGAGAACCTGATGATGGATCTGGCCTGGGGTACTCGGGAGGTGTATCGGCTGCGCGACCTGGTCCACGAGTTCTTCCTGCGCGAGCTGGAATTGTGGGCGAAGACGGACGTGGATGGCATCTCCTTCATGGATGACTGGGGATCTCAGCATAGCCTGCTGATCTCCCCGCAGATGTGGCGGGAGTTCTTTAAGCCCCTCTATGCCGAGTATACCCGGATCATCCGCGACGCTGGCAAGTTCGTCTTCTTCCACTCCGACGGGTACATCTTGCCGATCGTCCCGGATTTGATCGAAATCGGAGTCGCTGCGCTCAACTCGCAGTTATTCTGCATGGACATCGAGGAAATCGGCCGGCGGTTCAAGGGGAAGATCACGTTTTGGGGCGAGATCGACCGGCAGTGGGTGTTGCCATTTGGCGCCGTGGAGGACGTGAAGGCCGCCGTGCGCCGGGTGCGCGCGGCCCTGGACGACGGTCGCGGCGGGGTGATCGCCCAGTGCGAGTGGGGGATCGGCGTGCCCCGGGAGAACATCGAGGCGGTCTTCGAGGCGTGGCTAATGTCATTGTGTCAAGACCTGACAGGTTTCCCGAAGTAGCGCTTCAAGCCGGATTCGGTCCAATCAAAGTAACTACTCAGCCGCCGTGTCATTGCGAGCGTTTTTTGCGAAGCAATCTCAAAGGCGTATGCATGCTGACAAGTAACCTCGAAAACCTGTCAGGTATTGCATCCGGATAATAAGAGAATGCTGCTATGAACCTGAAACTGTTCCAAAATCCGTCTGCCAACTACCGCCCTGTCCCCTTCTGGTCGTGGAACGACCGGCTCGAGGACGGCGAGCTGCGCCGCCAGATCGCCCTGATGCAAGCGGGGGGCTGGGGTGGCTTCTTCATGCACGCCCGCGTGGGCCTGGAAACGCCCTACCTGACGCCGGAGTGGTTTGACCGGGTGCGCACCGCGGTGGATGAGGCAAAAAAGCGCGGGATGCGGGCCTGGCTGTACGACGAGGACAAGTGGCCCAGCGGCTTTGCCGGCGGTCTCAGCGTGGCCCCCAACCCCGATTACCGGATGAAGGTGCTCGTCTGCAAGCCGGACAACAAACCGGCGCTCATGCAGGAGCGATTGCGGGCCTTCCTGGCCCGCCAGGTAGACGGACAACTCACCGACTTCCGTCCAGTCCGCAGCGAAGACGATTTGACCAATGTCCAGTGGGGAGAGGAATGGCTGGTGCAGTTCTACCCCCACACCGTCCCGCTGGGCGTCGAGTGGTTCAACGATTACACTTACCTGGACATGCTCAACCCGGAGGCGGTGCGGGCTTTCATCCGGACCACCCACGAAGCGTATGCCCGGGCCGTGGGCGAGGAGTTCGGGCAGACCATCCCCGGCATCTTCACCGACGAGCCTTGTTTCATCTTCCAGGTGGGCAACATAGCCGGCGGGCCGATCCGCCTGCCCTGGACCGACGGCTTCCCGGAGTACTTTGCCCGGCAAAATGGCTACGACTTGCTGGATCACCTGCCGGCCCTGGTGTACGATACCCCCGAAAGCCCGGCCATCCGCTACGACTACTGGCGCACGGTCACCCGCCGCTTCCTGGAAAGCTGGGGAAAGCAGATGTACGATTGGTGTGAGGCTCACAACCTGGCCTTTACCGGCCACTATATGGCCGAAAATACTCTTCTGGAGCAGGTCTCCTGGATCGGCGCCGCCATGCCCTACTACGAGTATATGCACATCCCCGGCATCGACAAGCTGGAGCGGCACATCGACCAGCCTATCACCGCCAAACAGGTGGACAGCGTAGCCTGCCAGTTGGGTCGCAAGCGGGTGCTGTGCGAGGCCTACGGCTGCGCCGGGCAGGACTTCAACTTTCCGCAACGCAAATGGATCGGCGATCACCTCTACGTGCTGGGGGTCAACCTGCTCACCCCGCACCTCAGCCTCTACTCCATGCGTGGCGCCCGCAAGCGAGACTACCCGGCTAACATCTTCTATCAGCAGCCCTGGTGGCCGGAGAACCGGCTCCTCGACGACTACTTCGCCCGCCTCTCCTATGCGCTCAGCCAGGGGCAGCGGGTGGTGGACGTGCTGGTGCTCCATCCCATCGCCAGCGCCTGGACAGTGTACTCGCCTGGCGCCGTTCACCGGGTGCGTGAGCTGGACCGGCGCCTGCGCGGCCTCAACGACGACCTGCTGGCGTTGCACCGGGATTACCACTTCGGCGATGAGATGCTGATGGAGAAATACGCGGCAGTGGCAAGCGAGGGGGGTGATGTTTTCCTGCGCATCGGCGAGATGCGCTATCGGGTAGTGGTCATCCCGCCGGGAACGACGCTGGCCCGCCATACGGTGGAATTGCTAAATCGGTTCGTCGCCGCCGGGGGGTCAGTGATCGCCATCGAGCCAACGCCCACGCTGGTGGATGGCCGTCCCGCGGCTGCGGTACTGCCGGCCGCAACGACCGTCATCCCCCCCGAACGGCAGGCGCTACGCACCGCGCTGGACCAGGCCCTCCCCTCCGACGTGGCTATCGCCGATGCGCCGGGGGTGCTCTACCACCACCGGCGCCTCGAGGATGGCGACCTGTTCTTCCTGGCCAA